>QIFG01000076.1 GCA_003228735.1 Zetaproteobacteria bacterium
CTTCGCCTGCCTTGAAGAAACTCTACCGGACGGTGCGCGAAGGACAGGATATCGGCCTGAACATGGTTGCCGCCGGAGTCAACGGCGCCGATGTGCACAAAACCATTCTCACACATTTTGAGAACAGGGGATTCCCTACGGGAACAAAAAACGGGAAACAGGTGGGCTTTTTTCATGGCGCCGGTCACGGCCTTGGCCTGGACATCCACGAGAATCCCCGTATATCAACGCAGAAATCACAGTTGCAGGCAGGCCATGTCGTAACCGTTGAGCCTGGATTGTATTATCCGGACTTGGGCGGTGTACGTCTGGAAGACGTTGTTGTCGTGCGGGAAGGCGGGTGCGAAAATCTGACCCTCTATCCACGCCGGTTTGAAATTTCTTGAATCCGGATTCACTCGCTATAATAGGCTTGCCATGTCTACCGACCCGACCCTGATGGAACTGCAACAACAACCGCATGAGCATGCGGCTCTGCTTGATGCCGAGTGCTTTCCCATCCTGGCCGGCATGTCGCCGGTACACCTGCAAATCCTCAATAAGACCGCTCGCGTCATGTACATCTCCGCCGGCATCAATGTCATACAGGAAGGCGATGCCGCCAACAGTCTGTATTTCATCCGTAGCGGCAAGCTTGCCATCAGCAAACGTGTGCGCGACCAACCCAAGCAAATCACCTACATGGGAGAGGGAAGTATTCTGGGTGAATTCGGCGTTCTGCACGGCAAGCCACGTTACACATCAGTCCATACGGAGGAATTCTGCCAGGCAATCCGTGTGGATGGAGCCTCAATTCTGCAGGTGCTGGAAGTGGATGGGGAATTCAACATACGCCTGAGCCAGTTGCTCCGTGAACGTTTGCTGGACAGCTTCTTTTTTACCCACCCGGTGTTTCAACAACTCTCAGCCGAACAACGCCTGAAGCTTGCTAGTTTGCTTCATATTCAAAGCTATGCTCTGGGTGAGTCCATCTGCGCACAAGGGGACAAACACCAGGGCATGCACTTCATTCTTTCCGGTAAAGCGGAAATCAGCTATGTGTCGGAATCCGGCCATAATGTACTGCTGGAAATCCGGCGCGCCAATGATTTGATCGGGGAAATGGGAAGCCACGATCAGGCGAAGGCGCCCTATTCCACCACCGCCACCAGCGATCTGGATTTGCTGCTCATTGATAATGAAGCCATGCATGCCATAGGCCAGATACATGCTCCGACACTATTGGCGCTCAAGGAAGATATGCGGAAAAGAGTTGCGCAAACCATGACACGCATAGAGGAAAACCTAGGAAACTGATTTAGGGCCGGTTTTCTTTAGCGCCTTTGTGCCGCCAAGGCGCCACAAGACGATACTCCCGGGGATTGCCACAATCACAAGAACCACTACCCACAGAGCCGCCATGGCTGCTGCGGCATCACTGCTGCCGTCAAAATAAACCGCCAAACCCACATAACCGGTTTCACGGATTCCAAAGCCATTGAACGAAATAGGAACGGCCGAAGCAAGGCCCACCAGACCAACGATAAAACCCAGTGTCGGCCAGCTTAATTCCAGCCCAACGGACAGGGCCAGCAGCACATGCGCCTGCACGACAAGCACCTGAAACACGAGGGAAATTGGCATACTTCGCCACCATGCCGCGTGAAATGGCGGCGTACTGATGGGCAATGCCTTCCAGGAGGAAAATGCTCGCGGCAAACGGGGCGCCCAGCATCCGTAAGTGAGTATGGCCAGCCACAACATGGCCACGGCTGCCAACCAGATAACCAACCACACATCGGGCAAATCAATCGCCAGCATGCAGGCACTGGCTAATAACGTCAGGGCACAAACGCCGTTAACTCGCTCCAGAATCACACTGGCCGCCGCATTCCACCCCTGACCGTTTCGAGGCTTCGCCAGAAGATAGGCGCGCGCCGCATCCCCGCCCACGATCGATGGCAGAAACAGGCTCAGGAAAATCCCCAGAAAATAAAGCTGAACCTTGCGGGCCAGATGCACCGTCATGCCAAGGCCGCGCGCCAGCCAGGTCCAGCGAATGGCACACAGAAACTGCCCGAAAAACATACACAAACAGGCCAAAGCCACCCAACCGGCATTTACCTGCTGCAGGCGCTGCCAGGTAGCTTCCAGATCAAGCTGGGTCACAAGCCAGGTCAGTACGGCAGCAGAAATCAGCAGTTTAATTATAAGTTGCAAAAAACTCTCTCTGTTAGCATCCGATTTATGCTTGGCCAGGAATAACTACTTACGTCAGACAATAGAGCTTACGGTTTGGCTGTCTTATTCTTGCCCGCATCAATCCGGCGGCGGATATGATAGTGCTGCCTTCCTGCGGCCGCATAATAAGTGCGCGCCTGCATTTCCAGGATCAGGCCGATGCCGAACAACAACAGGCCGCTGACAATCAGCAGCGATCCAAACTGCAGCATGGGACGGCCCGCAAGTTCGGCGCCGAATGCAAGTTTCTCGACGCTCAGCCACAGATCAATCGCAACCCCCGAAAAGAAGCTGACCAGACCAATCGGCCCGAACAGTTGCAGCGGGCGATCCGTGAAACGCTGGAAAAACAATACCAGCAACAGATCAACGAGAACGCGAAGCGTACGGCCAATACCATACTTGCTTGCGCCAAAGCGGCGCGGGTGATGCGCAACCGCTTCCTCGCCGATGCGGCTGCCGAATAGCGCCGCCAGGGCCGGCAGGAAGCGATGCTGCTCCCCATAGAGCCGGAGATTCTTGGCCACCTTGGCCCGCATCAGTTTCATTGGACAGCCGTAATCGTGCAGAAAAACGCCTGTAGACAAACGGATCAGTGCATTGGCCACCCTTGAAGGAAACTTGCGGGACAGGCCGGCATCCTTGCGATCCTTGCGCCAGCCGTTGACCAGATCCAGATCATCCCGCTGCAGGCGCTCAAGCAACCGTGGAATATCTGCAGGGTCCATTTGCAGGTCACCGTCCATATAAGCGATGTATTCGCCGCGGGCAGCCTCAAAGCCGGCACTCATGGCTGCGGTCTGGCCAAAATTCCGCCTTAACTGGATGCCTGTGACGTGAGGATTGGATCTGGTTGCCGCCTCGATTCTTTCAAAGGTGGCGTCTTCGGAACCGTCATCTACCAGAATAAGCTCGTAATCCAGCCCGGCAAGCGCCGCGGCAGTTTGCTCCACCAGTAACGGCACATTGTCCTGTTCACAGTACAACGGCACAACAACGGAAATTACGGGCTTGTCCATGCTTCATCCTCCGCCGCCGCCAAGCTTAACAGCATCAGCTGCTTGCGGGCATACAGACCGTATACCTGCTCATGCACAACCAGCCGCGCGCGCATCCTGGCAGGAAGTTCATCCATCGTATTCTCCGGCATAACCACGGCCTTTCCATCCTTCAGCCAGGCCGATACATCAGCCATGCTGCCAAGCTGCGGCAACCTGCCGCCATGATAGAATAACAGCGACGGCTGGAAATAGCGGTATGTCGCCAACTGGTTGCCATCAAAGCCGGCCTCATTCGCCTTCTGTGCCAAACGCGGAGCTGCCTTGTGCGCCTCAAAGGCAGGCGCCGCCCAGCCGGCCAGCAGCGCCACACAAACCGTCATCGCCAGTCCAATTGCCGGCACGCATGTCCACTTCTGACTGAAAAGCAACCAGCCAGCCACAGCAACAACCGGCAGAAAGCTTGCGGCAAAAACCCATTCCCCCGGCCACTGGAACTGCAAGCCAATCCCCGCCCCAATAGCCAGCGACACGGACAAGGCCAAAGCAACCGATAAAAGCCAACGGCCTGCCCATTTTGACTCGGCTTCACACAACCATGAACCCATCAACAAGGCTACAGCGGGAAAAACCGGCAGGATGTAGTTCGGCAACTGGGTACGGGCGATACTGAAAAAAAGTACAAACGCACCAATCCAGCACAACAGGAACAGGCGCAGCGGCTCAGTCCGCAACTCGGTCAAACGCCAGGCGCCGAAGATCAGCGCCGACAGCAGCAGCCCGCTCCATGGGAATGCCCCCAGAAATAGTGAAAGAAGATAAAGGCCAGGGAATCCCCTATGGCCTTGCAGTGGCTCGGAGAAGCGGTCGATGTTGTGGTGCAGGATAAAGCCTTCCAGCCAGGCGCCATCGGTTAATACACCTACGGCGATATACCAGGGCAGTGCCACGGCCAGTATGATCAGCAGGCCGCGCAAGGGCCTGAACCACATAATATCCCGCCACTTTCCCGCCAGCAGCAAAAAGGAGAGGAACACCAATCCCGGCATCAACACGGCCACAGGCCCCTTCGCCAGCACACCGAATCCAATGGCCACGTAGGCAGCATACAGCAGACGGGGAGAATCCGGTCTTTCCCAGTAGACGCAAAACAGGGCGAGCATCGCAAAGCATATGCACAGCATGAAAACCGGATCGGGCGTAGCCGCCCGGCCAATCACCACAATGTGCAGCGTGGTGGCGAATATCAGAGCGGCATAGGCTCCAGCCCTTGCACTCACAAGCCTGCTGCCGAAATGAAAGATGATGAAAGTCAGCGCCGTCATCGAAAGCGCCGATGGCAGCCGGGCCGCGAATTCATTTACGCCAAACAGTGAAAAGGCAGGCATCATCAACCAGTACAGCAGAATCGGTTTGTCGAACCTGAGATCGCCGTTGAATACCGGCACCCACCAGTTGCCCGCCTCCAGCATCTCGCGGGCGCATACGGCGTTATTGGGCTCGTCCACATCCCACAGGGAATTACCATTCAGCATGAACAGGAAATTCACGGCGCAAATGAGCAACAGCCAGGGCACCGGCTTTTCAAGTATGCGCTCAAGCATGCGACATCCAGTCTTCAAGGCGCCGCATTAACACACGCGCATCACCATGGACAAAAACACGCTTTGCCCGCGACGTGTGGCCACCCACGATCCGGACTTGCTGCCTGGACAACGACAATCCTTTCGCTATGAACGCCACCAGAGCCTGATTGGCCTTGCCGTCTTGCGCCGCTTCATGCACGGCAATTTTAACCGCATCCCCATGCAGGCCGCGAAGCTGTTCTTTTTTTGCGCCCGGCTGGGTATGAACATTCAGATAGATACCGCCTTCAGTCTGTTTGACGGCGGCTGCAAACCCAGTCTGATTCACGCAATCAGGCTGACTGCAATGCGTTGCAGGCTTGGAACCAGAAAGCTGTCGAGAAAGAGCGCGGCAAATATGACCAGCATGGGCGAGAGATCCACACCACCAAAGCCTGGGACATAACGGCGCACCGGATACAACAGCGGCTCAGACATCTGGATAATAGCCCGCACGATGGGGTTATACGGATCGGGCGACACCCAGGAGAGTACGGCCCGGGCAATCACAATGATCATGACGGCGACCAGCACAAAATGCACCAGCATGGCCAGGGCCTGGAGAAAGTATCCGAGTACAAACATGTTCTCTCCTTACTTCCTTGCCAGGGCCTTGGAACACTTCTGGGCGGCCAATATCCCCTTGCGTATGGCGCCGGGAAGACCCTGTTCATACATGACATCAAGGGCTGCCTGTGTCGTACCCCCCGGGCTGGTCACCTGATGCCTGAGTTCGGCAGCAGACCTGCCGCTTTCGACCAGCATGCGGCCGGCGCCAACCGCCGTTTGCGTCGCCAGCCTGCCAGCCAACTCCCTGGGAAGACCCAGCGTCTCCGCCGCCGCCTGCACAAGCTCCGCCAGTAAAAAGTAATAGGCAGGCCCGCTTCCCGACACAGCCGTCACAGCGTGCAACATGCCTTCATCTTCCACCCATGCCGTTTCCCCGGCGCAACCAAGCACATATTCGGCCCGCTTCCTATGCTCCTCGCTCGCCTTGCTGAACAGCACCGACATGCCTGCGCCAACCAGACATGGCGTATTCGGCATGACACGAACCCAGTCTACTTCCTCCGCCAGCGCTTCTTTCAAAGTCTGACTGCTGACTCCGGCGGCAATACTGATCAGCGTTGCATCATCCTTGATGCATAAGCCCAGGCCGGATAACACCTTTGCAACCTGCTGGGGTTTTACCGCCAGCACCAGCACATCGGCCTGTTCGGCCAGCTTACCGTTATCAGCTTCGATGTGGACATCGTAACTGGCCTGCATGTATTGCAAACGGGCAGCATTTATATCCGACACGTGCAGGTGATTTACAGCATGTCCGGCCCGGATGAGACCTGCGACCAGCGCCTCGGTCATATTGCCAGCGCCAATAAAGGCAATGTTGAGCTTTTTCATGGTTAGTCCTTTAGTCGCTTACTAACGAAATCTAATGCAAAAAGCACAAGATATTTTACCACAAAGGCACAAAGTCACGAAGAATATAGAAAAACAGGACGGATTGATTCAGAGCAGAGCAAGAAAGAAAGAAGAAAGGGGACAGTTTACTTTCTTCGGAACGAAAAAGTGACACTGTCCCCTTTTTGTCCACAGATGTCTCTGCATGCATGCCTGACGGCAGACAGGCCGCACAAAAAGTGGATTCATATGCCTTTACGCTTTGTGTCTTGGTGCCTTTGTGGTTCAATCTTTTCCTGTTTGGTTCCAGCTTCGCAGGGTTAGGGTAAGTTAACATTAACAGCCTCTTCACTCAATGTTCCCAAGCCCGAACAATACCGAACCCAGGCGCACCATGGTCGCCCCTTCCTCAACAGCGATACGGAAATCGCCACTCATCCCCATGGAAAGCCCGCCAAGGCTCCCATCAGCCAACCCATCCCGCAAGCACCGCAATGCGCTGAAACACCTGCGCGCATCGCTTCCCCTGGGCGCCATGCACATCAAGCCCGTGATCTCGAGCTCAGGGATGCATGAAACCTGCTCATATAAAACAGGGAGATTTTCGGGCAAAACGCCATGCTGATGCGGCAAGTCACCCACATTGACCTGCAACAGGACAGGTAACCGACGACCCCTGACGTGTCTGGCAACGGCGGCAGCAGTCTCGGCATCCTCGACCGAATGCCACATGCCGACATGGCGGCCGACATACCTGGCCTTGTTCTTCTGCACAGGCCCGATCATGTGCCAAAAGAGGTCTGGAAACTGTTGCGCACGGTCGCGCAGAGATTGCGGCCTTGATTCGGCAAAGTCCCGCTGCCCGGCGCCCGCCAGACACGCAACCGCCGCATCCGGCGCATACTTTGAAACAGCAATCAGGCGCGTATGCGTAGATTCAAGCTCATCTTTCAGCTGCCGCCAACGCTGCAGCAGCGACTGGCTATCGGCCATTCGACCTTTGCCTGAAGGCATGAATCATCACAGCACTGACTGCCGCATAGATCACCACGGCCTGAGCAAGCAGCATCCACATCACCTGACCAGGCTCAATCACCAGAGCCAGAGCAGCCAGTCCCGTTACCAGGCAGAGCGCCACAATCGCTCCCACAACATAGGCAGGCTCATAGCCCAGCATCAGAAAACGGTGATGCAGGTGATCGCGGCCAACATAGTCAATCCATTCACGCACGCTTTTGACATCGCCGCGCGCAACTCGAGCGACCGTCGTGTAAATCATGTCAAAGATCATCACCGAGAAGATCAGCACCGGAGCCGAAAATGCCTTGATCGGCCCTTCCGAAGACCAGTCCCCCATCACCGCAATACCCGCCATCATCCAGCCGAGATACGTGCTGCCGGAATCCCCGAGAAAGATTCGGGCGGGCCTTTTATAGCGTGCGTTGTCAGGCAGAAAACCGATGGCGCCGCCTGCTACAGCCAGACACAGCAACAACATGTAACCCTGTCCCGTAAGCAAAGCCAGCATACCCATCAGGACGCAAACCACCGCCGCCAATGCGGCCGCAAGGCCATTGATGCCATCGAGAAAATTGAAGGCGTTGGTAATACCGACCATCCATAGAAGGGTCACGACGAATTCTATCGAGTAGCCCCACCAGGTTTCAGGGGCCAGCTCAATGTGTACGCCAAAGGCCATCATCAGGCCGCATGCCAGAACCTGAACCAGCAGCTTCCTGCTGGCGCTTACTCCACGCACATCATCAAACAAGCTGATAAGAGCGACGCAGATGGCCGAGATGCACACGCCCTTCAGAGCCAGGGAATAATTAAAATTCAGGAAGAGCGTCAGGTTAACGGCCAGCAAAACAGCTACCCCACCAAGCCGTGGCGTCGGCTGGCCGTGAACTCGCCGTTCGCTGGGAATATCCATGGCGCCCAATCTCGCGGCCAGGCGGATAATCCAGGGCATCACGGCAAAGCAGATCAGCCCGGCAGACATCACCATCCTGAGGCTCTCTGCAAACATATTGCTATCGGTCCATGGAATGGCGATCAACAGCCCTGTGAGAAGAGCGGCAGAGCGCAGCCAGATGGCATCCTTCACAGGCATGTCCGCACCGCCTGCTGCATCTGATCTAATTCCGCATCACTGAAGTCGGCCAACAGCGGCAACGACACACAGTCCCGCCAGGCTTGCTCCGCACCTTTACAACCTGTATCGCCAAGCTGCATGGAAAGTGGCGCCTGCACCGGACGGCAGGCTTTGACGCCCCTGGCCCGCAATGCTTCAATCACACTGGCAGCACATCCTTTGGTGCGAACGATATAGCGATAGTGATTACCCTCAGGCAATCGCATAACAGGCCGGGCTTCCTTGCCCTCAAACCAGTTATCAAACTCATCGGCAAATTTCATTCTCTCTTCCCGCTCCTTATCCGCTATGGCCAGGCGCGCTCGGGCCATGGCTGCGTGCATATCGGACAACTGGTGATTGCCCGCGTAGACAGGATGCACGTTTGCACTATCGGCATTGCGCATAGCCAGAACCTCAGAATTAAGACCCTCATCCCGGCTCAAAACCATGCCGCCCATGGCGCCGCCCCATGGCTTGGTCGCATAAAAAGAGGCCACAACGACATCGCCAAAGCCGCCCAATGGCCGGCCATCCAGACAACCGCCGGCTGACTGGGCGATATCCTCAATCACCGGGCAGGGCCATGATTCGGTCACCAGTGTCTCAACCAACCCAAAAGGGTGCACCAGAACCACGGCATTCAGGCCATCCGCCACCGCCAGGGCGCGCTTGCGGTCCAGCCTGAGGTCATCGGCGCAATCCATGCATACCGGCGTAGCGCCCGCCGCACGCACGGCATGCAGCACGGCGCTACAGGCGTAGGCCGGGATGCCCACCATGAACTTATCGCGCCCGCCCTTTAAGGCATGAACAGCCAGCATCAAGGCGCTGGCGCCGGAATCAAGCGCTGCTGCAAATGGCTGCTGCAAACGGGCGGCCACCTCACTCTCCAAAGTCTGTGCCTCATCGCCCATGGCCACATGCCCCGAATCAAGGATCCGCAATACGGCTTCCGAAAAATGTTTGCCGAAGCGTGGACGGGAATGCGGGATCAAGAAAAACACCACGGAGACACAAAAGCACAGAGAAGCTGGATGTTATTTTCCTGAGATGGAAAACCGCCAGCCTTTGAATGCTCCGGCCTGCGAACCAGGCCGCGCCAATCCAATGAACACATTCCCTTTATCCCTGTGTGATTCGGGGCGGTCTGCCCCTCACCCTGCGGGCTCCCTTGCGTGCGTCCAAACGGCAGAACTGCCTTTTTGTCTCTGTGGCTTGTTTTCAAAGCTGCATGCGAATAGGAACAAAGGCCTCGGCGCTGTTCAGGCGACCATGCAGCCCCCTGAAATGCGCCGTGGATTCGGCGATATCCAGCACATTCATCCCCTGGATATTCGTACGCTCTACCTGTGAGGCGTGCGCCTGCAGGGCCTGCCGCTTTTTCTCCATGGTTGTGCTGATATCCATAAACACGCTCGGATCGAACTCGTTGCTGGTTGGCGTTTCATAAGCCAGAATGTTTGGTACAAATCTTGTGGCCGAATGCGCTGCACGGGACAATATGCGGTGATCCTGATGCGTATC
This sequence comes from Zetaproteobacteria bacterium, assembly GCA_003228735.1. GTDB lineage: Bacteria > Pseudomonadota > Zetaproteobacteria > Mariprofundales > Mariprofundaceae > SZUA-181. Next base: position 9,906 of record QIFG01000076.1, read on the forward strand.
CACATAATGATTCACAAACACCATGTCCGGCCCAAGCGCCGCTACCAGGCTCTCAATACACTCAATGAGCTTGTCCGCCACGGTAGGCAGCTCCGTATCGTTGAAGCCGCCCCAGTGAACTTTGCTGACGCCAAGAATACGGGCAGAGGCCTCCTGCTCGGCGCGGCGCACTTTCCCCTCGCCGCCTTTGGCTCCGTCTGTCGCCACAAACACATGGATGTCCACCCCCTTGCCGGCATATGCCGCCAGCGTACCGCCACAGCCGATTTCCACATCATCCGGATGAGCAGCCAAAGCAAGAATTGTATTCATCGAATCACTCCTCCCATCTGCCGGATCACATCCGGCGCCTCAGGACCGACGTTAAACAGCAAATCCACAACCGACAAGTGTGAAACAAACTCTCCGTACAACTGATCATAGACCGGTGCGGCCACATCCTGATAGCACACATCGATACCGGCCTCGGAGAATTTCCCTGTTTGCATGTACTTTTTGCCATCAATGCCGGCAAGGTAACCGGTTGCCCCAATTTCCCTGCACAGTCCAATCAGCCGGTCGGTCGGGTCGGAATCCGATGTCTGCATTTGAGAGGCGAGATGCAAAGGCGCGACACACTCAAGCATGCCGCCAAGCAGATGAATCAGGGCGACATTCATATCACTCAGCCTCTGCCACGGCCGCATCATGGTAGAATGGATATCCGTCCAGTAATACTGGAAATAGGGCGCCTTGCCATAAGCCTGTTCCAGAGCCGCTGACTGCTTTCGCAGCCAAGTACCTTCTACAATCCCGACTTCATTGATATGGGCGGGAAAGCGATAGTGCACCGGCACAGTTAGCCACTGTGCGCCGTTTGCTGTTTTAATGCGGTTACGGTTTTGCCAGTCATTTTTGTGGAACTGCACCGTATCCAGAATAACAAAGGCATCGGCCGACATCCATTTGTGAAAAAACCCGGGCCAGGGCAGGTAGTTTGGCTGATGTATCGTGGCCAGCATTAGCCTAACCCTGCAAAGCCGGAATCAAACAGGAAAAGATTGAACCACAAAGGCACTAAGACACAAAGCGTAAAGACAATATGAATCAATCCGTCCTGTTTTTCCATATTCTTCGTGACTTTGTGCCTTTGTGGTAAAATATCTTGTGCTTTTTGCATTAGACTTTCGTTAGTAAGAGAATACATGTACCAGGAAGGGGTTTGCCTCCATCTGGCCGCTGCGCACGCGGATCACATGCGGGCCCGGGGCAAGCTGTAAAATCTCCTGCATGGGGGTCTGCAGACTCACCTGTGACCGAACCACGACCTTGCCATCCACAACCACCTCGGCTTTCAGACTGAATGGTGCTGCCGACGTCTGAGATGGCGTCAAGTCAACCAGCTCCATATGCAAAATGACCTGGGAAACCACCTTTTTCTCATCGCCGGGAATAAGCCGTGTGCCTGTCATGTCTTGCAGATGAAGCTTTTTAGCTCCGATATTCCGGTCTCCGGGCATATGCCAGGCCACCATATGGCCCTTCTTCATTGCCTCCAGTACGACTTCCGGACTGCGCCCCCCGGCCCATACATCCATGGGATAATTGCCGAGAGATTCGTTGGCCATGCCTTCAAAATGAAAGTCTCCGGCTGCAACGGCCCAGATCGGACGTTCATGCTCGCCTTTCATGTATCCCATGAGGTAACGATCCCACAAACCTCCGGGCACGGTGTTGCTGTCCGTATCTCCGTATTTTGCTGCAAAGGCATCCGCCGTCGGATCCTGAAAGGCGCGTAAACTGTAAGGCAGGGTACTAAGCTGCACATCCATGGACCCTGAACGCACACCGGAAAGCGTGCCGGGGTGCGTCCAGACAACAAACAATCCCTGCTCACGTGCGCTCTCAATAAAATCTACATCAGGATCAATCTCCGCTTTGTCCAGCCAGGCAAAAGAGAAGGCGGCGCATGAGCCCAATAAGATCAGTAAGGGAATGCGCTTTCGGCGAAAAACCAGCAGCAACAGTACAGACAACAACGCAAGCGATGCCCATACGGCCAGGGAAAACCATGGATGCTGACGCACATTCCGCAAATCATAGCTGGGCAGGGCTTCCACCTGTTCCGGTGTTTCTATGCCAAGAGTGATGAAATGCCTGTCTGCTTCATGCAGGGTCAAACCCTTCAGAGCCTTGGTGGTAATTTCATCCCAGGACAGACCACTGATGGGCATGCCAGTCCAGTAGTACGAAGGCGTAGACTCCGTACCTGCAAACAGTGTCATCTTCGGAATTGTGGAACGCACTTGCTTCAAGCCATCAAAAAAAGCGTCAAGCCCCGTGGTGTACAGTGAAGGTCTTTCATATGTATAGCCCAGTATCTGGGGCGCCGGCTCCAATCCAAAGCGGATGCCGGTTCGATCATGCTCGGTATAAGCCAGCACCTGGATGCCGCGCTTCTGCGCCATGATGGCCAGCTCACGCATACCATGTTTGCCATCCGAATGCGTGGATCGGACATCAATCACAGCTCGAAGAGGCTGGTCCAGAGCCTCTGCCGCAGCCGGAACGGTCTGTATCCACACTGCAATTAATAGAAACGGCAAGAACTTATGCATGCTTAAGCAACCCCTCATATAATCGTAGCAATTTATCCACCATCGCCTCGACAGAGTAGGATCGAGCCCTGTTGCGTGCAGCTTCAGACACAATGGAAGGCCGGGATTGAAGCAGGGCATCTGCAACTTCATCAGGACAATCCGCATTAACACGCGCGCCAACACGATCGTCCACAAGTTCACGCAAACCGCAAACATCGGCCACAATGCACGGCAGACCAGCGGCCATGGCCTCCACAACGACCCTGCCCATTCCCTCGTTACGGGATAATAGCACAAAACAATCTGCCGACTGCAAAAACGGCAAGGGGTTCGCCCAGCCTGTAAAATGCACTTGGTCCCGGATATTCAGATGGTCAGCCAGTGATTGCAGGTCGAAAAGCTCCGGCCCGTCGCCAATAATGGCCAGCCGGGCGTTTTCATCCCTGTTCACAACCTCACGCCAGGCATGAAGCAAGCGATCCATGCCCTTGATCGCCACCAGACGCCCGACACTTACCGCCTGCCATGCCTTCCTGCCATCGCTTCTTGCGTGGGACTGACTAATAATATCTTCAACATCCACGCCGCTGTGCACAACATGCCACTGGGTGGCATTACCAATTTTCAGGGCGAGGTGATCATCTCGTTCCTGCGGGGTCAGCGCCACCAGCGCATGACATCGCCGTGCCAGAAAACGCTCGGCCAGGATGAAGAATCCTGTTGCCAGCCGCCCGTAATACCCATGAAAAATATGCCCGTGCGGCGTATGCACAACCGCTCCGGCTTTCTTCCATGCCGCCAGACGTCCCAAGGCCCCGGCCTTGGATGTATGCGTGTGAACAACATCGAATTTCCCGGAAAGCAGCTTGCGGATTTGAAAGAAGGCGCGCAGATCATGGATGGGAGATGGTCGCCGGAACAGTGTTGGCAATATTTGAACCACGCCGCCTGCCAGAGTGAACTGCGCAAGCGATTTCTCCGTAGCCAGGCCCTCCTCCGAACCCATTTCAGACTCCACACTCGGCCCCATAGCCAGAACAACCTCATGGCCGGCCTGCAATTGCCCCCTTGCCGACAGCAGCGTATTGACTGCCGAACCACCACGATCCATCCGGGTAATCAGATGCAGGATTTTCATGTGCTTAGCTCTTCCTCGCTACAACAAACAGTGAAGGGGAAACCATATGCCCCACGCCCACCAAGGAAAACATACTCACCAGAACGCCGACACAATACTTGCAAAACCGGCAACGTTCTTTTGTGTCGTAAACACCCTCTTTACTCAGGCTCGAAGAGTGAAATTTGACATCCCCAAGCCCGGCATCTGCAAGCATACGATTAAGGAAAAATGGTTCCAAGCCGTAGTCATGAGTGATTAACATCGAATCGAGATGCGATCTCACCCTTACAGGCAATTTTGAAGCAACCTGATGGATGATCCTGTGAAGACGGGCATTCGGCACGCGAATAATGAGGGTTCCGCCCTTGCTCATGCGCTTGGATGCATCAGCAAGCAGTTGCCAAGGATGCTCTACCTGATCCAGTACATTGATCATTAGTACGGCATCAAATGACCCTGCAGACAGCTGATCCATGCTCTCGACCATATGTTTACTCACGGATGGCTCTCTCAAGGTGCTATTTGCCAGAGCAGGATCGACTCCCCATACGTCCCAGCCCAATACGGCTGCCTGAGCCATAAGTGCGCCTCCACCACATCCGACATCAAGCAGTCTTCCGGGCTTTGAGGAATCGAGGAGCGAAATAGCCTTTGAATACACTGCGTGGCGCTTCTTACCGCGCCATTCACGCGGGTAGCGATCTGCATAATCGCCGTACTGGATGTTTCTTGATGGATATGCAAAAACTACCCCGCAATCCGGACATCTGTAGAACAGCCGCTCCCCACGCGAAAAAGCCGGGGAGGAAATCGTAGCGCAGTAAGGACAGTCAGGCCCCTGCATTTCCGGGTATTGCCTCGACAAGATTTAGGAAGGCCTGGTCGTGTTTGGACCACGCATAAAGCCGAGCTACCTGGGAACGCAGTTCGGATGCACGCCTCGAATGATCCACCTTCATTTCAAGAACCTCCCGAGTCGAACAAGCCAAAGCCAAAGGAGTAGCAGTATCTGCAACAACATTGTATGGAATGGAACTGACGACCTCAGGATTGGCGCCTACTGGTGTGGCAACTACAGGTAACCCGCATGCATTAGCCTCGATGGTGACAAGACCAAAGCCTTCCAGAGACCTCGTAGGCAGCATAAACGCATCGGCTGCCTGCATGCGTTGCATCACCTCTTCTTCCGGCAGAAATCCTGTAAACTCCACGCGATCATCTACGCCAAGCTCCCCGGCCAGGCATTTTAGCGGCGCAAGCAGCCCCCCCGCACCCATCACACACCAGCGGACATCCGGCATTTCATGGCTCAACATGGATGCCGCCTGCACCAACATATCAACGCCTGTGCGAGGAACAAGGTTGCGCAAAGTAACGATCACCGGACCGTGCCACCCCAGGCTTTTGCGAACCTTAGCACGCTCATCTGCCTGCATAGGTTCAGGAAGGCGCACACCGCCCGGCAGCAGGGAGACACGGTTATCCGGCAACCCGAAATTGTCTTTCAACCGGCTCAGGCTGAATTTACTCAGCACCTCCAGATGGTCGGCGCTCGAATACACATTCGCTTCCAGGCGGCGCATCGCCAATGCAACCAACCTGTGCAGCCAGTTCCAGTCCAGGCCGTGACGAGTGACATATTCCTCAAAAGCAAACGAATGGATCACCTGCAAGCGTGGCAGACGGCAACCGGCACGCAACAAAGCCCACATGGTAAAAGGCTGCTCGGAAACCACCATGTCAAAGCTGTTATGATGCTCACGCCACCAGGCCCTGGCTCCCTTCCACAACTGGAGCAGGCCTGCAATACCCCGCTCTCCAGAATACGGCAGACGGTGCTCGACAACACCCGGCGCAACCTCAAGTTGCAAAGCTGCACACGCCTCGGACTGGCGGCTCAGCAGCGTCACCTCATGCCCGGCTTCAACCAGGGCGCGCAGGTGATTGACCAGCATCCTTTCTGCTCCGCCGATCACCTTTTCGGCGGACACATCGGCAACCATGAGAATTCTCATTCAGGGCCTGTTAATACTAATTCTGGCCGCAGCGACGCGGCTATTTTTGTGGCTCAGCAAGGCATTTCGAGCACAGTGTGCTTGATGCACATCAGCAAGAAATAACGCAGCAGGGCACAAAAATGGCCCGTCCCGCAGGGCTGCGCCCCAAGTGAGACCATCCAGCGTTGCTCGTCGCTCATTTGGATTCACCAAACTTCCCTCCTCACGCCTTGACTGGTCTCACTTGGGACAGCAGCGCTTCGATCATAATTAGTATTAACAGGCCCTAAAATCCCAGCCGCGCCTCTTCATCCAGATATCGAGCAACATCAAGCCCCAGAGGATATCAGACATATCCCGTCCGGATTGATGCTGCTGCCAGATGGAAGCGGCAAACTCCTTTTTCACCAGGCCGCCAAGCGGCGCCGAGCCAAGCATGGCCTCCACCCTGCCGGCCAGCGGACCGCGCAGCCAATGCTTTACCGGCGCCATGAAGCCCTGCTTGGGCCTGTCGACAATATCCATCGGAAGGCGCTCACGGGCTATCTTCTTGAGCTGCAGCTTTAATCCCTCACGCCAGGGCGGGCCGGCCACCTTGTGCCTTGCATCAAGAGACATGGCCAAGGACAAGAGATTCACATCCAGAAACGGCGCCCTGAGTTCCAGCGCATGCGCCATGCTCATTCTATCGCCCAAGGCCAGGAGATCATCGGGCAGATAGCGCAGGATATCGTATGCCATGGCGCCATTAACCAGTCCATGCTCTGCAAAGAGACTCTTCAGCCCTCCATGCTCTGCAACCGCATTCATGAAATCGGATTCGGGCCTTTTCGGTTCCGGTTGGGAAAACACGGTTTGCCAGGATTTTTCCCCTGTGCTGATCCAGCTTTGGTAAGCAATCTCCGGCATAGACTCCAGTCCGTGCAGAAACCGCCTGAGCCGGCCACGCAGGTTGCGGCTGCTGCCGGATTCTCCAAGAGCACCCAGACCGGATAACAGCATGGTGCGCACTGGCTTCGGAACATTCTGCAAGCGGCCATGCCAGTGCAGGCCGAGATAGCGCGGATAGCCTCCGAACAATTCATCGCCGCCAACGCCTGAAAGAGCGACATCGACATACGATTTAGCCTCGCGGCAGATAAGATATGTCGGCAACGCCGTGGAATTAGTCACCGGCTGATCAAACGCCTCACTCAGATCATGCAGGCAAGCTTCAGCCTCCGCCTTAACCTCAAGCACCTGATGTTCACTGCCGATGTGTGCCGCTACACGCGCCGCATAAGCGCTCTCATCATAATCTTTTGCGCCATCGCTGAAACGAACCGAAAAGGTGTGAATTGGATCAGGAAGCTGTCTGGCGAGCGACTCGGCCACCAATGATGAGTCCACGCCCCCTGAAAGAAACACGCCCAGGGGCTTGTCCGAAACCGCCCTCATCAGAAAGGCCTTGTCCAACTGCTTGCCAATGGATGCGCACAGTTCTTCCTGAGGCAAAAGGTTTGGCGCCGGCAAACGGAAATAGCGGTGGGTCTGAGGATCTTTGCCCGGAGCGCAAGTCAGATAGCAGCCAGCAGGAACCTGCTGTACTTCCCGATACATCGTGGCTGGGGCCGAAATCGCCATCTTTTGCAGCAATTCGGACACTGCATGCAAGTTTGGCGTCAACTGCCAGCAGCCTTTTTCAAACGAAGCCAGGCTAGAGGCAAGGCCAACCCGGCCGGATTGCTCACACAGGAAAAGCGGTTTCTCGCCAAAGGGATCACGAGCAGCAATCAGCAATTGCTCACGCGCATCCCACAGCACAAATGCAAACATACCATTGAGCATGGGCAGCATGTCCATGCCATGCCTGCGATACAGATAAGGCAGCACTTCGGTATCTGTGTCCGACTCGAAATGGATACCGTCCTTTTCAAGCTGTGCTTTGAGTTCGCGGTAATTGTAAATGCAACCGTTGAAAACCACGGTTACATTATCACGGATCATGGGCTGCTGGCCGCGTTCATCCGGGCCGATAATCGAAAGGCGGTGGTGAATGGCGTGAAATAAATCCTGGTGAGTTTCTCCCTGGTCGTCAGGACCGCGATGCGCCACAGCCACAGCCATCCGTCGGAGATCTGTATCGGCGCACTTCCCAAGAACAGCGACAAATCCACACATCTAGATAATGGCCTAAACTTTCCGGATTCTTGTCATATCGACATCATACAAAGCAAAACTGTTGACATTATCAGACGCTCTTAATTGACAGCATCAGGCAACATGCCCATCTGTTGTATCGCACGCTTTACACTCTGAGCAATCGCATGATACCCAATGGCATTGGGGTGACCGTCAGCAGCCACGCGATAAGGTTGCTTCCCTTTCTGCAAACACTCTCTCAAAGCCGGCAGGGCATCGACATATCCAATGCCCTCTTGATCCAGAAAAGATTTGGTCTCTCTCCACATTTTCTTCTCGGCTGCCAACAGTTTGACGTAATACGCCTCAGGATCAGAAACGTCTTCAAGCACCACGGGTTCAAAGACATATTCCTTGGTGGGAATGAACAATACAAGAAATTGGATGCCCTGCTGCCGGGCTCGCAGACTCATCTCTTTTATCGCCCGTGAGCATAGGAGCCACCCCTCCTTTATCTGAGGTGTACCTATATCCATGGCGCTCAACCAGTACTTCGGGGTAAAGATCGTCTTGAACCGGCTCCCCTCATAAACATATAAGCGGCCTTTTTCAGGATGATGCAGCGCGTTCTTCCTGTAGGTGTCCCAGTAAAGGAAATCATCAATCCAAGAATACCTGTGTTCGATAAAATGCTTAAAGGTTCTCAGAAGAGCCAATATTTTCGAATGGCCGAGGAAAAACTTAACGCTATCTCCCCAGTCCACGAAGTAGATATTGACATAGTCCTCAAGATTAACGGGCTTTACTTCAAGGGACTCCTTATCAAAATTGCGGCCACCGTTTGACTTAAGTTCCGGCAACTGCTCCCCGTAATAGACTCGCAAAAAAGCGTCATACAGATCATTGCCTGAGTAAAACGCGGCAATCACCATGTCAGGATGTAAAGCCATGGCTTCATCCCAGAGCAGAAGGCTGTGAACGGGACTATAGCCGCCCCATGCCATGTTATAGGTTTCAATACCCGTCAAGCTGGAAAGTTGCTGCGGCCAAGCTTGGTCAGGGTCGGCTCCGGTGCCATAGGTCTGGGAATCGCCCATGGCGACAATGCCTGCCCGATCTGGTACGGCTTTGTTACGAAAACCCTTCTCATCATGACTGGCATGCTCTGGATTTGGTCTCTGACCAAGGCGCTCATCGCGTAGGGGAAGGGATTGTTTCGGTGGAGACAGTATCTCGTCCACAGCCGTTATGACTGATAGCCCTCTCAAAGCCAACTCGGCACATAAAAGGCCGAAAACAACAACCAGACTCGAGCAGGCGATAGACTTAAAGCGAATACGCATTTTCAGCATACCATTTCAAAATGCCTGTCCAACAAGCCAATTTTTTCGAATCAAAACAGCGTATAAATAAATGGCGCCACGGCGCTACCCTGAGCAAAAACAATAAGCAATCCCAGCAGCAGTAACACTATGATAATGGGCGCCAGCCAGAACTTCTTACGCTCTTTCATAAACGCCCACAAATCCTTTAGCAAATCCATCATCTAAAACGGCCTCTCCATATGATTTCTCTCCGGCGTCTTTGACATCACGCGATAGGACTGTACTTCCTCGTCGAACTTTCTTGCCATCGGATCCTTGCCCATAACACGCATCACTAACCCCATTGGCAGCATAACAACATAGAATACTACAGCCAGAACAAGATGGTTAATTACTCCGCCAATAACCATCGCAACCTTCATCCAGCCTATATATATCGGACGAAGACTGACCGGAGCGCTAACGGCCCAGATCAGGAATACAATACCTATGCCCCATGGCCAGAGCGGGAATGCCAGACCCCACACCCAGGGCAACGCCAGACCGAAAATTCCGGCAATGAAACCGGCCATCATCAGACCAAACTGCCTTAAGCCCCTGGCGTCAAGCTCAGGTATCTCATGCTTTTGCACCATTACCCCCTAACCTGCAAAGCCGGAGCCAAACAGGGATGAAGAATCAAACCACAAAGACACCAAGACACAAAGGTTAAATTCCTTATTGTTCTTCGTGCCTTAGTGCCTTCGTGGTAACAACTTGTCCTTTCTGCATTGGATTCCGCCAGTAAGCCGGCAAGCGGCTAGTCCAACTCAAATTCCTGCATCCAGGCATCGTCCTTCTCCCATTCGGGTTGATCCTGTTTGGCCAGAAGAAAATTCTCAATGACCAGATAATCCATCTCGGTCCGCATGAAACAGCGGTAGGCATCCTCCGGCGTACAGACAATCGGCTCGCCCCTGACATTGAATGAGGTATTGACCAGAACCGGGCAGCCCGTCCTCTCATCGAATGCCTGGATCAGTTGATAATAACGCAGGTTGGTCTCTTCATGCACCGTCTGGATACGCGCTGAGTAATCGACATGCGTGATGGCCGGCAGCTTCGATCTCGGCACATTCAACTTTTCGGTGCCGAACATCGACTGCTGCTCCTTGCTCATCGGGATGCGAATCTCTTCCCTGACCGGCGCCACCATCAGCATATACGGACTCGGCCGGTCGTATTCAAAATAGTCCGCCACGCGTTCGGCCAATACCGAAGGCGCAAAGGGACGGAAAGATTCCCGGTATTTGATCTTCAGATTCATGGTGGACTGAATCTTTGTATTTCTCGGATCACCCAGGATCGAGCGGCCGCCAAGAGCACGCGGGCCAAACTCCATCCTGCCCTGCATCCAGCCGACAATATGCCCCTGATCCAGCATCTCCGCCAGCCTCGGCATCAACGCCTCATCATCCAGGCGCACATAATCGGCATTCACCGAATCCAGATAACCACTGATCTGATCGCCGGAATATTGTGGGCCAAGATATGAGCCATGCATGTTGTCCTTATTGCTGATGCTTCTCGGCTGATCCAGATGCTCATGCCAGACCGAAAGCGCAGCACCGACCGCACCACCGGCATCGCCGGCCGCTGGCTGCACCCAGACATCCTTGAACGGCCCCTCCCGCAATAATCGCCCGTTGGCGACGCAGTTCAGCGCCACGCCTCCGGCCAGACACAGGTAGTCTGCATCCAGCTCCTTCTGCACAGTGCGGGCCAGCCTCAGCACGATCTCCTCGGTCACCGCCTGGATGGAGGCGGCAATATCCATCTCCTTCTGCGTGATTCTTGATTCCGGCTTCCTGGCCGGGCCGCCGAACAGATCGTGGAACTTTTTTCCGGTCATGGTCAAGCCGGTGGCATAATTGAAGTACTCCATGCTCAGGCGGAAGGTGCCGTCTTCCTTGAGATCGAGCAGCTGATCCAGAATCAGATCAACGTATTTCGGCTCACCGTAGGGCGCCAGGCCCATCAGCTTGTACTCGCCCGAATTGACCCTGAAGCCGGTGTAGTAGGTGAATGCCGAATACAACAATCCAAGCGAGTGCGGAAAGTCCATTTCCCACTGAGGCGTCAGCGTATTGCCTTCGCCAAGCCATACCGAGGATGTGGCCCATTCTCCGACGCCATCCAGACACATCACGGCGGCCCGCTCAAACGGACTCGGATAGAAAGCGCTGGCCGCATGCGAGCGGTGATGGTCATTGAACAAAAGCGGCGGCAACTCTTTCTCCCGGCATCCCGCCAGCGCCGCCAGCTCTTTCTTCAACACAGACTTCAGATACAGCTTTTCCTTCAACCATACCGGCATCGCCGCCACAAAGGAGCGAAAGCCTTGCGGGGCATAGGCCAGATAGGTTTCCAGCAAGCGTTCAAACTTCACCAGCGGCTTGTCGTAGAAAACAACGTAATCGGCATCGGTGAGCTTCAACCCCGCATCGTCCAGGCAGAAGGATACGGCATGCGAAGGAAAGCCCGCGTCGTGCTTCTTGCGCGAAAACCGTTCTTCCTGAGCCGCTGCCACAATATCACCATCACGAACCAGTGCAGCAGCACTGTCGTGATAATAGGCGGAAATTCCGAGGATATTCATATCAGTTCTGATTCTCCGCCGGCAGCAATCCTTCCGCCTTAAGCCTTTTCTCTAACAGTTGGGCAATCCATGCATGCCCGGCCGGAGCGAAGTGCCCTTCTCTGGGGAAATAAAGCTCATCCAGATTATTCTTCATCTCTACCTGTTCACGGAAGCCACTCAGCATATCCAGATACGGAATACCCCACTGCCTGCACAACCCGATCATCCTCTCTATCCGGGGGGATCTCATTTTTACCACTTCGCTATAGGTCGGAAGCAGAATGACAAAAAGTCTGCCGGTCTGCTCGCGCATGTGGAACAGCTTTTCGTAAATCGCCTTTACAAGCACCCAGGAGCGTTCCTCCTCTGCGGCATTGATCCGGCTGAAGTTCACCTGTTGATCCGCCTTTCTACGATAAATATTGCGGATTGCCAGATGCGGATAAATCTGGCGAAGCCAGTTGGCCAGGTGAGAGTTGGACATCATCCAGTTATACAGCGGCAGGCTCTGGATCATGTGCTGATGCTTGTAGTAGCGGTATTTGGCTGATGATTCTTCCGAAGCCTTCTGATGGGCAGCTTCGCCGTTTTCCACCCGGTACAGGTTGCCATGCAACACATCCTCGAAATCATTGCCGGAATAAAATGCGATCAGGGTTATGTCGGGATGATAGCGATAGGCCTCCTTGCTCATGAAGGCAAGCTGCTGGCCAGGCCCCCAGCCGCGCACCGCGCCATTGATCACTTCGGCCGGGAACAATTTCCCCAGCCTGACTTCCAGGCGCTTTAGATAAAGCTCATCCAGTTCGGCGCCTTCGGCAAAGGTCATCGAATCTCCGAGAGCCAGGATGCGGAATACGCCGGGTTTGCGCTCATAGGGAATTTCCCGATCCCTCAGCCCGTGGCTATTGATCGAAACATGCATGAACCATTCCCCATCCTGTTTTCCGTATGCACCCGAAGCATTGGGAGGCAGGCGGTAGATAAGGTCTTCGTCCAGAACGATACCCAATGGTTCGATAAGCACGCGAGGCGCAACAATCCGAATGGCGATTTCCGCAATCAGCAGAGCGATCAGGCAGGAGATGACAACCAGCAACGCATTTTGCAGCACTCTCTTCATCCGGTTACCCCGCCCCACCTTGCAGCAACTCCCTCGAACGATGATTCCGCGAAGAAAACAGCAGAACAGCTCCGGGCAGGCTCACAATAATAAGCAACAGACCGAACAGTACGGATACTGTAAACGCCTGCCCGGCTGGAATGCCGGCAAGAGCAAAGAGCTCCACTGCTCCGATTTCCCTCAAGCCCCAGCCGGAAAACGAAAATGGTAACAATGCCACCAGAAACACCAACGGCACCAGCAACACATAAAACCACCAGTTCAATGCGATGCCCAGGCTTTCGCCAATCAGGGCATAGGCTATGATGCCATTGATATGGACAACAAGAGAGGTCCAGAACTGTTCAGATAATGGCCGGAGAAACCGGAAGCGCCTGATATCCCTGAGCAACAGGGGAATCATCCCGAGTGAGCGCGGAACCATGCGGCGGATGGATCTTCTGCCGGGCAGAAAAACAGCACCAAATAAAATCAAAAAGAATCCGGCTGCCATCACTGCGAGCCAGAACGTCAACACTGGTTGATTGAATAGTGACTGATATAACGGGAGAAATAACAGAACACTCAACATCAATATCATCAGGCCGAAGACCCGATCCAGAATGGTGCAGCGTATCGCCCTGCCCAACCCCAGCCGTTGACGAAACATGAACACCTTGACCACATCACCGCCCAGGCTGCTGGGCAATACCTGATTAAACAGAAGCCCGATAAAATGAACCCTGACCGACTTCCGCAGGGTAATGCGCCGGCCAATGGTCCTGACCACATACAAAAAGCGCTGGGCCGAAATCACCTGAGCGGCAAGAAATATCACGGCGGCGGCCACTAGCGGTATGATCTGAATCCCTGAAAGCAACCTGCCTACTTCCTGTACGGAAACATGCTTCAGCACGATCGTGATCGCGGCAGCCGAAACAATGAACTTCAGAAATAACAGAAGTCTTTTCTTCGCTGCAGGTTGGATGCTGGCCTTCTCCATTTTCAGGCAGGCCTACTTTTCTTTGCCATCCTGATCCAGTTTCTGGCGAAGCAGGCTGATCTCCTGCACAAGATGACGGCTGCGTTTCTGAAGTTGATAGATGTTGACGGTCAGGCGATGGAGAAGGATAAAAATAATCACGAACAAACCACCAAACATAACAACAAACGGGAATGCCACGCCAGCCAGATCGCCGAGCCACTGGGCCAGACCCGGAAAGAACACGAATACCGCAGGTACAACTGCAACCATGGACAGCAGAATGAAATCATACAAATCCAGGGTGTTGTGGATTGTTTTCCGGGCCAGAAATAACAGATAGATGACTGCAAACGAGCCGATCGTAAGCATGGTTGCGATGGTTGGTGAAAACTCCTGCATGAGCGCTCCCCTTTATTTCCTCACTCAAACCGCACAAGCACAAGATATCCCAATACCCGGATCATGTAGAGGAATGTCTTGATGCCACTGATAGAACTGGCGCCATGTTCGCGGCTTCGCATCTCAACCGGCGCTTCCCTGGCTGTAAGCCCGTGATGGAAAGCCCTGGCCAGCGAAATAGGCTCTGGATAGTCGTGCGGATAATCCTCCGCAAAGAAAGATATCGCCGTACGATCCATCAGCCGCAGTCCGCTTGTGGCGTCGGTGATGCTCTGCCCGAACTGCTTCTTCAGAAAACCGCCGATGATCCGGCTGCCCAGACGCCGGGCCCAGGTTGAGCGAAAAGTGTCCTCCTGCAAATAGCGTGAACCGATCACAATATTGGCAGGGCATTCCTCGTAGGCATGCAAAAGCTTTGCCACCTGATCCGGTGGATGCTGGCCATCGCCATCCACCTGAACACAGAAATCGTAGCCATGCTCTTGGGCATATTTGATGCCTGTATGTACGGAACCCCCGATGCCGAGGTTCTCGATATGTTGCACGCAAAACGACAGCCGACTCGCCACCTCAAAGGTGTTGTCATCAGAGCCGTCATCTACAACCAGCGTGCCATAGCCGCGCTGCATGCCTCTGATTTCGTCAAGCAGAGCACCAATGTTTTCCCCCTCGTTATAGCAGGGGATGATCAACAACACCTTGGGCTGCGAAGGCTGCTTTTGTTTCTCAGGCACCGGAATTACCTTTTGACTTGCCCAACATTCGGCTTACTCGATGGCGCATTATCAGCATCAGCACAAAACCAATCCGCCATGGCAGGTTCTCGATCTTTGTCTGCGGCCGCCCAAATACTGCACGCAGGCCCTGCAGCCACAGATCGGCTCCCTTTTTCAGCTTTTCGATCAGGAAAATTCGCGTCAATTCAGAACGCCGGTGGCTGTATGTTTCATATGCCTTCCGCCCCTTCGGGCTGAAACTTGGCAGGGCATCCTGATCATCTATATCAATCTGCCTGCCCTTATACAGCGCACTGCCGGCAAACGGCGCAACCACAAATACCGCCACCTCATCCAGTCCCGCCCGCACCATCTTCCCCAGATATTCACAGGATAGGCGGTGATCTTCTTCCGTTTCGGCAGGATGCCCTGTGAGCAGGCAGGCCTGGGTACGGATGCCGTAACTCCGGCAACTGGCGATAAGTTTGAGTGCATGCGCATGGTCAAAGCGCTTGCCGATAACTTTCAGCACATTATTGCTGCCTGACTCGGGACTGATCGAAAGGTATCGGCAACCGGCTTCAGCAAATAAAGGAACCTGATCCAGATGCACGGTTTCCGCCTTGGCGCCGCTGACAAAGTAGAAGAATACACCGGCCTGACGTTCAATCAGCAGCCGGCAAATCTCGTCCCATCGCTCGCTCTTTATGGTCGGATTCACATCCTCGATCTGAAAATGGCGCACGCCATAGCGGTCGCGTAATGCTATAATTTCCGATACCACCTCATCCGGATTGCGGCTGCGCCATTTTCTCCCATTCGTTTCTGGAATGACGCAGAAATCACACGGATACGGACAGCCTCGTGAGGTGAGAATAGGCAGGAATTTCCCTGTTTTCGGGCCATGCGAATAAGGAAGCGACCAGTACCCCTGTAGGTTGAACATGCTCCAGGCAGGGACAGGATAGGATGGGAGGGAATCAGAGAGCCGCTTCAGCACATGTCCGGCAGGTATCTTTGGAACCAGCATATTGCTGGGTACCGGCGCTCCTTCCTCTCTTTTCAGATAACGGATAATCTCATCCCAATTGGCATAAACCTCTCCACACAGCAGGGCATCCACACCGCAGGAAAAAAAGTTTTCGCCCATATGCGGCAGTGAAAAACCGGTTACTGCCTGCGAATTCTCCAGAACCGCAATAACAGCTTCTGGCCGCCTGGCGCGCAATTGCCCGGCGATATCCAGAAGCTCGGCACTCGACATAAAAGAAATCGCATACAGGACAAACACCTGCGCCTCACTAATGGATGGGGAATCCAGAAATTCTGCGACGGAAGCACCTTGCAAATAGTGATCACCGCGCTCGGAAAGCTGAGTTGGGGAAGTTCCGAACAGGTCGATAACCGAAACCTCGTCACCGCGCTCTTGAAGAAAGGCGGCTAGAACCGCCAACTCCAGCGGCCAGTAGGGAATGCCGGAACCAAGGAAGTCTCCTTTCTGGATGGCAAGCCGCGGCGAAATCAACGTGAAGTGCATGAGGGGTAACAGGGACTAATCGAGCACCGGATAATGGCTGGTACGCCGGCGTTCAACCTCCCAATCCAGGCTTTGACCATCCTGCCTGCCAGCAACAAGCCAGCGGGCGCAACCATATCCGATGTCCATGGCATCTAGGGTGCCGATGTAGTTGAAGGCGCCTTGTCGGCCGACTGTGCGAAAGTTTGCGATACCATCCAGTTCGCTCAGGATATTCTTCAGGGCCGGCTCAAACCCAGGCCGGAATACCGGGTACGAGCGTGGCAGGCGGATTACGCGGCTGTCCAAAACCCTGAATCCGGTATAGCCCATCCGTTGCATACCCTCTTCAGCCTTGGCTATCAGTTCATCATCGGAGCAGTCGCTCATCGGACGCATCTCATTATTCATGATTTCGCAGCAGACAATGCTGCCGTCCGGCGTCATATCCGGATCAAAGGATTCCTGCTCGCTGATGCGATGAAACGCCACCTCCGGATCGGGAATAAACAGCCACGATTCATCCAAAAGGCTTGGGCGATCAATCTTGAAAAACACAAGCAACAGATCATTCAGTTGGACCGTTTTGCGGATTAGATCACCGGCATCTGAAGACAATCCGCCTTTCATCAAATGCGTCAGCAGGCCCAAGGGCAGGCTGGAAACAACAATATCATCATCCTGAAGGCATGTTTCCTCTTGCTTATCCGTTTGCAGATTGCGCCAGGAAAGGGTGGACACGCGTCCATTCTCCACCCCGATCTTCGTGACCTCACGCTGAAGCAGAAACTTTCCCTTATTCTGAGCTTTCTTGAAAATCGCCTGCCACAGACGCTGCAGCCCTCCCCGTGGATATCTGAAGGTCAGCGCCTCAAACTGGCTGGTTTTTTGCATGCCTGTAACCCGCTGGATTACCTCCCACAATGACGGGGTTTGCACCCTCCCCTGCGACAGCTTCACATCCAGATTTTTCGGATCCCCCCACAGTTTGAGCGCAATCGGCTTGAACAACACCTCATACAAAGGCGCCCCCAGCCGGCCGATGAGGTCATCCTCAAATGTTTGAGAAGCTTTACTGTTAATCAGGGAGAAAACCCGGGCAGCCGCATAACCCAGAATCATTCTTATAAAGGTTGTGATCCCAAAAACCCTTGCCAGAGAAAATGGGGAGGGGGGATAAGGAAGAAAGTGCCCGTGCATGTAAATACTGCTTTTTTTCTCCCGCGTCAGCCAGTCATCAGGACTCAGCAGGTTCTCGACTCGCGACATCAGGGCTTTGTCCTGTGTGAAAATTTTATGCGGCCCGAGATCATGCTGCCCATAATTTTCCCAAGTCAGGGTCTGTGCCAAACCACCCAACTGTGCACCACGCTCCAATAATACAAAATCCAGCCCGTCTTCATTGCCTAGGCCATCTATAACGGCCAAGCCGGCAGGCCCACCACCAAGGATATAAACCGTCATGACTTCAAGCGCGCCAGCGTGGTGGTCTGGCTGGCATAATACGGAATGGGAATTTTCTGAATAAACTCAGGCGTCACTTTCTTGAGAAAATCACTCAGGGGAATCTTGTAGTGAATCGCCATATCCTCAAGATAGCCGAACTGTAGAATCTGCCAGTAACGTTGGAAGTAGAAGGCTTCAAAACCGCAGCGATTGCAAATTTCCGCAGTGGTCTTTCGCGTGAAGTGATGCAGGTGCACCGAAAGAATCCACCAGAAGCGTCGGCCTGCCACTTTCGCCTGCCATGTGCCGATATCAGGAAAGTTGATGAGCAGGATTCCTTCAGGCTTGAGGAGTTTGGCAATTTCCGATAACGCCGCCTTCGGCTCCGGCAGGTGTTCAATCACATCCCACAGGCAAATCATGTCAAAGCTTTCCGGTTCAAAATGATGCCTCTCGATAGTGCCCTGCTCTATCTGCAGGCCACGCTCCTTGCCGCGTTCAACCAGATATTGCGATGGCTCCATGCCCCAGGCGTCATAACCAAACCGGGTGGCCGCATCCAGGAACGCCCCACCAGCGGTGCCAATATCCAGTACTCGCGCTCCATTGGCGGGTAATCTCTGCGACAGGGACTCCAGAGCCCGGTAAAAACTGTCTACCCGCATCGGATACTGGCTGTCGTGGCCTGCTTCATCCGATTCCATGTATCCCTGGATGATCGCCTCGGCCGAATAACGCGGGCTTTCGAATATCATACCGCAGCTTTGACATTGAACGAGGTGCTGGGTTCCAGGAATGCCGGATGCCGCACCATAGAGCTTGGCCGGATCCTGAACATCGACCCATGGCTCATAATACAAATCCGATTTCGTGGAATCACAAACCGGACAAGCGACTGGCGATTTTCGGGGAAAGCTCTGGATTGACATCATACAGTATCCTGAAAGTCAAATGCTGGCGGTCAACCTAATAAAAGCTTTTCTAGATTACAACGTGCGACACAGCTAGTTTCTTGCTGGGAAAACTGTTGAATATGCGCATCTTTATCATTGCCTACTACCATGATCCTCGCCTCAAGAAAAAGGCAGGTGGTCTCATCCGCATGTTTGAGTTGGCCGACAATCTCATCAAACTGGGTCATGAAGTTCGGATGGTCCTGCCCATGATTGGAAACCCAAAAACCCAAACCCTGGCCCATGTGACCACGATTCCCCTTATCGATATTCCAGTCCTCCGGCCACTATTCTTTCACCTTCTCTCATCGCTTTATTTACTTGCAACGGTCTGGGGAAATGCGGACTTGCTTTATGTTCGGCAAATGAATTCTTTTCTTCCCTCCCTGATTGCGCACATAACAGCCAGACGCACGATATATGAAATCCCGAATGATCCGTTTATTGACTACCAGAATCTGCCACCGGTCAAGCGCATGCTTGCACAGACCATGGATCGTCTCTCAATAGTCCTTTCAGAAAAAGTGGTGGTACTGTCCGAGTGGAGTAAATCGCGCCTGCATCAACTCGGCAAGGTTGAAGAATCGAGGATTCTCGTCATGCCAAGCGGCACGGATACGGAACTGTTTGTACCGCTATCGAAAGAGGCTTGCTGCCGAAAGCTGAACACCGATCCTTCATTTTTTTATGTGGGCTTCATTGGCACTTTTCTTTCCTGTCAGGGGGTCGACACATTGATTTCGGCTGCCCCGGCCATTCTGAGACAGCATCCGAAAACCAGATTCCTGTTGGTAGGCGATGGCCCGATGCGCCAGAAATGGGCAGGCATGATTGAAGAAAAGAGCTTGAAAGAAGCCTTTATCTTTACCGGACATATCCCCTATAAAGAGATGCCCGGTCATATCGGAGTCATGGATATTTGTGTAGCCCCGCATCAGGAGGGCAGCAATCAGGCATCGCCGGTAAAACTGTTTGACTATATGGCTTGTGGAAAGCCAATTGTTGCCAGCAACATTCCCGTTGTGAAAGAAATCTTAGGAAAAGCCAATTGCGCAACAATAGTCTCAGCAAATAACGTTTCCGAACTGGCTCAGGCAATTAGTTTACTTGTCAGCGATCCGAATCAGTGCAGTTCTCTGGGGGCCAACGGGCATAATTACGCCATGCAGCACTTCGACAGAAAAGAGATAACAAAAAAGTTTATTAGCGAGGTGAATTAGATTTATGCGTCAAAAAATAATCGCCTTTCTAAAAAAAACTCCCGTTCTTTATCCCATCATTCGATATATAACGGGAACGGTGATTCAGCTATCGACAGGACAGCGAAACACCACCTTTTTTTCATATAAGGGAAACATTCAAGACGGTAAGGCCTATCAAATTACCAAACAGAACAAGAAATTCTCCCTTTACAGAGACCGGCTTGAAGAATTACGCTCATTTTTCCAACTGGGGTGGTTCCGGCTTATGACTCATTTTATTGCAAACGGAACGCCAAATACAAACTACTACCAGTTCAAAAAACTGGAGCATTTTGAGAAAATCGGAACGGATACGCAGACATTAAAGAAGGCCTATGAATCAGCAGCTTTCATGTACACAGCCCGGCTGATGCTCGCGTACCACAATTACGATATCGGCCTGAAGGGCCATGAAATCGCTTCCGGATTCCTGTCGCTTAATACCAACGCCCTGCGTGTACTTGACTACGGCTGCGGGGTGGCAGATCCATCATTGATTCTGGCGCTGCTTGGCGCTGAAGTAACCATTGTGGATTTAGATGATCCCAAGCTCTCATTTGCTGAGTCGCGCTTCAAAAAACGTGGCCTGGAGATCACAAGAATCGCGACAGAACAGACTGAATCACCGGTCAGCCTGAACGGTAAATACGATTTTGTTATCTTGGCCGAATTCCTTGAACATGTCCGTAATCCAAGGCTGTACCTGGAGCATGTCCTTGCACACATGGGCAAGGATGCCATCCTTTATGATTCGCTAGGGCCAACACACCAATACGGCATCTATGGTGATCACCTCAAAGAAGCCAAAGAGCAGATTGAGTCAACTGATTATTCCGATTTCCATCATGCCCATTTGGCTCCTGCTAACAAAATGTTTAACGCTGACGGCTTCAAGCATTTCTATATTCGGAAATGATGCGGCTCTGGCTTTGCTTCGATAGCAGCAAGAACACATGCCTCAGCTTTAATAAAAGCCTTATCCCGCTATGACATTTCAATCAAACCGGCTTTCTCTTATCACTTGCATCATCATAGGCGCCGCTATATTACGCATCTTGCTTTTCAATGACGGGATACGTGGTTCGGACGCCTATCTGTACGCCATGAGCGCCCATGAAATTGCACAAGGCACATACAACCTGGACATTCTCAGCCCCTATTATGAATTGAGATATGTGCTGCTGCTGCCAACCGCCATCTGTTATGCGCTATTTGGTGTTAACGATGTTTCTTCCTCGCTGTATCCCCTAACCGCTTCGCTACTAAATATTTATTTGATTTTTTTGTTGGGAAAACGGCTGTTCAACCGAGGAACTGCTTTATTTGCAGCCTTTCTGACTGCCATCTTCCCACTAGACATCATGACCGCAACATTACTCAGTCCGGACAGTATTCTGCCGCTGCTTTCTTCCCTTGCCATGCTACTATATGTGATTGCTCTGACCCGACCAGATCGGCCCAGCGCCTGGCAACAGTATCTACTGTGTGGAATCGTTATAGGGTTGGCGGCATCAGTGAGAATCACTTCTTTTTTTCTGTTTTTCGCCCTGCTATGCCATTGCACCCTGACCAGCCAGGAAAGCTTCATCAGGCAGGCTCGTATCTTTGCAATAGTAAGTATTGGCATGGCGCTTCCCTTTCTCTCCGAGGCAATTTACGCCTATGTGCAGAGTGGAGACATACTGCTTCGGCTGCACCGAACCATGGATGCCAAAGAAAGTTTAAATGCACTAAGTGCCCCGAACATCCTTTCCACACTAATGTACTATCCAAAAGGCATGCTTGGATTTGAACTCACAGGGCTTGCAACGCACGGATTTACGTGGTGGTTTGCTATTGGCGGCATTGTTCTGGCATGGAAGAGGCATATTCGCCATTTCCCTCTTTTGCTCACCTGGATTGGCGTCCCTTTGTTTGGATATATCTGTATCGCATTGCTAACACCCCTGGCCATCGACTATCGGTTGCTGTCAATCGCCTCCCCGCCCATGCTTCTTTTCTCCGGTTATTGCCTGGCTTCACTAATGAATCGCTTCTTGAGAAATCAGAACCGATTACTGCTGGCGCTCTTGCTAGCCGGGTTAACCGCCATGCACGCCTATGGTGCTGCCCGCATAGGACAAAATATTGAGGATGACGCAGCGCCTTATATTGCCGTGGCTAACCTGCTCAAAGAGAAGCCGTGCCGAAATATCTATGTTCATCACCCTCGTTGGCCACTGTTTCTGAAATATTACCTTCGCTATAATGAGTGTTCAAAATATGAAAATATCATGAAATATTCACGCAAAGAAATCTTGCGTTTGAAAAATGGCGTTGTAATCATCCATCCAAGATACATGGAGGCAGATACGATAGGCCGGCCATTGGGTCAGAAATCCGTCCTTTCGGAGCTTGTCAAAAATCCGCCGGACAACTGGAAGAAAGTTCTTTCCTATAAAGGGAACCCTTCCTATAACAACGTCTACATGTACGTAATTGATAACTGACCCCATGCGCTGCACAGCCAATCAGCATCCTCATAAGCGCAATCACCTTTCCCGCT
This sequence comes from Zetaproteobacteria bacterium, assembly GCA_003228735.1. GTDB lineage: Bacteria > Pseudomonadota > Zetaproteobacteria > Mariprofundales > Mariprofundaceae > SZUA-181. The sequence continues at coordinate 32,571 of QIFG01000076.1, forward strand.
TTGTACGGCGCGTTGCCGGTTACGCACCTGTGCTTGGCCTGGTCGCCCGGCCAGATAGAAAAATGGGTATCAGCGTCTTCATGCGGGTCAGAAACGAGGCAGACTGGATACTGCCTTCCATTCTTTCACTTCAGGACTTTGCCGATGAGATCATCGTGGTAGATAATGGTTCAGAAGACGGCACGGTCGAACAAATAAGACAGGTTCAAAAGAAGATAACGATCCCTGTTCGGCTGTTTGAAGAGCCGGAACTGGACATCCATGACCTGTCCAACTTTGCTCTTGCAAGAACAACATTCCACTGGACTGTCCGCTGGGACGGCGACTTCGTTGCCCATACCACGGGAGAAAATAACATTTCTGGCCTGAGAGAGCGACTGCTATCACTGGATTCCAGACGTTATTACCTCATCTACCTGCGGCTCATTAACCTGTGCGGCGATCTGTGCCATCAGGATTCCAGGGAGATGGTGCACATCGAAGAATATATCCACAGCTATTCCGATCAGGCCCGTTATATCCATCCCGGTCGTTTCGAGGCGCTGCAAACGCCAAAATATTATCGTGCCCTCTTCTGGTACGAGCCTTATGCCTTTCACGTCAACGTAAAACCCGCCCGCAGAATGCTGATGCGCCACTTCTGGGAGGACTGGATGGAGCTGAAGGATTATCAGCGACACCCCAGACTTGAAGATTATGTGGAGGCTCATCTACCGGATGTTTTCGGAACGAGTTCCTGGGATGAAGCACAGCAAGCCTGTATTCTAAAAGCTTCGGACAACTATATCCGATACAGTCAGGATACCTTTGGCCCCCACCCCGAGCTTCTTCGACCGCACCTGAAGAAACCAAAATATCAGCTACTGTACGATAATGGCGGCATTACCGGACGCCTTGAAAATGTCAGCTGAAGCACACCGTATCTCTATACTGTACGTCATTGATGGCCTTGAATATGGAGGTGGCGAACGAACCTTCCTGCAATTGATCCAATATCTGCCAACTGCTGAATATCACATTCATGTTGCCACAAACCCTGATGGCACGTTTTCTGAAAAGCTTCATGAGCTCGGGATTCAAGTACATCCATTCGACCTTTCGAATAAGCTTGATCTGAGTGCAGCCGGTCAATTGCGTTCTATTATCCGAAAGCATCAAATCGATATTGTTCATTGTCAGGGGGCCAGAGCCGATTTCTTTTCGCGAATGGCCGTGAAAAATCTGGAGGAGGTCAGGCTGATCAATACGATCGCCATGCCCGTCGAGGGCTTTGATGTAAATCCTTGGCTTAAATGGATTTATCAGTTGGCTGATCGCTGCTCGGAACGCTTCGTGGATCGGTTTATTGTCGTGTCAGATCGTTTGAGAAAAACGCTGACCCATAAGCATCATATCCCGGCCGAAAAAGTCACCCTCATCTACAACGGAATCGAGTTGAAAGAATATGATCCGAACCGTGCTCAAGAGCTCTCAGCAGGAATCAGGGAAGAATTTGGTATCGATAAAGAAACTTTTCTGGTTGCGGCTGTCGGCCGGCTGGTCTGGCAAAAGGGTTTCGAATACCTGGTTGATGCTGCCCGCAAATTAACATCAGACGACATCAAGGTGCTTATCGTAGGAGACGGACCACAGAAGAATCAGCTTCAACAACTAGTCAGCCAATATGGCCTTGAGAACAGGGTTATATTTACAGGCCTGCGCCAGGATGTTCATGCCGTACTGGCATGTGCTGATGTTATTGCCATACCCTCTCTTCTCGAGGGCTTTCCCATGATCACATTGGAAGCCATGGCGATGGGAAAGCCTATTGTTGCCTCCTGCATTAATGGCATCAACGAACAAATTGTAGATGGCCAAGATGGAATTCTTGTCCCTCCAAAAAATCCCAAGGCTCTTAAAGAAGCAGTGGAAGAACTCAAACACAACCCGGATTTATGCAAGAAACTTGCTTTCTCAGCCAGAAAAAAAGCCAAGCAGTTCTCACTGGAGAGAATGCTGGAAGAAACAGAAAGAGTGTACCGGAAGATAACCTGATAAGCCCGTTATCACTCACCATCTCATGCACTGTGCCTGATGTGAGAATAATAAAATCCCCTTACTTTTCTTTTCGCCATCAAGGCTGGCTGCCTGACAAGATTTCCTGCCACACGCAGCACCTTTTCAGAATTACCCTCGACCAGAGATTCCATGGCTTCTTTACGTAGTTGCATAACCTCTTCCGAGGTGAACTCTTTTGTCGAAATAATGGATTCGTGCGTATGAAACCGAGCATAATCCACGTTATTATCAATATACCCCTCTTGAATACACTGGGCATATAAAGCTGTCCCGGGATATGGCGTAGCACAATTAATATCGACGGAGTCACAGCCGATCTTTCGTAGAAGTTTCGCAAAATCAATAGTTTTCTGAATATCGGCTTTTGTTTCGCCAGGAAACCCAATGACAAAAAAGCAGGTTACATTTAGCCCAGCCGACTTCGCCAGCATTACTGCGCTTTTTACATTCTCCAAATCCATGCATTTATTAACAATATTATCCAAGGTGTCCTGGCTACCGCTCTCCGGTGCAAAACACACCCTGGTACACCCAGCACGCCGCATTAGCTCTAGAAGTTCCTTGTCCACCCTGTCTGCGCGAATACCATTACGTACACCGATTTCAATATCCATCTTCTTATCGGCTATCTTCATAAAGAGTTCTTTTGCCCAATCTATTTTGGCCGTGACGTTGTCATCTTCAAAAAAGATTTCCTTAACACCATAAGTCTGTACGAGCAATTCGATTTCGGAGATGACGCTCGCAATAGACCTCCGTCTTAGGCGCCTACTCATAACAGAGTGGATCGAACAGAAATTACAACTATAAGGACAGCCACGCGTGGCAATGATGTTGGCATACGGAACCCGTCCACTCCACGCCTTTTGCAAAGGCAATAGATCATAGGCAGGCAATGGCAAACTATCCAAGTCTGTAATTACTTCCTGGCACGCTGACAATGAAAAAACACTCTGCTGGTCGCGATAGAAAATACCTGCGACTTTAGGGTCGCCAGTCAAGCCTGATGAGATGGCTCGCACAAGCTTCGAGAAGGCCCTCTCTCCTTCACCAGATACAAGATAGTCAAAATCGCTGTCGTTGAGAGACTCTGGAGCAGCGCTAACGTGTGCTCCCCCCGCAACTACCGGCACACTTTTATCTACAGACCTGACTAAAGAAGCAAGGCCTACAGCAGCATGAAACTGTTTCGAGAAGCCAAGGCTGATTCCCACAATATCCGGTTTTATTTCTTTGACCTTCTCAGTTATTTCCTCATCAGAAAGGCCTATTCGATATAGACCCTCGCCTAATGCAACTGATTGCTTCGTTTTCTCTGAATAACAATCCAGTAGAGAGACTTGAGCACCCTCTTCTCGCAGAGTGGCTGCGATATAAGCCAGCCCAAGGCTGAAAGAAGAAACTCCCTGAGGTGAACCTTGAATCTGGGGTGGTTGCAATAAAAGGACATTCACATCATTGATTAGAGCACTAATAGTATAAAAGCTCCACTAGTCGGAGTTGCCTACAACCTTCCATACCCTCTTTTTTTTGGAGAGGAAGAAGATGCCGGATATCTTTCCCATGGCGCGACAAATTGACAGCATGGAGACAATCGAATGGCCCTGACATCCGATTGTTCTTCTTGCCAAAGAACCCATCCCTTTAAGAAGAATCAACCCGTATTGTTTTATCAATCTGATAGTTCTCTGTCGACCATATGCATCGAGATTTCTCTTGCAGTCCATCAATGCGTCAGACATACCACTCTGAAATGCCCTCTTGAAAAGATGAACTCTTGTCAAACGCTCGGCAGAGACATCGTGATAAGTAATGGCTCTGGGATTATAATAAACCTTCAGGCCTCTTTGTATGAATTGTATACAGAGTTCGCTCTCCTCACCTGTATAAAATGAATCACCTGTTCTCCCCAGTGAAATGTTAAATGGCTCATCTCCGGTAATCGCATCCTTCCTGAATGAGAAATTCCCTCCGCCGAGATAGCCCTCGCCGACTATGATCTCACAAATACTTTCACCATTATCCACACCCCCGAAAAAACCGCTCAATTCGGGGATGTACCAGCTTGGTGCGCCTCCGTCAGAAAAAACAGGAATAATTTTCCCTCCAGTGCAGGCAATGTCTTTATCAGCATCATAGGTTCTGACGATTTCATTCAACCATTCAGCATCGGCCTCTTCATCGTCATCAACAAAAGCCAGTATCTCTCCGGAAGCCAGTCGAACACCGGCGTTTCTTGCATGCGACAAACCTTGTCTTGTTTCCCTGCAGAATTTGATGTCAAACCCAGATTTTCTCCTGATATCGTCAACAACGACTTGAGGATCATCATCGGAGTTATTGTCAATGACAATGATCTCATACCGGTATTCGTTTGCGGAAAGACAAACAAGGGACTGAAGTGTTTTTCTGAGTAATTCGCACCTGTTATATGTGCAGACAATAATTGATGCCCTGATTCTCCCTTGGTCGTTTTGTGCAGTCGATTGATTCATATACAGTTGCGACTCAGGCTGACTGAAGTCTTTTGCAGATAAATTCTTCCGTCTCCTGCGCCGCCTTCCTCCAAGTGCGGCAAGAGACAGCATATGCCCGTGCTCGCGCAGAAATTTCCTTCCGTCTGTCAGGAGCCCCCAGCAACTCAAACAACGCTTGGGCCATATCGGAAATGCTCTCCGGCTCGATCACATATGCAATATCACTTAGCAATGTATAACTTGAGGTGTTCTTCTGATCGGTCACGAGGACACATGTCCCACAGCTCATAGCCTCCCACATCTTTGTGGCCAACGCTCCTTTCTGCTGTTCTATTTTCCTTGCCCGCAGGGGAATAACGGCCACATCTGCAGCATTCAGCCAGTTTGGCATTTCTGCATATGGGCGCATGCCGGGCATGATGACATGATCGGATATTTCCAGCCGCTGTACTTCCTCAGTGACTTCCTGAAACATGCCTCCGTCACCGACCAGCGCAAGGGAGGCTTTTTCTCCCCGCTTTAGCAACTCCGCAAAGGCTGACAGCAATGTCATCAGGTCATAATGGGGATAGAAATTCCCCGCATAAAGCACGATGCCGTCATCATATGGTAGTTCAAGCTTCTGTCGGGCCAAGGCCTTATCCCGAGGTGAAAACAGATTAGGATTCACACCCAACTCTTGCACAAGCACCTTTTCCCTGTGGATTCCATAGTAGTTAATGACGTTCTCAGCATTCCCGACCGTGCTGGCCAAGATTCCCCGAGCAGACTGCAGAAGGCGATTCTGGCACCTTTCTGCATGCTTCATGTTGCGCTCAGAGGCTCCAAAAAGCTTGAAGTCATCCAGAAGCCAGCCGTTGACTTCGACAAATAACGGTATTCCGAGAAGCTCACAAAACCGGGACAGGAAAGGGTGCCGAGCCATCTCACGAACATACAGCAAATCGATCCGTTGTTGCCTGTGCAGCCGCCAGATACGCCAGGCGCTCTCCAGAAAAAAAGCCCACTTCCGCTTGCGGTCATAGCCCCACCAGCGAACCCAGATATGGTGCACGCCATGCCATGTATGATTCTCTAAAGGCTTTGGCAAAATCAGATGGACGTCATGCCCCAGTGCCGCCAACTGTTCGGCTATTTCCCGGGTATGCACCACGCTTGCATTGGAAACGCCCAGTTCGATAAAGGCAAAGTAGGCTATTCGCATATTCCGGCTGACTACTGGCCACCCTGTTGAAATGTGGACAGCTTTCGCTCCCACTCATAGGCGGTGCGAACAATCATCTCCAGACTGTCATGCTGTGGCTGCCATCCTGTCGCAGCTCGAATCCGACCGGCATCGGCAACCAGCATGGCTGGATCGCCGGGACGGCGCGCTCCTTCAACCGCCTGAATATCCACACCGGAAATCTTTCTCACCGCTTCAACCACTTCACGAACGCTATAACCGGCGCCATAGCCACAATTAAACGCTCCGGATTCTCCGCTCTTCTCAAGATGGCTCAATGCACTGAGGTGGGCAGCGGCCAAATCCGAAACGTGGATATAATCACGGACACATGTGCCGTCATCCGTTGGATAATCCGTCCCGAAGATTGTGAGCTTATCGCGCTTGGCGGTTGCCACTTCACAGGCAACCTTGATCAGGTGTGTCGCATCGGGAGTGGCTTGTCCGATACGGCCTGACGGATCAGCGCCAGAAGCATTAAAATATCGTAGCAGACAATAACGCATGCCAGATACAGTGCAGACATCCCTGATCATCCTTTCACTCATCATTTTCGAGGCGCCGTAAGGGTTAATGGGCTGAAGGGCAACATCCTCAGTCACACAGCCGCCCTCGGGGATTCCATAAACCGCCGCTGTAGATGAAAAGATGAAGTGTTTCACCCCTGCATCCAGACAACAACGCAACAGGCTCAGGGTATTACAGGTATTATTTGAATAATATTTTATGGGATTTGTCACGGACTCGGGAACAACAATTGATCCGGCAAAATGGATCACGGCATCAAAGCGTTTTTCTGCCATCACTCCGCGAAGCCGCGATACGTCTGAGAGATCAGCCACGATCAACTCGCCATGCAATACCGCCCACTCATGCCCGGTAGAAAGGTTATCGTAAATGGCAATCTCATGCCCTGCTTCGCCTAAGGCCAGGACAGTATGGCTGCCAATATACCCTGCACCACCGGTTACAAGTATTCTCATGCTCTCCTTCCCTTACCTAGCCTTTTTCAGAATTCGCCGTCTTATGTCGTTGACATGGGCTATTCGTTTCGACCCTCAGGTGAGTGTAGGCGCTGCATAAACTCCCTGCCATGTTGCACAAGTCCCCCGGCTGTCACCCCCAGCACAAGGAAGTAAGTTGCCATAAAAGCTGCAATAGCCAAATAAGCCGAATATTCCATGGTTATAAAGCCTGCCGCAAAAGCAAGCAATCCTGACAGCATGGACGGCCAGTTTTCAAAAAAATAACTCAGAGAACCCAGCTCCTGCTTCAACAGGGGCAGTCGAACGAGCGGACCCATCACCCCGAGCTGGATCAGGCTATAGTATGCCCCTCCCATGATGCCGTAATTCTCGATCAAAGGCGCCCCGACAACAAACAGGAACAACGCGCCAATAATGGAAACCCACATCAAATAACTCGTCCTGTTCCGTATAAGCGCAATGCTGCCCCATTGCATACCGGTAACTGCACGCAAAATGAATGCAATGGTGAACAGTTCCATGACAGGAATGGCCCTATCCCATTGGCTGCCAAAAAGCAGGTGAACAATGGGCTCGGAAAGAAAGTAAAGGATGGCCGCCAGGGGGAAGGCGGCGACCGAGGTATACTGATTGGTGATCGAAAAGGCATGGCGCAATTCATCGTTGTCGAACTGACGATCGGCAAAAGCAGGAAAGGTCACCCGAGTAACCAGAGTCACCAGTTCGAGGAGGAGAAAAGGGAGATAAAAGGCAACCACGTAAATACCCAGTTCCTCATTCCCCCAGTAGTACTTCACCAGAAGGTCGTCACCTTTCGCTACCAGGAACGAACAAACAGAAACGACCATCATCGGCCGAGAGAAATTAAGTATCTGTTTTACTGTATGCGAATCCGGCCAATACAGGCGGAACTTCCCCCCTGTCGCCAGGGTAATGTAGAGCATACGTGCAGAAAAACCGGATAAATAACCTGCAAAAAGACTCATTAGTCCCATCCCGGCATAGTATGCAATCGTTGCAACGATGATGGCCGTGGCTATCTGTAAGGTCTCGGTCATGTTGATCCGGAAAAATTTGTACTCGCGCTCCCACTCTGCCGTCATAATCGTAAAAAACGGAGTAACTACCGTAATGCTAAGCAGGATCAGAAATCCCGGCAGACGATCATCGCTAAAGACTGAGCCTAACAATGGCGAGGTAATAACAATTAGCACCATCATCACAACAGAAATAACGCTTTGAACAAGCATCCCAACCTGGATAAGCCCAGTCAGATCTTCTCCACGATGTTTCACCAGATAGGGACGAATTCCCCATTCGGCAAACAACGAGAAACCAAATACGACTGTCACAACAAAGGTGAAGAAACCTATGAATTCCGGGTTAAATAAATGGGCATACCAACTCATCTGGAGAACACCCAGCAATCGGTTGATCACATGGCTGCAGAACACGCCGCCAGAGCCGCTTAAAATTTTCTTACGCCAGTCGACCTGAAGTTCCGGGAGGTTGCTCATCTACGGTTCAAGAATGAAAAACTGATGGTAAGGGTCATCAAAATCGCGGAACTGTTTCACCAGAGAAAACCCAGTGGAAAGAATTTCCTTTTCCACATCCTGTTTTCCACAACCCCGCGTCCCTATTTCCCAATAATGATAACCATCAAACTTGTGAGTGGGCTTAGTACGCAACGGAAGTTCCCACATTTTTCTGAAATACGGGAGTTTAGGCAGTCTTGCATCAAGGCGATAGTAACGCTCCACGCTTGGCAAACTGATGACCACCCTGTTGCGAGCCAAACGCTGGATTTCCTTCAGGCATGGTTTAAACAGGTCGAAAGGAAGGTGCTCGAGCACCTCACAACATATAACCGTATGGAAGGATTTGTCCGAGAACGGCAAGGCAACTACACTGGCGGTAACATCCGGACTCAGGCAAAAGTCATAATCAAGAGATACAACCCTAAAACCGTGTTCCTTCAAATAGTTCAGGACAAGCTTGTTACCAATGCCAATTTCAAGAATGGCGGCAGGGTTTCCGGAAACGGTCGATTGAATCTGATTCCAGTAGCATACGAATCTCGATTTTCTGTCGTATTCTATCTGAAAGTAAGGCTCATTTGGCTGCAATTCATGCGACATAGTCAATGTATATCCTAATCATTCCTGAGATAGAAGAGCTTTCGACCAGACGTGCCTACTGGAGACAGACAGCCCCTTCTGCTAATTCAGCGTATCTTCTTTTTTCACATTATGCAGATCAACGCCAAAGTTCTGGGTACATACCTTGCATGGATCATGGAGATCATCCTTGCCTGGCGAAAGAAATCTCCCCCTCATCTCTCTCAAGAAAGAACTGTTCCAGACGACCGTATCGGTCACCTTTTTTTCTCCCTCCATGTTAGCCAGCATGACCGGGCAACTGGAATAATTTCTTTCTCCATCTACACGCAGGGTGGTGAAATGGCATCTACAGTTCTTTTTCTGCTGATCGGGATTAAGAAGCGTAGGCAAGGTGACCTTGTCTCTCATGTGAGTGGCAATTGAATTCTCCAGCACCTTTCTTACTTCTTTGTCATTGACCAGCAGGGTACGTTGTCCCATCTCAAAGCCTTCAAATGGATACGGCAGGAAATTATTGAAATAGATGTGATCAGCCCCGGTCTGTTCTCCGACTCTTATACACTCGGGAATAAACCGATAATTTTCCTGATCAACAATAAATGACACATATATTTTCAACCTGGATTCGGCCTTGTCTCTTGCCTCCACGAGCTTGCTGATATTGTCGAATATCTTTTTGTGAAAGGATGGGGGGTGGCCCGTCAGCCGTTGATAATCATTGCCATCATGGGTGTTTAACGAGATCACAATATAGTCCAGATGACTGCCGACCACTTGATCAATATTTTTATCAAGGATGATCCCGTTTGAAACGCTGGATGCGTTCATGCGCCTGACCGTGGAGGCGTATTCCACCATCCTGAAAAAATCCTTATTCAACAATGGCTCTCCCACTCCAATGAGAGACACGCTCATGGCCCGCTGGAAACGATCCAGTGTATATTTGAATGTGTTGAACTCCATATCGGTGGTAGTCATCTGCCGCCATTCATAATCATTGGGAACCAATGGCGAATGCGTCACACACATGGCGCACTTCAGATTACATCTTCCGGTTGTAACGATGGAGAGGGTTAAGGGCTGTAACGGAACAAAGCGGCCCAGTGCATGCTTACTCCATAACCGGTGCAAATAGTAATTTATGAATTGCCCGGCAAAATGGTCGCCGCTGAAAAAGACCTTTTTTACCTTTCTAAGAATACTGAAGGACACTTGCCAGCCCTCTATTAAAACCATGCTTTCTTTCACTATTTCCGCTTCCGTGAAGTTCCATGCGGCCCATCTTCAAGGATTACGCCTATTTGGGCAAGTTGCTCCCTGGCCGCATTCGCCCTTCCGAAATCGCGCTGCTTCCTAGTCTGGTTCCGTTTCATTATCAGCCTCTCGATTTCACCCGCATCCAGAATGTCATCCGACCAAACCCGGCCTTCAACATCTTGCTGCGTAATATCGAGCAGGCTGTTCAATGATTCAAAAACAGCAGCTCGATAGCACCCTGTTATGAACTGCTCGTGGTTACTGTTTATTCTCCTCTATTATACGTTCTGAAATAAATACAGGATTTATACGCCGCAAGTGCGGTTCTTTTGTGGGCCATTCTTTAACCTGTTCGTAGATGCCAAATAGAAAGTAGCCTTTTGGCTCTAGGTACTTCTTCAGATATTCAAAAGGCACATGCCTTTTATTATTAACGTTCATTCCGGCTTCTACTTCCACAATATCTATCGCATTTTCTCTCAGCATATTTCCGGCGCCTTTCAGAACATCAAGGTCTCCCCCCTCTGTGTCTATCTTCAAATAACTAATATGATTAATCCCTCTTGCGCAACAAAATTCGTCGAGTGTTTCTATACGCACTTCTTCAATATTCTTGTCGCCATTTACCAAAACTTCCTTTGAGGAAAGGCTTAACAAAAAAAACACGTCCGAAGAACCTTGGAGCACCATTTCCCCTTTTTCTTTGAATGCGCCAAATGCTAATTGGAAAAAATGAATGTGATCATTATTCTTTAGATTATCTTTAAGCTGATTGAATGTGTCTTTCACTGGCTCAAAACAGTAGATATGAGAATTTGGAAACCCGCTCATATATGCCTTCGCTGATTGGCCTACGTTAGCTCCAACATCGAAAACAGTATTTACATGGAGCTTTGGTAATTGGTTTGAAATGTCCTGAAAAAGATCAATACCATGAGGCAGAACCCTATATATATGAGTGCCGGTTAGATTCTCTATGAACTCCTTTATCTTCCCCTTGATAGTCATTGAGGGCCTCCAGTTTAGACTCTTTCTCAGTTTACGCACAACGACAAAGCCCAGTGGTTTGGGGTACAAACATCCACTGAAACGCCTTACCCATCTTGCTTCTCAGCTTTTGGAACCTGACCTGCACCTCTGCCAGTTGTGCTTTACGCAGGACTATTATTCATCTACCGGCTCGAGAATGAAGAACTGATGATAAGGATGCCCCCGTTGAAACGCTTGATGCGTTCATGCGCCTGGCCTTGGAGACGTATTCCACCATCCTGAAAAAATCCTTGTTCAGCAGGGACTCTCTCTCACCAATGAGAGACTCACTCATAATACTGAAGGATATTTTTCAGCCCTCTATTGAAACCATGCTTTCTCTCACTATTTCAGCTTCCAGGATGTTCCATGCGGTCCATCTTCAAGAATTACATTCATTTGGGCAAGTTGCTCCCTGACCGCATCCGCCCTTCCGAAATCGCGCTGCTTTCTGGCTTCATTGCGCTCAGCAATCAGGGATTCAATGAGTGCCACATCCAGATCATCATCCGACTGGAACCAGTTCTCCGCATCTTGCTGTGTGATGCCGAGCAATCCGTTCAAGGTTCCAAAATCGCCAGCTATCCCGGAAACATCTTCGCCCTGATCCAGCGCGCGGTTGATGCTGCGGGCCAGATCAAACAATACGGCCAGCGCCTCCGGCGTATTGAAATCATCATTCATCGCATTGGCGAAGCGTAAGGCGTAAGCATGCTCCTCACTTCTTACTCCTTTCTCCTCACAGAGCGAAGCAAGGCGGCGCTTTGTCTCATACAGGCGGTCGAGACCATGCCTGGCTGTTTCCAGGGCCTGGTCGGAGAAATCCAGCGGCGAACGGTAATGCGTGCCGAGTATAAACATGCGCAGCACTTCAGGCTGGAACTTCTTCAGCACTTCACAGACCGTAAAGAAGTTGCCAAGCGATTTCGACATCTTTTCCTGGTTTATATTCACGAAACCGTTATGCACCCACACCTTTGCAAACGGTTTGCCGTTGGCGCCCTCGCTCTGGGCAATCTCGTTCTCATGGTGCGGGAATTTCAAATCCATGCCGCCGCCATGGATATCAAAGGTCGCGCCAAGTTGCGTGCAACTCATGGCCGAGCACTCGATATGCCAGCCAGGCCGCCCCTTGCCCCAGGGCGAATCCCATGCCGGCTCATCCGGCTTGGCCTGCTTCCACAGCACAAAATCGAGCGGATCGCGCTTGGCCTCATCCACATCCACACGCGAACCGGACTCCAACTCATCGATCTTCTTGCCGGACAGCTTGCCATAGCCGTCAAACTTGCGAACGGCATAGGCCACATCGCCATTGTCCGCCACATAGGCAAGGCCCTTGTCCACAAGCTTTTCGATCATGCCGATCATCTCCGGCATATGCTCGGTGGCGCGGGGCTCCGATGTCGGCCTGAGACAGTTCAACGCATCCATATCCGTGTAGAAGGCGGAGATCATTTCATCTGTCAGCGCCTTGCAGTCCACGTTTAACTCGTTTGCCCGCCGGATGATCTTGTCATCCACATCGGTGAAATTGCGCACATAGGAAACATCAAAGCCTAACTGCATCAGCCAGCGGTAGATGACATCAAACGCCACCATGACCCGGGCGTGACCGACATGGCAATGGTCGTAAACAGTAACGCCGCAGACATACATACCCACACGCCCGGCCACCAAAGGCTCAAAGCGCTGCTTGCTTCTCGTCAGCGTGTTATAGATATGCAAACTCATGCCTTGATTCGCTCCCGTGCGTCTTCAAGCCGCTGGCTGACACCTTCCCGGCCGAGAAAGGCGACCACGCGCGCCATCTCCGGCCCATGCGGAGTGCCGGTCAGCGCCACACGAAGCGGTAGAAACAGCGCCTTGCCACTGCGTCCGCTCTCTTTCTTCAGCAGCGCAGTCCAATCCTGCCAGTTTCCACTTTCCGTCTTCCGCCATGCTGCCAGCGCGGAAGCAATGAAATCGCCCCCCGCCTCCTGCAACACCTCCAGGGTATCCGCAGACATGGAATCGCGCCGGTTCAAAAGGCGGCCAAACCCGGCTGCATCTTCAACCTTGTGCAGATTACCCTGCACAAGCGAAGCGAAACCATCAATTCGCGCTGGCTCGGCTCCGGGAAACATCGGTGCAATGAGGCTGGCCAGTTGATCAACCGGCATCTGATGCAGTGTGCGCGCATGCCAGCGCCACATCTCGTCATCCGTCCACTTGACCGAGGAAGTTGAAAGCCGCTCGGCTTCGAAGTGTTTCACCAAATCATCGGGATCAAGGATACCGTCGGGCATGTTCGGATGGCCCAGACGCACCATGGCCTGCACCAGTGCGGCCGGCAGCAACCCCTGTTCGCGCAGGCTTTTCACATCATGGCTGCCGGCACGCTTGGACAACTTGGCGCCGCTCCTGTTCAACAGCAGACCATGATGCAGATAGGCCGGCGGCGCATGCCCCAAAGCTTCAAGCAACCAGACCTGATAGGCGGTGTTCGTCAGGTGATCGTCGCCGCGCAAAACATGCGAGATGCCGTCGAGCGCATCATCAACGGCATTCGGCAGCAGAAAGGTGAAGCTGCCATCCGAGCGCACAACAACGGGGTCATCCAGGTCTGCGCATGAGAAGTGCACCGTGCCGCGCAGAAGATCATTGACCGCAACCTCCCCGGCCTTGGCCCTCACAGCCAGCCGCCAGACAAAGGCTTCGCTCTCACTCCGCTTCAGGGCTTCTTCCTGCGGCAAATCACGGCAACGGCCGGTGTAGCGCGGCGGCAGTCCGCGCGATGCGGCCAGCTTGCGCTCCAGCGAAATCTGCGCCTCTGTGCAGAAGCAGCGGTAGGCCAGCCCCTTATCGGCCAGCTTCTTAAGTGCTGCCTGATGCTGATCACTGTGGGTAGACTGGAAGCGTATGTCGCCGTCCCACACAACCCCCAGCCAGCCCAGGTCTTCCTCGATGGCGTGGACGAAATCGGTCTGAGAACGGGACTGATCCGTATCCTCGAATCGCAGCAGGAAACGGCCATGATGCTTTCTCGCATACAGCCAGTTGAGCAGCGCTGTCCGCACATTGCCCAGGTGCAGCAGGCCGGTCGGTGATGGTGCGAAGCGCGTGACAACTCTGTCCTTCAAAACCGGCTTGCTCATGGCTTGTCCTTTGTCCCGCTCTTTTCAGCCGCAGTGCCCACTTTTTCTTCGGGGATAATCACAATGTACTCGTCCGGATACACATAGCCCAACTCACGATGCGCCAGCTCCTCCAACGCTTTCGGATCATTGCGAAGCCGCAGGATTTCTTTCGCCAGATGTTCGCGCTGCTGCTGCATCTCGGCAATCTCATCCTCCAGCGCCTGCAACTGCTGCTGCTCCTGCCGGTAAACCAGGTAGCCATGATCGGAAAACAACAGTTCGTAGCTCATGTAGGCGACGGCCAGCGCCGCCACAAACCACCCGGCAGCACGCAGTGCCGGCTTCAAAGTTTACCCTCTGCGGAATGCAGTCGGCCCGGCATACCTTGCCTGCGAACCCAACTCCTCCTCAATGCGGAGCAGTTGATTGTATTTGGCCATACGGTCGGAGCGCGAAGCAGAACCGGTCTTGATCTGGCCGCAATGCATCGCCACGGCCAGATCGGCAATGGTTGCATCCTCCGTTTCACCCGAGCGGTGCGACATCATGCAGTGATAACCGGCATCCATCGCCATCTTCACCGCTGCAGCCGTCTCCGAAAGGGTGCCGATCTGATTGACCTTCACCAGCAGCGCATTGGCTATGCCCTGTTCGATGCCCTGAGCCAGAATCTTCGGGTTGGTCACAAACAGATCATCGCCGACCAGTTGCACCTCCGCCCCCAGCTTCTCAGTCAGCAGCTTCCAGCCATCCCAGTCGGTTTCGTCCAGGCCATCCTCAATCGAGAGGATGGGGTACTGGCGGCGCCAGGCAGCCAGAAACTCAACCATGCCGGCCGCATCCAGCGTCTTGCCTTCGCCGCTCAATTCATAGGCGTTATTTGTATAAAATTCCGAAGCCGCCAGATCAAGCGCCAGCGAAACATCCCGGCCCACCGTCAGACCGGCCTTCTCAATGCCTTCGAGAATGGCGGTGACCGCAGCCTCATTGGAAGGCAGGTTCGGAGCGAACCCTCCCTCATCGCCGACAGCCGTATTATACCCCTTGGCTTGCAACACGGATTTCAGGGCATGAAACACCTCGGCGCCCATATCCAGCGCCTCGGAAAAGCTGGCCGCACCCGCCGGTACGACCATAAATTCCTGAAAATCGACATTGTTGTCGGCATGCGCACCACCGTTGAGCACGTTCATGCAGGGTACAGGCAACAAGGTTGCCTCTTCGCCGCCCAGATACCGGTACAGCGATACTCCGACCTCGGCTGCCGATGCCTTGGCCACAGCCATGGACACGCCAAGGATGGCATTGGCGCCCAGCCTCTCCTTGTTTTCCGTGCCATCCAGCGCAATCAAAGCATCATCCAGCGCCTGCTGGTTTCCGGCATCCATGCCGCTTACTGCCTTGGCGATTTCCGTATTAACGTAGCCAACGGCCTTTTTCACACCCTTGCCTTGCAGGCGGCTTCCGCCGTCGCGCAATTCGACTGCCTCGCGCGCACCGGTTGAAGCGCCGCTGGGCACAGCGGCACGGCCAAAGGCGCCGGAAGCAAGGCGGACATCCACCTCTACCGTCGGGTTACCGCGCGAATCAAAAATCTCTCTTCCATGTACACTGACAATATCACTCATTCTCTACTCACCATCCCTATTACCAACATCATTTCATATTTTCTTACCACAAAGACACCAAGGCACAAAGTTCAAGATTCAAAACCTTTGTGTCTTTGTGCCTTCGTGGTTAATTCTCTGCTTTGGCGATTTCATCCAATTGTTTGAGCGTATTCAGCAACGGCTCGAGTTGATCCAGGGCCAGTGAATTCGGCCCGTCCGATTTGGCTTCATCCGGATTCGGATGCACCTCCATAAACACTGCCGCCACGCCAACCGCTACAGCCGCCCGCGCCAGAGCTGGCGCATGCTCGCGATTACCGCCTGTGGCCGTTCCCAGCCCTCCGGGCTTTTGTACCGAGTGGGTTGCATCGAACACGACCGGCTGGCCCGTTTTCTCCATTTCCATCAAGGCGCACATATCGGACACCAGATTGTTGTACCCGAAACTCGTGCCGCGTTCGCAAAGCATGATGTCACGGTTGCCGGTCGCCTGAGCCTTGGCCAGAACCTGCCCCATATCCCATGGCGCCAGAAACTGTCCCTTCTTGATATTCACCGGCTTGCCGCAAGCAGCAACCGTCTGGATAAAATCGGTCTGGCGGCACAGAAAGGCCGGGGTCTGCAACACATCGGCCACCTCTGCTACAGGTCCCGCCTGCTCCGGCGTATGCACATCGGTAATCACCGGCACGCCCAGCTCACCCCTGACGCGCTGCAGGATACGCAGGCCTTCTTCCATGCCAGGCCCGCGGAAACTCTCGGTGGATGTGCGGTTAGCCTTGTCGAAACTGGCTTTGAAAATCAACGGAATGCCACAGCGGCCGGCAATAGCGGCAACGTCTTCCGCTATCTTCAATGTAAAATCCTCGCCCTCGATCACACACGGCCCGGCGATCAGAACCAGAGGCAGATCGTTGCCGATACGAAATCCGCCCACTTCAATGTGATGCTGTGAACTTCCCATCAATCAGGCCCTGGCTTTTTTGGCTGCCCCGACAAAGGCAGTAAATAACGGGTGCGCCGCATACGGCCGCGACAGGAACTCAGGATGAAACTGGCAGCCGACAAACCACGGGTGATCGGGCGCTTCGATAACCTCCACCAGCGAATCATCCGGCAGGGTGCCGGAAACAATCAGGCCGGCCTCTTCGAGCTGCTTCCTATATGTATTGTTGAACTCGTAGCGGTGGCGGTGTCGCTCTCTGATGTCGCTCTCGTCATAGGCACGGCCGGCGTGACTGTCCGCCTTCAGCTTACACGGATACCCCCCCAGACGCATGGTGCCGCCGAGGTCGTCATTATGGCCACGCTGCACGCGTACGCCCTCCTGCTCCCATTGTGTCATCAGTGCAATCACCGGGTGCTCGACCTTTTCATCAAACTCACTGCTGCCGGCCCCTCTCAGTCCCGCCACATTTCGCGAAAATTCAACAACGGCCAACTGCATGCCCAGGCAAATGCCGAAATAGGGAACCTTGTTTTCGCGCACATAGCGGATGGCTGCGATCTTGCCTTCGGTGCCGCGTTCGCCAAAACCGCCGGGCACAAGCACAGCGTCAGATTTTTTCAGACGCTCCAGGCCCTCACGCTCCAGAACCTCGGCATCTACATAATCCACCTCGACGCGCACGCCATGCGTAAGTCCCGCATGCATCAAGGCCTCGTTCAGGGATTTATACGCATCCGCGAGTTCCACGTACTTGCCGACCATGGCGATGCGCACGGTCTCGCTGGCTTCACGCGCCTTCTTGCAAATGTCTTCCCAGACCGAAAGGTCGGGCTCAGGATTATGCATGCCGAAATGGTCGAGAATGACGGAACTTAAGCCCCCTTCATTCAATTTCAGCGGCACCTCATAGATCGTATCCACATCGAGAACCTCGATTACAGCATGGCTGGGCACATTACAGAACAGGGCGATCTTGTCGCGCTGACCTTTGCCAATCGGCTTCTCACTACGGCACAGCAGCACGTCCGGCTGGATACCGATCTCGCGCAACTTCTGCACCGAGTGCTGGGTTGGCTTGGTCTTCAACTCGCCCGCCGCCCTGATATAGGGCACCAGGGTCAGGTGTATAAAGGCCGTGCGCTCCCGGCCCAGGTCGAAGCGCAACTGGCGGATAGCCTCCAGAAACGGCAGCGACTCGATATCACCCACCGTGCCGCCAATCTCGACAAGAGCAATATCCGGCTCGTCGGCGCGCAGGCTGAGGATTGCGTTCTTGATGGCGTTAGTGATATGCGGGATAACCTGTACGGTCGCACCCAGATAATCACCGCGCCGCTCACGGCGGATCACGGATTCATAGATACGTCCGGTCGTGTAGTTGGAACGTTTGCTCGTATGCGTATGCGTGAAGCGCTCGTAATAGCCAAGGTCAAGGTCGGTTTCGGCGCCGTCATCGGTCACGAAAACCTCGCCATGCTGGAAGGGGCTCATCGTGCCGGGATCAACGTTAATATATGGATCCAGCTTCTGCATGGCCACGGTCAAACCGCGCGCCTCAAACAGGGCGGCAAGCGATGCCGCAGCAATGCCCTTGCCAAGCGAGGACACCACGCCACCAGTGACGAAAACGAAGCGGGTTTTATCAGCCATAGATGGGCGCGGACGGTATCAGAATCAGGTTCTGTGTGCCACTAATGAGGTACGTCGAAAAGGGCCGCTGAAGTAGCATTTTCTCTCTCAAGCTCTATGCCAAAATCATATTGAGTGTCCCCAGAACTTCCGAATTTGGCGAATATGAGGCCAATATCCAAATGAAAGGGTAATTAAATGTCCCCGAAATTTGCGGAGGATTCATATGGCTAGGTAACAATTAGATGCATAATAAAGGGTAGTATCCCTTTACCGTGATCCAATAAAATCACATAAACGAAGCATCATTTTCAGCATAGAACTGAGACAATTCGATTAACGAACCAATTTATTCAATATTGGAATTTCTTATGTCCGCACAACAAGATTGATCCCGAACACACCCTCACTTACGGTTAGGATAGAATTCCGACTCCTTTATCTCAGGCATCGATGTGGGTGTCTGGCTGGTGAAGATGATGCGCGTATCCTTTCGTGGCTGGGCGCCTGCGCTGTACGCAAACGGCTTGCCATCCATCCACTTCAGACGTGCCGGATCATAAACATAGAAGTAGACTCCCCCCTTCCATCCCCCGTATTCGGGAACTTTCCATCCCCCGATGTAGAAGTTGACATGGAGACCTTCCTGTTCCGGCATGGTAGTGATCAATCTAACAATGTAGGCGCTCTCCCAGTTTCGAACCTCACCATCAACCCCGCGGGACTTACGGGATGGTGAGAGCTTGACGTGAAGAAGCTCGTAGCCTGAGATTGTTACCGGCTCTTTGACGGGTTTCTCGGATGTGCCTGTGCAGTTCACAAGGAACAGGAGTGCAATTGCGGATCGGAGTAGTCGATGCATAGGTACCCCCTTAATTACCAAACTGAATTTCATCGAAGGCCAGCAATCCATCGTTGTGACGATCAAAGCTGAATCGGAGCCCCGTGACATTGGTGAGATCAAGAGCCTCACCGCCAAGGAAATCGCGAAGAGGAATGCGTACGGTGCTCATGACACTCTTGGTCGGATCATTGCCGATAGGGGTGTAAGAGACAGTCCAGGTTCCCCCGACCTGATCAGGATAGTGCAGGGTTCGGTAGTCGGCAACCTGCACCGTTTGTGCGCCGGGGACGCCGAGCAACTGTACCGTAAAGTCCTTGGTCGCTCCCAACGTGTTATAATCCTGTGATGGGTCATTGACCTGCCCGACGCGGAAGCTCAGCACCGTATCCTGATTCAGGGCTCCTGCAATCGCTGTCGTCAGCGCGAACTCAAGCGTACCACTGGTCGTATCCCGCCACCCCATGATAAGCCCGTCCGTCTCCTCCCAGAGCCAATATAGAGGCCCTCTGTCATTGAAGGAATAGTCCAGATACGGGGAGAGGCTGGAATCCGATACCGTCACCCCCGGAGCCGAAGCATCCGCCGGATCATTATCGTCTTCGTGGTGATCAATAAATGTCCGTTGAGGATCGGTATACTGGGTGATTCGAACCACGTTGGAGGGAAACGAAGCGAATGTGATCTCGGACGCGAACAGCTGGCGATACCCGGTCTGGTCTTTCAGCGTATCCAGAAAGAATGCTGACAGATACGTTGCCAGAATCGCCTTTTGCTCGTCGCGTGTGATCTGCTCCGCAGTCGGTGTAGCCAGCGGCGTGGGATCACAAAACGTGGTGGCGGAACACGGCGAACTGCCACAGCATCCCCACACATCATTCCACTGACTGTGGTTCGCGCCATAAATAAACTGCAACCCCTTAAAATAGCTGGTGGCTTGGGTCACCGGGAATGCCCTGTCATAGGTTTTATGACCATCAAAGGTCGCCACATCGCTATCATGGCTGCCGTGTATAACAGCATAGTTCGCCTCGTCGAGCACAAGCGGTGTGCTCGTATCGTAACCCTGCAGCGGAATACTGCTATCTCCATTGATCTGGCCATCAACGGGTGCAATGGCGTACAACCCCCGGATACCGAAGTTAAAATCAAAGTCCGCCGTTGCGGGGTCATGCAAAGCAGTGTTGAGCTTCGCCGCCACGGTAATCGCTTCGCCGCCACGACTGTGACCCGCGAGACCCACACGATTGAAGTCCACACTGTCGAAGAACAGATGGCCCGGAGTAGCATTCCAGTCCCGCCACTTCTGCAAATGCCTGAGGAGCACGATCGCACGCGCGTCCATCTCTCCACCAACCCGGCCATTGAGAAAATTCTCGTCAATCGACACCGCGATAATGCAGTGGCTCGCCAACAGGTCGAGAAGGTAATCGTAGCCCGGCTCGCTCGCTTCGGTCGGCGAGTGGTTTCCATGTACGATCAGGGCAATTGGATGAGCTCCGGCGTCGGTGGGATACCGTACGACCCCGTGCAGCGGCACGGCCGACATCGAAGTCGATACACTCGAGTCAGGACTGTTAAAGAAGCCCGAAATGTCGGTTGTGAGCCCGGACTCACCGTACTCGTATTTCTCGACCGTACAGCTCCCAAGTATTGTGGGATCAGGCATGGCGGTTCCAACATCGACCTGGTACGCCTCGGATGAGACACAGTTTCCGAGAGACTGGATGATAATGAGTGTTTCGCCAAGCACGAGGGTCCGGATGAGCTGGATTTGGCTTCCGCCTCCATCCCCGATCTCAATACCGTCCGCCAGAATATAGATTCGCGAGCCTGGAACCACGTTGGCGAGGTGGATATGATTTTCGCCTTCCACGGCGCGCACCACGGTGACTCCGGGAAGCTCGGAGCACGGCTTGACAGTCACCGTGCCGGTCGGGCTGAAAATGCCGCAAAGCTCCTGCTTCAAATCAAGTACATCGCCAGGGCTGACAGACTGGTTCAGCCTGTAGGTCTGACCGCCACCGGATGCGCCGCCGCCGCCAAGAATGGTAGCGCCTCTGGAAATGGTGGCGTTGGCGCCATTCACCATACTCCACAGAACAACCAAATCACTGTCCTCATATATATCATCTGCAACAGGTATCGGGAGACTGGTAGGGGCAGGCTGAACATTCTCGGGATCAGAGTCCGGAGTGAGATCGGTGCAAATGCCACCTCTGGCTATGACCGTTTTCGGCTCCTCGAACGGAGGATTAATACGTACCGCCTGATTGGCGCCTACGCCCGATGCCTGCCAACCCACGCGAATTCCGTCCTGAAGAACCTCAACGGAACCGCCCGGCGGGAGGTTGTAGACAGCGGTCTGGATCCCGCAATCGTACAAGGGCTCCTTCAAATCCGGCTTGGGTAACCCCGAAGGGTAATAGTCCGTGTGCTTGACAACCGTGTGTTCGTCCGATGGGTCGCTGGTGACGCCACCCCACGTCTGCGTCGCGGTGATCTTCTCCGTGCTCACGAGTTCCGGCGAGACCGCAAAGTTCTGCCCGCTCGGGGAGTTACTGATACCACCGCCTATGGGATTACCATTTGCAAAAATCTTAATCTCGGCTCCGGGAATGAACCCGCTCACGATCACAGCCCCTGCGCACTCGAGCAGGGGTACATCTATGATCGGAGGCGATAGAACGGATGGGTTGTCGGTGAAATCCTGTGGCACGTCAACAAACGTTCCTCCGACCTGAACTCTTGCCGGATCGGGTGGATGACGGCCTGGTTTATCGTCACACCCTGAGAGCAGGAAAAAACCGACCATCAAGCAGCAGGCCACATGGCTAGACAAACATTTCATCCCTACACCTCCATCCCCTGCTTAAAACAGGACAATAGGTTAACGATGGAAAAGACTGGGAGATATACGTAATAATACGTATATAAAATTTGTTGTAATTATTGATTTTTTTGAAAACCGCCTAATTAATAGGCATTAATTTTGGCGCGTCTACCCCTGAAAAAGTAAGTTTAGCCAACCCACTTTCTGGCATTGCCGAACATGTGAATCCACGGGCTGTTCTCGCCCCATTCATCCGGATGCCAGGACATCTGCACGGTGCGGAAACAGCGCTCAGGATGCGGCATCATGATCGTGAAGCGCCCGTCCGCCGTCGTCAGTCCCGTGATGCCTTCGGGCGAACCGTTCGGATTGGATGGATACCTTTCTGCCAAACGCCCCCTGCCGTCGACATAACGAAGCGCTTTCACACTGTCCGCAAGCTGGACATCGGACTTGAACTCCGCCCTGCCCTCACCGTGTGACACAATCACAGGCATGCGCGAACCTGCCATGCCTCCGAGCAGGATCGATGGCGATTGTTGCACCTCAACCATGACCAGCCGGGCCTCAAACTGTTCGGATTTGTTACGCACGAAATGTGGCCAGGCCTCAGCGCCCGGAATGATGTCGCGCAGATTGGCCATCATCTGGCAGCCATTGCAGACGCCAAGCGCAAAGCTGTCATTCCGTTTAAAGAACGCCTCAAACTCATCGCGTGCGCGCGCATTGAATAGAATTGATTTCGCCCAGCCCTCGCCGGCGCCAAGCACATCACCGAACGAAAAACCGCCGCAGGCAGCCATGCCCTGAAAATCAGCCAGCGAAACGCGGCCATCGATGATGTCGGACATGTGCACATCCACACACTCGAATCCGGCCCGGTCGAAGGCCGCGGCCATCTCAAGTTGCCCGTTTACGCCCTGTTCGCGCAGCACCGCAAACCTCGGCCGGGCGGCGTTCACAAATGGAGCAGTGACATCCTCCTCCGGATCAAAGCCGAGTTCGGCATGCAGGCCGGGATCTTCCGCATCAAGCAGATCATCAAAGGCCTCCTGCATGCAGCCCGGATGATCGCGCAGCGACTGCATGCGATAGCTGGTCTCCGACCAGATACGCAACATCTCATGCACATCCTCATCAAGTACGGATTTGCCGCCATGTGTGATTCTGATGCGCCTGTCTTCGGATGGCGCACCGATCACATGGGTAATATCGCCAAGTCCTGCCTTATCGAGATGCGCCTGCACCACTGCGGCATCACTTTTCCGAATCTGGACAACCGCGCCCAGCTCCTCGGCGAAGAGCACAGCCAGCGCATCACCACCCAACCCGTTAAGGCTGACATCAAGACCCAGGCGAGAGCCAAAGGCCATTTCGGCCAGGGTTGAAAACAGGCCGCCATCGGAGCGGTCGTGATAGGCAACCAGCAGGCCTTTGGCGTTCAGCTTTTGGATGGCCGAGAAGAAGGCCTTGAACATGGCAACATCGTCGAGATCGGGCGGTGTATCGCCGGTTCTGCCGTACACCTGCGCCAGAGCCGAACCGCCGAGCCGGTTTCTTCCCGCCCCCAGATCAATCAGCAGCAGTTCCGTGTCGCCCTGATCCTTGCGCAACTCCGGGGTGAGGGTGCGGCGTATGTCCGTCACCGGAGCGAAGGCCGAGATAATCAGGGATAATGGCGCAATCATTTCACGGGGTTCATCGCCATCCTGCCAGGTCGTCTTCATCGACAGCGAGTCCTTGCCGACCGGAATCGAGATGCCGAGTTCGGGACACAACTCCATGCCCACGGCCTTAACCGTATCGAACAAGCGCGCATCCTCACCCGGGTGGCCGCAAGCCGCCATCCAGTTGGCGGACAGTTTCACATTCCCCAGTTTGAAAATCGAAGCAGCGGCGACATTCGTCAGGGCCTCGCCAATGGCCAGACGCCCGGATGCCGGCGCATCAAGAAGCGCCACCGGCGTGCGCTCGCCCATGCTCATGGCCTCGCCCGTAAAACCTGTATAATCCGAGGCCGTTACAGCCACATCGGCCAGGGGAATTTGCCAGGGCCCGACCATCTGGTCGCGGGCCACAAGCCCGGTGACGCTGCGGTCGCCAATCGTCACCAGAAAGGTCTTGTCGGCCACGGCAGGCAGGCGCAATACGCGCTGTACCGCCTCGCTTATATCAATGGCTCTGGAATCCAAAGCCTCAGTCTGCGCATCTGCATGGGTTACGTCGCGGCACATCTTCGGCGGTTTGCCGAGCAATACGGCAAGCGGCATATCGATCGGATTGTTATCGAAATGCGAATCCCTGAGTTTCAATTGCCCATCGTCTGTCGCCTCGCCGACCACGGCGTACAGGCAACGTTCGCGCTCGCACAGCTCCTCGAACAGCGGCAGCGACTCCGGCGCAATGGCCAAAACGTACCGCTCCTGCGCCTCGTTGCACCATATCTGCATCGGCGACATGCCGGGATCAAGATTGTGTATACGCCTGAGATCAAACCAACCACCGCGCCCGGCATCATTGATCAGCTCCGGCAGGGCGTTGGACAGCCCACCTGCGCCGATGTCGTGAATGAACAGGATGGGATTGGTTTCCCCCATCTGCCAGCAACGATCCAGAACCTCCTGACAACGGCGCTGCATCTCCGGATTACCGCGCTGCACCGAATCAAAATCCAGATCCTCGACATTGCTGCCGGTATCCATACTCGAGGCGGCGCCGCCGCCAAGCCCGATAAGCATGGCAGGATCGCCAAGCTGGATAACCATGCTGCCCGGCGGCACATCGCGCTTGTGGATATGCAAGTCAGAGATATTGCCGACGCCGCCGGCAATCATGATCGGCTTGTGATAACCGCGCAGTTCATCCCCAACCTTCTGCTCATAGGTGCGGAAATAGCCCATGATGTTCGGGCGGCCGAACTCGTTGTTGAACGCAGCCGCGCCAATCGGTCCCTCGATCATGATATCGAGCGCCGAAGCAATGCGCCCGGGCTTGCCGTAATCATTCTCCCATGGATGCATGAATTCCGGAATGCGTAAATTGGAGACAGAAAAACCGCACAGACCGGCCTTCGGCCTGGAGCCGCAACCGGTGGCGCCTTCATCGCGAATCTCGCCGCCGGAGCCTGTAGCCGCGCCCGGAAATGGCGAAATCGCAGTCGGATGATTGTGCGTCTCGACCTTCATGAGGATATGCGTCAACTCATCATGCGCCGCGTAGACCTTGTCTTCCGAACCGGGATAAAAGCGCCGGATATTGCCGCCTTCAATCACCGATGAATTATCCTTATAAGCAACCAGCGTGCCCTCAGGATTCATTTCATGCGTATGCCGGATCATGCCGAACAGGGAGGCATCCTTCTTCTCGCCATCGATCACCCAGTCGGCATTGAAAATCTTGTGGCGGCAGTGTTCCGAATTGGCCTGGGCGAACATCATCAGTTCGACATCGGTGGGATTGCGCTTCAGCGCCGTGAAATTCTCCAGCAGGTAATCAATCTCATCCTCGGACAAGGCGAGTCCAAGTTCCCTGTTGACGGCCTCCAGCGCACCCCGCCCGCAGCCAAGCACATCCACACGTACCAGCTCGCCCGGCTCATGCTCGTCAAACAGAGCATCGGCAGCAGCGGTGTCATTCAGCACGCATTCGGTCATGCGATCAAACAGCAGCCCGGCGATTGTTTCCCGATTCGTTTCTGCCAATGCAGCCGGTGTAACGTGGTAGACAATGCCGCGCTCCAGACGCTCTACGGCATCGAGCCCACAGTGGGCGGAAATATCCGTGGCCTTGGACGACCACGGCGAGATCGTGCCAATGCGCGGCACAACAACAAACCGAGCGCCTTTACTGGTGTAGCTGCCTTCGCTTTCCGGCATCGGACCGTAGTTCAGGACCCGCTCCAGCCGCTGCAACTCCTTCGTGCTCAACTCACCCATCAATTGTGCGAAATGAACGAATTCAGCCGTGACGTCTTCAATCCCCGGCACAGACTGTTTTAATGATGACAACAGTTTCCGGTGGCGGAATTTGGAAAGGGCGGAACTGCCGGTCAGTGTCAGGATGCGGGAAGCGCTTGTCATGGCCGCATCCTATGTTTTGTGCGCTCGAAACCAAGGCCCAATAACGACAAAACCCGCCCGGAGGCAGGTTTTGTCAAAAGGGCTAAAGGCGCCTTTAGCCTGACAGGTTCTTTACGTGAGCGGTCAGGCGGGAGACACGGCGCGATGCCTGGCTCTTGTGGATCAGGCCCTTGCGGCCGGCACGGTCGAGCAACGGAACAGCCACCTTCAAAGCCTCGCCTGCGGCATTCTTGTCACCAGCTTCAATGGCTGCATCGACGCGCTTGACGGCGGAGCGCATGGCGGCTTTCTGCATGCGGTTCTGCATGCGGCGCTTCAAAGATTGTCTGGCGCGCTTGTCAGCGGATGCGTGATTTGCCACTCAAAAACTCCTTGAAATTAAACACATTAAAACGTGGCGGCGCATCATACGTGTGCCTCTATGACTGTCAAGCTAGACACCCCTGAAAGAACGGCTCTTCGTTGTTGCGTGTGGAACAACCACAACAGAGAAAGAGAAAGGATGGAGAAAAGAGGGAGACGGGAATCGCTGCCTGGCCTTATCCCCGCCTGCAGATGCGCCGAGCCATCCGGGACAGAACGGGAAGAACGCAATATGTTGCGCCTGTTCTGGCCCGGATGGCGAGGAATTACGCATATGCCTACGGGTGCCTTTTCTTGCTTCTTCTTTAGGCAAGCAAAGAAGAAGAAAAGCGATCACTAGCGGAAAACTCACCTTGATGCCTGCTTTCAGGAAATGCCACACCTGATGACGAAGAACCAAAGAAACAGACCGTAAACGAATCCCTGCCAACAATGAGTAAAGCCGTTAGAGTCGAGACATGCTGAAAACACTGTTTGTCTGCCAGAGCTGTGGCGCGGAGTTCTCCAAGTGGATGGGGCAATGCACCGAATGCCAGGCCTGGAACAGCGTCAGTGAACAGGTCATGGAATTATCCGGGCCACTGGCCGGCAAGGCCAAGCCGCTTGATCCCACCCCGATCACGGCCGTCGATAGCAGCGAAAGCCCGCGCCAAAGCACGCAGATTCCCGAGTTGGATCGGGTGCTCGGCGGTGGTCTTGTGGCAGGATCGGCTGCCCTGATCGGCGGCGACCCCGGCATCGGCAAATCCACCCTGCTTCTGCAAGCCAGTTGCAAGCTGGCCGAATCCGGCACGGTGCTTTATGTCACCGGCGAGGAATCCATCCAGCAGATCAAGCTGCGCGCCGACCGCATCGCCACCCAGCACGAGCATGTGCATATCGCCGCCAGCACCGAGCTGGAGGCGATCCTCGCCACCGTCGCCAAGCTTCGGCCCGGTACAGTCGTCATTGATTCGATCCAGACCACGGTGACCCGAAGGCTTACCTCCGCTCCCGGCACTGTGGCCCAGGTGCGCGATTGCGCCGCCGCACTGATCCAGCAGGCCAAACAACTGGGCCATGCGGTAATACTGGTCGGACACGTTACCAAAGATGGCAGCATCGCAGGTCCCCGCGTGCTGGAGCACATGGTTGATGCCGTACTGTATTTCGAGGGCGACCGCGGTCACGCCCACCGCATCTTGCGCGCAGTGAAAAACCGCTTTGGCCCGGCCGGCGAAATCGGCGTATTTGAGATGACTGACCGCGGGCTTACCGGTATCCGTGACGCATCAAAGCTGTTTCTGGCCGAGCGTTCGCTGGATACGCCCGGCTCCGTAGTCATGGCCTGCATGGAGGGTACGCGTCCGCTGATGGTCGAGGTGCAGGCTCTGGTGGCGCCCACCGTTTACGCCACGCCCAAGCGCACCTCTGTCGGCCTGGATACGGGACGGGTCGGCATGCTCACCGCCGTACTGGAGCGCCGGGTCGGCCTGCTTTTGTCCCAGCATGATGTCTACGTCAACGTTGTCGGCGGGGCCAGAATCACCGAGCCAGCAGCGGATCTGGCCATATTGTTGGCCATGATTTCCGCCTATCAGGAAAAACCGATGCCGGCGGAGATGGCGGTATTCGGTGAAGTAGGACTAACCGGGGAAGTGCGCGCCGTGGGCAGGCCGGATGCACGCCTGCGTGAAACCGCCGGCCTGGGCTTCACACAACTGATTATGCCGAAAGGGAACCACGCCCGGCTCAAGGAAGTAGATGTTGCCGATAAGGCTGCCCCGCACTACGATGGCGCCGTGCGCTGTATTCCGGTGCAACACTTGACTGAAGCTGCACAGGCTGGATTGGCTTGAATCTTTTCGACTACGTCCTGATCGCCATTGTCGGACTCTCCATAGTGTTGTCGCTATGGCGCGGTTTTGTGCGCGAAATCATTTCCCTGACCGGCCTGATCGCCGCTTTTCTGATCGCCAGCCGCACCTCCAGTATAGTCGGTGATTTCCTGGGCGACTGGGTCGCCAACGACACGCTGGCTGACATTCTGGGCTTTGTTATCGTATTCACCGGCATCATGCTGGTGGTGGGAATAATCGGCGCCCTGATTCGCAAGCTGGTGGACAAGGCGGATCTCACGGCGACCGACCGTACTCTCGGCATCTTTTTCGGGCTGGCCCGCGGCATGCTGCTGATTGGCCTGTTCTTCCTGATTTATGCATCATACACCAAACCGGACAAACCGTGGATGCAGGACAGCATGCTGACACCCTATGCGCTTGAACTGGCCGACCTGATGGGCCAGGCCATTCCCGAAGGCTATCCGTTTTCCAAACATGGAAATGCCAAACCGCCCTCAGCGCAGTCCATGCTCGATCAGATTCCCGACACCGACCGCGACGCGGTGAAATCCATTATTGAAGACGTCATGCAATGACGCCTGCCGTGCAGGACGATCATTTTCACGATGAATGCGGCGTCTTCGGTGTTTTTAATCACCCCGAGGCCGCCAATCTCACCTATCTGGGCCTTTATGCGCTCCAGCACCGCGGCCAGGAATCGGCCGGCATTGTCGTCACCGACGGGCAGAGCTTCAACAGCCACCGCGACATGGGCCTGGTCGCCGATGTTTTCAAAAAAAGCGATATTGAACGTTTGTCCGGTGATCGATCCATCGGGCATGTGCGCTATTCGACATCCGGCGGTTCGGAACTGCGCAACTGCCAGCCGTTCTCCTATGAATATGCCTATGGCGGCGTAGCCGTATGCCACAACGGCAACATCGTCAACGCCCCGGACTTGCGGCATCAACTGGAAGCCCAGGGTTCCATTTTCCAGTCCACCTCGGACACCGAGGTTCTCATTCACCTTGCCGCCAAAATCTCCGGCGCCTCGACCGAAGTGCGCTTCGGCGAAGCCGCCAGCAGACTGCACGGTGGCTTCTCGATTCTTGTGCTCACCGAAACTCGACTCATCGGCCTGCGCGATCCGCACGGCATCCGCCCGCTGATTCTTGGCAAGCTGGGCGATGCCTGGTTTTTGTCCTCGGAGACCTGCGCCTTTGACCTGATCGGAGCCGAATACGTTCGCGATATCGAGCCGGGCGAGATGGTGGTGATTGACAAAAACGGCCCGCACAGTTTGAGGCCGTTTAATGTGGCGCGTCCCAGGTTTTGCGTATTCGAATATGTTTATTTCGCCCGACCAGACTCCACGCTGGAAGGCGTTAACGTCTACCGGGCCCGCTACCAGATCGGCGTGGAGTTGGCCAAAGAGGCGCGCGTCGACGCCGATATTGTCGTCCCCGTTCCGGACTCCGGCGTCCCCCCCGCCATGGGTTATGCGGAAGGTGCGGGCATTCCTTACCAGATGGGCATCATCCGCAATCATTATGTGGGGCGCACCTTTATCGAGCCTCAGGAATCCATCCGTCATTTCGGCGTCAAGCTCAAGCTGAACGCCAACAAAGACCTTATCAGGGGCAAGCGCGTAGTGCTTGTGGACGATTCCATCGTACGCGGCACAACCAGCCAGAAGATTGTCGAAATGGTCAGAAAAGCCGGCGCAAAAGAGGTGCACATGCGTGTATCCAGCCCGCCAACCAAATATTCCTGCTTCTACGGTATCGACACACCGAATGCCGATGAACTGATGGCCAACAAGATGTCCATCGAGGAAATGTGCGAGGCGATCGGCGCTGATTCGCTGGCCTTCGTCTCCTTTGATGGCATGTACCGCGCCGTCGGCAAACCGCGCGAACGGCACTGCGATGCCTGTTTCTCCGGCGATTATCCGGTGCCGGTCAAGGGTTCACGCTCACCGCAATTATCCATGCTGCGTTTTTTCAACCGTAATAGCTGAGCGCTTCGGATCAACTGGCAACAGACAGACACAGAATTACAGATTGTCAGTATTTCTTTCCATCCTACCGTGACCCGCATAAAAGGAATGAGAACATTTCCGAACATTGATCATGCATAAACCCAAGGTCGTACTGCTGCACGGCATGCTCGGCTTTCCGCGTTTTTTGTGGCGCGAATACTTTCATAATGTACGGCCCATGCTGGAGGGTATGGGTCTGCAGGTGATTGTCCCCCGGCTGCCCTGGGGCGGCGGCATCGATGTGCGTGCCACAGCCCTGGCCAATCAGCTACGGGATGAACCTGCCCCGCTGCACCTGATCGCCCACTCCATGGGCGGCATTGATGCGCGCGCCTGGATCGCGCATATGGGCGGCCATGCAAAGGTGGCCAGCCTGACTACATTGTCCTCTCCACACCACGGCTCATCGGCCGCCAATTACGTGCTGGGCGGGGTTTCCCTGTTCCGGCTGCTGCCCAGCCTGGCCGGCCTCACGCCAGAGGCCATGCACACCTTCAATGAGCGAACACCGGATCATCCGGATGTGGTCTACCGGAGCTACAGCGCCGCCCGCCCACTGGCTGAACAGCCCTGGATCGTGCGGCGTTACGGCCGTGCCATCGCCAGGGTAGAAAGCGCCAACGACAGTCAGGTATCGGTGGCATCGGCATGCCGGGGCCAGCATGTCTCCACCCTCCATGCCGACCATTTCGAGATCATCGGCCTGAACCTCTGGCTCAATCCGTTTCGC
Organism: Zetaproteobacteria bacterium; assembly: GCA_003228735.1. Lineage (GTDB taxonomy): Bacteria > Pseudomonadota > Zetaproteobacteria > Mariprofundales > Mariprofundaceae > SZUA-181. The sequence continues at coordinate 63,740 of QIFG01000076.1, forward strand.
AGGCGCAAACACTTCGATCACATGCCACTGTACAGTGAAATCGCCGAATGGATCATTCAGTTTGAAAAAAATGCTGGAGGTCGGAGTCAGCCCAAATAGCCATAAATTTCTTCTAGAGCGCCCCGGCTTCCTGCAATAGTGCAAAAACGGCCACGGCCAGCAAGCGATAACCGGCACGGTTCGGATGAATGGTGTCCGACTTCAGACTTCGATCCGATTCAATGTCAGCCAGAATATCCCCCTGCAATGGCAAACCGAATTCCGTCGCTACCTCAGCATAAAATACGGCAGGCTTCATAAACACTCCCGGCTTAGGCACGGCAATCATCAACACAGGAATGCTGCGTTGCTGTGCCTGTCTTACCATAGCCCTGATGTTGCCTGCCGCCTGATGCTCACCCTGCTTGCGAATCAGGTCGTTACCACCGTGACAGAGAATCAATAAATCAGGCTGATATTCATCCAACACTTCCGGCAAACGTCGTAGGCCTTCGGCTGTTACCTCGCCCGGCACACCGGCATTGATCACCTCCCGCCCTGCCAGGGCTTCCAGCACAGCCGGGTAACTGTCTTCCGCCTCCACGCCTGAGCCATAGGTCAGGCTGTCGCCAAAAGCGAGAATAACGGCATCGTGGGAAAGCCGGGCCAGCTTCGGCACATCCTGAGAACAGGAGACCAGCAGTAGCGCGCAAAACGGCAGGCAGACGAAAAGCAGCCTTGATTTACAATCACTCAACATGACAGAAACCATTCTAGCCCAATTCTGACCGGCCATGGATATATGCAATCATCTTATGAGCTATAGTATTCATTTAACCTGGGAATAAACGAAGGGCACATGCAGTTGATGGAAATAACAGGCGAAGCGATTCCTTTCTGGCTCAAGGCGACGTATACGGCATACGTTGCCATCCTGCTACCCGTCTATTTCAGGAAATACGGGCCCGGAAATTTCCTCTGGTTTTCGGACATTGCACTGATTGGCACGGTGGCGGCCCTGTGGCTCGAAAGCCCGCTGCTGGCCAGCATGATGCTTGTAGCCATTCTGCTGCCGGAATTGCTGTGGAATATCAGCTTCTTTGCCAGATTGCTGACGGGCAGACCAGTCAGCGGACTTGCCGATTACATGTTTGAAAAAAACCTGCCTCTGTGGCTGCGGGCGCTATCCATCTTCCATGTCTTCCTGCCGGTTCTGCTGCTATGGCTTGTTTACCGGCTCGGCTACGATAGCAATGCTCTCTTCATTCAGGCATGTGTGGCCTGGGTTGTGCTGCCGCTGACCTACTGGCTCACAGACCCAGCGGAAAACGTTAACTGGGTGCACGGCACTACCGGGAAAAAGCAGACGCGCATGCCTCCACTCCTGTATCTGGCCCTGCTGATGCTGGCATTCCCACTGCTAATCTATGCTCCAACTCACCTGCTTCTGCGAGCAGTTTTCGGGTAGACAAAAAACGGGAGAAATCATGCGCAAGACCATCCATATCGCCACACACCAGCGCGAAGAACTGATCGATATTACACAAGAAGTACAGACGGCTGTATCAACAAGCGGGGTTCAGAATGGACTGGTTTCCGTCTACGCCCAAGGCGCCACGGCAGCCATCATGATTCAGGAGAACTGGGACGAGTCCGTTCAGGCCGATGTCGTGCACCTGCTGCAAAAGCTGATTCCGAAGGGCGTATGGCTGCACGATGCGCAGGACGGCAACGGCGACTCACATCTCAAAGCCGGGCTGGTCGGCCCCTCCGAAACCATTCCACTCATCAATGGTAAGCTCGGCCTTTCGCAATGGCAAAACATCTTTTTCTGCGAGTTCGACGGCCCGAGAAGAAAACGCCCCATCACCTGCACCATCATCGCTGATCAAGGAAAGTAGAAATGTTTGAATCCGTATCAGACTCACAATAGTAAAGCCCTGACAGCCATTCCCATATCTGGCGCCATATAGTATTGCAGGCTATGCTTCGCGACCTTCAAAAAGGGGGTATAGGCCTTGGATATTGATGTACGAAAAGTAGCTGAACTGGCTCGCATCCGGCTGACCGATAAAGAGGCCGATGCCCTCGGCCCGCAGTTGAACAATATCCTCGGTTACGTGGACTCCCTGCAACAGCTCGATACCAGCGGCATCGAGCCCACGGCGCATCCACACGATGCCGCCATGCCGCTCAGGGCTGATGCCGTCACCAACACCAACCGCCGCGATGAATTGCAGGCCTCGGCCCCGAAGGTGGAAGCCGGCCTTTATGTTGTGCCGAAGGTAATCGAATAGTGCCTTTCTCCTCAATCGATGACCTGAAACAGCGTCTGGATGCAGGCGAGACATCGGCCGAAGAGTTGGCCGGGCTTTATCTGGATCGCATTGAAAAACACAACGCCAGCCTGAATGCCTTTGTGCACGTGGGCTTTGAGCAGATCATGGCGCAGGCCAGGGCCTCGGACAGTTATCGCGCCAAACATGAGGCGCGTCCACTGGAAGGCGTCCCCATCGCTATCAAGGACATCTTCTGCAGCACGGAGTCCCCGACAACCTGCGGCTCACGCATTCTCGAAGGCTTTACCCCGGCCTACGATGCCCATGTCATCACCCAGCTCAGAAAGGCAGGAGCCGTATTACTCGGCAAGACAAACATGGACGAATTCGCCATGGGTTCTTCGAATGAGACATCCGCATACGGCCCGTGCCGCAATCCATGGGATACCGACCGCATTCCGGGAGGATCTTCCGGCGGCTCAGCCTCAGCCGTTGCAGCAGGACTTGCACCAGCGGCTCTCGGCACCGATACCGGCGGCTCCATCCGCCAGCCGGCAGCCGTCACCGGCATTGTAGGCATGAAGCCCACCTATGGACGCGTATCCCGCCGCGGCATCATCGCCTTTGCCTCCTCGCTCGATCAGGCCGGCCCGATGACCCGCACGGTGAAAGACACAGCGCTCATCGCTTCGATCATCTCCGGCCACGATGCAGGCGACGCCACATCCGTGGCCGATGCACCGTCTGTCGACTGGCTTGGGGCCTGTGACAAAAGAAACATGAAAGGGCTGAAGATCGGCCGGCCAGAAGAATATTTCATTGACGGCATGGATGCCGAAGTCCGGCAAAAGGTCGAAGCTGCCTTGAAGCAATGCGAGGAAATGGGCGCGGAAATTATCGATATTTCGCTGCCGCATACCGAATACGCCGTTGCCGCCTACTATGTCATCGCACCCTCCGAGGCATCCGCCAATCTGGCCCGCTACGACGGCGTGCGCTATGGCCGCCGCTGCGAAGACCCCAAGGATCTGGCCGATATGTATACGCGTTCGCGTGACGAAGGATTTGGCGACGAGGTCAAGCGACGTATTTTAACCGGCGCCTTCGCCCTGTCGTCCGGCTACTACGATGCCTATTACAGGAAGGCCCAGCAGGTGCGCACGCTGATACGTCAGGATTTCCTGAACGCCTTTGGGCAGGTGGATGTGATCGCCACACCGACCAGCCCCGTGCCGGCATTCAAAATCGGCGAGAAAACCGACGATCCGATCACCATGTATCTGTCGGATGTCTTTACCATCGCCGTAAACCTGGCCGGCCTGCCGGGATTGTCCCAGCCTTGCGGGTTTGCCAATGCCCTACCGGTGGGACTGCAATGGATCGCACCGGCCTGGCGCGAGGATATTATCCTGTCTGCTGCCAGTGCGTATGAATCCGCCACCGACTGGCATGCGCAGCACCCGAAGGCATATGGAGGTGCAGGCGCATGAGTTGGGAGGTTGTCATCGGTCTGGAGGTTCATGTTCAGGCCAACACCAAAACCAAGGCGTTCTGCGGCTGCTCAACGGCCTTCGGAGCCGAGCCGAACACGCAGACCTGTCCTGTCTGCCTCGGCATGCCGGGGCAATTGCCGGTGCTGAACCGCGAAGCCGTAGACAAGTCCGTACTCACCGGGCTGGCCATCAATGCAGAGATTAACCTGGAATCGAAATTCGACCGCAAGAATTACTTCTATCCGGACCTCCCCAAGGGGTATCAGATCAGCCAGTTTCCGCTGCCGCTGGTTGAAGGCGGTCACCTGATGATTCCGACTGCCGAAGGCGAAAAACGCATCGGAGTCACGCGTATTCACATGGAAGAGGATGCCGGCAAGAGCATGCATGCCGATACGGGTAATGTTTCCCATATCGACCTGAACCGCTCCGGTGTGCCGCTGATGGAGATCGTTTCCGAGCCGGACATGCGCAGCGCCGATGAGGCCGTCGCCTATCTCAAGCAGTTGCACCAACTCGTCCGCTTCCTCGACGTTTCCGGCGCCGATATGGAGAAGGGGCAATTCCGCTGCGACGCCAATGTTTCGGTGCGCCATCCGGGAGAACCGCTTGGCACCCGCGCCGAGCTCAAGAACCTGAATTCGTTCCGCTTCATCAAGCAGGCCATCGAATTTGAAGTCATCCGCCAGATCGAGATCATCGAGGATGGCGGTAAGGTGGTGCAGGAAACCCGGTTGTGGGACAGCGCCAGGGGCGAATCCCGCTCCATGCGCAGCAAGGAAGAGACGCACGACTACCGCGATTTTCCGGAACCCGATCTGCCGCCGTTGCGCCTTTCCAAGCAAGAGGTCGACTCCATCCGCGCCGGCATGCCGGAGTTGCCGGGCCAGATGCGGGTGCGTTTCGAAGAGGAGTTCGGCCTGTCCGCTTATGATGCCGATGTGCTTACGACATCGCGTGAACTGGCCGCCTACTATGAAGACCTCGTCGCGGCTGTGCCCGAAGACCCCAAACGCGCCGCCAACTGGCTGGCCAATGAACTGCTGGGCCGCCTGAAGGAGCGCAGCGAGGACATCACCGCAAGCCCCATCGGGCCGAAACAACTGGCTGGGCTGATCAAGCGCATTGCCGACAACACCATCTCCGGCAAGATCGCCAAGGATGTGCTCGACGCCATGCTGGAATCAGGCCAAGGTGCCGATGCCATCATTGAGAAGAGAGGCCTGAAACAGATTACCGATTCAAGCGCCATTGATGCTATTATCCAGCAGGTGATGAGTGATAACAGCGATCAGGTGGAACAATACCGCGCCGGCAAGGACAGGCTGATGGGTTTCTTCGTCGGCCAGGTCATGCAGGCCACGCGCGGCAAGGCCAATCCGGGGCTGGTCAACCAGCGCCTGAAAGTATTGCTGAAAGGCTAGGAGTCTGTCGGACTTATGATGAATTTACTGCGCGGCAGGGATAGCGGCCCAAATATCCCCGGATGTTCGTTACATAGTTACCACTATGCGCCTCACCTCCGTGAATATTTTGTCTCGCTTCCCCACCTGCTCGCTACAATCCCCCTAAATCCGACAGGCTCCTAGGGTCTGTTAACACTAATGAAGCTCTCCGAGATATCCGCACTGTCGCCGCTGGACGGGCGATATGCCGGCAAGGTTGCCGGTCTTCGTCCCATCTTCAGTGAATATGGCCTGATCCGCGCCCGCGTTACCGTCGAGGTGCGCTGGCTGCAGATGCTGGCTTCCAACCCGTGTATTGCAGAGGTTCCGCCCTTCTCAAAAGAGGCCAATGCCTTTCTGGATGCAATTGTCACGGATTTCAGTGAGGCCGATGCTGAGCGAGTCAAGGAAATTGAGGCCACAACCAATCATGATGTCAAAGCCGTCGAATATTTCCTGAAGGAAAAGGTCGTGGGTCTCAGGGAGTTGGCGAAAAGCTCCGAGTTCTTCCATTTCGCCTGCACCTCGGAAGACATCAACAACCTTTCCTACGCGCTGATGCTCAAAGAGGCGCGCGATACCGTGCTGGTGCCGGCAATCGAAGATGTCATCCACGACATCACGAACGGCGCCAGGGTCTATGCCGCGCAATCGATGCTTGCACGCACGCACGGGCAAACTGCCAGCCCGACTACCATGGGTAAGGAATGGGCCAATGTTGCCTGCCGTCTGCGGCGCACGCTCGACCAGATCAATGCCGTGCCCGTGCTAGGCAAGATCAACGGCGCGGTCGGCAACTACAATGCGCACCTGGCCGCCTACCCTGACCTGGACTGGCCTGCCATTGCCAGGGCCTTTGTCGAATCCCTCGGCATTGCCTGGAACCCGTACACGATCCAGATCGAGCCGCATGATTACATTGCTGAGCTCAACGATGCCGTGGCGCGTTTCAACACCATCCTGATCGATTTCTGCCGCGATATCTGGGGATATGTTTCGCTCGGTTATTTCAAACAGCGCGTCATCGCCGGAGAAGTCGGCTCCTCGACGATGCCGCACAAGGTCAATCCGATTGATTTCGAGAATGCCGAAGGAAATCTCGGTCTGGCCAATGCCGTACTTCGCCATCTGGCTGAGAAGTTGCCCATCAGCCGCTGGCAGCGCGATCTGACCGATTCGACCGTGCTGCGTAATCTGGGTGTGGGTTTCGGTTATTCGGTGCTTGCCTATGCCTCTGCCCGCAAGGGCATTTCCAAGCTGGAGATCAATGCGGACACACTGAATGCTGATCTTGATGCGTCATGGGAAGTTCTGGGCGAAGCCGTGCAGACCATCATGCGCCGCTACGGTCTTGAGAATCCATACGAGCAGATGAAGGAACTCACACGCGGCAAGGGCATCACGCCGGAACGCCTGCGCAAGTTTATCGAGGCGTTGGACATCCCCGCCGAGGCAAAGCAAACGCTGATTGAATTAACCCCCGCCACATACACAGGCAACGCCGAGGAACAAGCCAGGAATATCTAGAGAAGGCCCTGGAATCCGCGAAACAAGACCCGCCCCGGAATTCACCAAATCAAGCCTTTGCCAGAATTAAATATAGACATTCGAATATTTTCTGCAATTATTAACATATAATGACATTACTAATTAAAGGGGATGATTATGCTAATCGAATTTAGTGTTAGTAATTACCGATCAATTCGGGATACCCAAACACTTTCGTTAGTAGCGGGAACAGGTACAGAATTAGGGGAACAGAACTCCTTTAACCCTCCTGCATCAAGCGCACCTAAACTGTTGCGATCAGCTGTTATCTTTGGACCAAATGCCGGAGGCAAAAGCAATATCATTAAAGCTATGCACTTCATGCAGAAGTTTGTAATTTCATCTTCAAGCCGAGGGCAAGAAGGGGAAAAGATTTCTACTAGTCCCTTTCGCTTGGATAAGAAAAGCCCAAGCCAACCAAGCACATTTGAAGTAATTTTTATTGAGGGTGGCGTACGGTATCAATATGGCATGGCAGTGACACAATCAAGAGTTGAGAGAGAATGGCTGCTGGCATATCCTGAAGGAAGAGCTCAACGATGGTTTGAACGTACCTTTGTCTCCAATACAAATAACTATGAATGGTATTTTGGGCCATTTTTTAAGGGCCAGAAGGAGATTTTGAAAAAGGCCACGCGTGTGAATGCATTGTTCCTTTCTACTGGCGTGCAGCTGAATAATGAGCAGTTACGCGATGTGTTTAACTGGTTTGATGACCGATTGGTCACGATTCATGCGAGTGAAAAGATTCCTGAGGCATTCGCTGGATATACACTACACAGGTGCGAGAATGAAAGTGATCGTCAACAGATCGTGCGATTTTTACAAGCTGCTGATTTAGGAATTGATGACCTAAAGGTGAAAAAGGGAGTTTTCGCTCCAAATGACTTCCTAGATGAGATGCCAGATAAACTGAAACAGAAATTTCTTGGAAAAGAATTCAGTCAGCCAGTTTTTTTTCACGAGCACATGGATTCAACTGATATTTCTGGCTTTGAATTTGAGGACGAATCAGATGGAACCCAAGGCATGTTTGCCTTGGCCGGCCCATGGATTGACACGCTTGAGACAGGAAAAGTCCTTGTTGTGGACGAGCTGGATACGAGCCTTCACCCTATGTTGATGCGTTTTCTCATTGAGACCCTTCACAGCAGTGAAAGCAACCCGAACAATGCACAACTCGTATTTACAACACATGATGCCACATTGATGGCTAGCCAGTATTTTCGCAGAGACCAGATTTGGTTTGTCGAGAAAGATAAAAGTCGGTCAACGACCTTGTATCCATTGTCCGACTTTAGCCCTCGAAAAGGCGAAGCTATTGAAAAAGGGTACTTGCGTGGGCGTTATGGGGCGCTTCCGTTCACAGAACGGTTTGCTGCCTGATGGGTTCAGACGACCTTTTTCGAAAACGTAGGGAGCGAAACAAAGAATCATTACGCCGCCGCAAAGCCAGGCGAGCCCCGTATGATGTTATACTGATCGTTTGTGAAGGTGGCAAAACAGAGCCACAATATTTTTGTGAACTTAGAAGCGATCTGAAACTAAACAACCTGAATGTCGTTATTACAGGTGAATGCGGGTCTGACCCATGCAGTGTTGTGGATTATGCCATCAAAAAGGCTAAAGAGGATGGCGACTACGATCATGTCTTCTGTATTTTTGACAAGGATAGGCATCCCAACTATTCCGAGGCACTGGAAAAGATTACCCGCGTTCGATTAAAAGCTGAAGTAAGAGCCATTACATCCGTTCCGTGTTTTGAGTTCTGGCTCTTACTGCACTTTGAAGACACGGCTCGACCTTATGACTCTATAGGTAGCCGATCTATATGCGACAGTGTAATTCGTGACCTAAAGAGACACTTTCCACGTTACAGCAAAGGGCAGAAGAATATCTATCAGAAAACAAAGCTGAATATAAACGTGGCAATTCAACGTGCACAGCGTGTCTTAAAAGCTAGTCGGTCAGCAGGAACCGATAATCCTTCCACTCTAATCCATGAACTTATTCAATACTTACAGTCATTATCCTCTAGATAACCTTTCACGAGATACAGAGTCTCCCATTCATGCCTTTAGGGACATTAGTTGCCTCAGCGTAACATGAGACATGTCTGCGTCAGCGCAGGGCTTCCGGCAAGCTGAAAGTTACGTTCTCCTCAATCACATTCAGGCTCTCGACCACCTGGGCGCCGTGATCTTCCAGAAAGCGGGAAATAAGATGGCCGCTTACCTGCTCCCAGCCGTCGGGCCGCCTACAACTGCTCCACAATACCCATTGGAATAAACAACCGGGTGCGCTGATGCGTAGCAGGTGGGTGCAACGGCCTGAAATCCGGGTACCGGTCATAAAAGTGCAAGGCTGCATCGTTCAATACGTCCACAACCACAGCGACGGAAGGAACCTTCCCCCTTTGGCTTAACTGTGCGCAGCGCCGCAGGGCGTTTATAAGCGTGATATCCCCAAGTCCCCGGCCCTGGCATTGCCCGTCCACGGCCAGTTGCGCCAGCACGAATACCGGCAGCGGGTAATGTGGCAAGCGCTTCGCCGTATTCGCCGGCAGGTTCGTATGTTCAATATGGGCAACCGTCAGAGTATACCAGGCGCATATCCTTTTCTTTTCCCCTTTGGGTGAATTTGCTGCGGGCAGCACCCATGTATAACTGACTCCGGCATCCATGCCGCGCCGCGCATGCTGATGCAGAAATGTGTTCAGCTCCTCTACGCCGCAGTCGAACGCAGCCCTGTCGTGCAACGCCCTGTCCAAAGGAACAAAGCGACGCAGCAGTTTCACGCAAAGCCTTCTTTATCATGCTGCGCAGCGGCTTTCTTCAAGACGGCGCCGGGCGCAGAGGCCTGCTCGCAGGCAGTAATAAAGCCATCAAATGCGCGGCCGGAAAGGACAATCTTTTCCTTTTCATCCAGCACTGTGGCGGTTTTTTCGCGAATGGCCTGCACCACAAATTCGGTCAGGCTGCGTGCGCCAATCAGAGCTGCGGCGCGTTCGGCCTCCTGTTTCAACGTGGGTTGAAGGCGCATATCCAGCCGGGCAGTTGTAGTCATTGTGGAACTCCTGTTGATTCATTTTCTATCCGGTAGAGCCTAGCAAGCATGGGGATGTACGGCAATATCCCGTACATTAGCAGGCATGGGCAGTTACCCCGCCCCCAACTCCTCACTGGCGAGCATCCATGCCTCCTCCGTTTCACCCAGAGTCTTTTCAAGCTGTGCATGCTCAAGGCCCAGTGCCTTCAACCGCTCTTTATTGGCATCGTTATAGATTTCCGGGTCGGTCAGAGTTGACGTCAGTTCATCTTTTCGGCTGTGGAGCTTTCCCAGCTCAGCTTCCAGCTTTTTCACCCTGTTGCGCAACGATTGCAGTTGCTTGCGGCCTTCGGCCTCCTGCCGCCGCTGCTCTTTGCGATTACGCTTTTCAGGCCTGGCGCCCTCTGCCACAGGAACACCTTCTTTGCGCTGGTCGGCCAGCCATTTGCTGTAATCGTCCAGATCGCCGCTGAAAGGCTCCACATTACCGCCTGCAACCAGCAGCAATGAATCGCAGACGGTGCGCAGAAGATGACGATCATGGGATACCAGCACCATGGCGCCCTCAAATTCCTGCAGGGCCATGGTCAGGGCAAGGCGCATCTCGAGATCAAGGTGATTGGTCGGCTCATCCAGCAGCAGCAGGTTGGGCTGCTGGTAGACGAGCAGGGCCAGAACCAGCCGCGCCTTTTCGCCACCGGAGAGAGGAGCAACCGGATTGGTGGCCATGTCATTTTTAAATGCAAAACCGCCCAGATAGTTGCGCAGCACCCTTTCACCCGCCGGTTGCGCCGATGGTTTGTTCTCAGACAAATTTGAATCCAGCATTTGCAGGTGTTGCAGGGGTGAAAGCTCACCATGCAACTGCTCCAACTGATGCTGGGCGAAATAGCCGATACGCAATCCTTTGGCGGATTCGCATGTTCCGCTCAGCGGCGCTAACTCTCCGGCAAGCAGTTTGATCAGGGTCGATTTACCTGCGCCGTTAGCGCCGAGAAGACCGATGCAATCACCGGGAAGCATGCCGAGGCCGAGCTGTTTGAGGACGATTTTATCGCCGGATTTATCTTTATAGCCACCATCGACCTTGTGCAGGCTCAACAGCGGATTGGGAATATGGCCCGGATGCTCGAAGCCGAAATGAAAGGGTGAATCGACATGCGCCGGCGCAATCAGCTGCATGCGCTCCAGCGCCTTGATACGGCTCTGCGCCTGCCTTGCCTTGGTGGCCTTGGCGCGAAAGCGGTCGATAAAACTGGTCATATGCGCAATCTCGCGCTGCTGTTTTTCGTGGGCAGACTGTTGCTGCGCCAGTTTTTCGGCGCGGATTTTCTCGAAAGCAGTGTAGTTGCCGGAGTAGAGGGTGATCCTCTCCTGTTCGAGGTTGGCGATCGCATTGACGCAACGATCCAGAAAGTCGCGGTCGTGGGAGATAAGCAGAAGAGCGCCCTGATAACGCTTCAGCCACCCCTCAAGCCAGATCACGGCATCAAGATCAAGGTGATTGGTCGGCTCATCCAGCAGCAAAAGATCGGAGCGGCACATCAGCGCCTGCGCCAAATTCAGCCGCATACGCCAGCCGCCGGAGAAGCTGTCGACAGGCTTCTCATCTTCATCAATGCCAAAGCCGAGCCCATGCATCAGGCGGGCGGCACGGGCGCGGGCGGCATAACCGTCGATCTCATCCATGCGATGGTGAAGATGTGCGATTTCCGTACCATTTTCCTGTTGCTCGGCCATCAGCAGTTCCTGCTCAATGTTGTGCAGTTCGGCATCGCCGCGCATGACATATTCGATGGCCGCGGTCTGCTCTGCCGGTGTCTCCTGCGCCACGTGGGCAATACGGGTACGCGCCGCAATACGGAAGCTGCCGCGATCCTCCTCCAACTGGCCGAGGATCAGTGCAAAAAGGGAGGATTTACCGCTGCCGTTGGCACCGGTGATACCGATCTTGTCGCCCTGGTGGATGGTAAAAATGACATCGCCGAAGAGCAGGCGTTTGCCGCGGCGCAGACAGAGCTGGTCGAAATAAAGCATGCCGCACCCTATGTATTTTTCCGGTGGGCGAAACAGTGCATCCCACACAGTCTGTATAGACTCAAGAATGCCCGCTTTGAGATGGAAGCAGGCTTGGATTCCAGGTTGAGATCAGCGCAGTTCTTCCGGCAGGCTGAAGGTTACGTTCTCCTCAATCACATCCAGGCTCTCGACCGCCTGAGCGCCGTGATCCTGCAGGAAGCGGATCACCTCCTGCACGAGCACCTCCGGGGCCGAGGCTCCGGCTGTAATGCCGATGCGCGTATCCGCATCAAACCAATCCGTGTCGATATCGTCGGCCCCGTCAATAAGCCGAGCGCAGCATCCGGCCCGCTCTGCCACTTCTCTCAACCGATTGGAGTTCGATGAATTCTTCGAACCGATGACCAGAACAAGATCGCTGCGTTCGGCCAGTTGCTTGACGGCCGCCTGCCTGTTGCTGGTGGCGTAACAGATATCCTCGCGCTTCGGCCCCTGGATGTTCGGGAATCGCTCTTTCAATGCCGCGATCACATCACGCGTATCATCCACGCTCAGTGTCGTTTGGGTGACAAAGGCGAGCTTGTCCGGGTCTCTGACCTCAAGGCTTGCAACATCCTTTGCCTCGGAGATCAACAGCACCGCACCAACGGGCGCCTGCCCCATCGTTCCCTCAACCTCCGGGTGGCCGGCATGGCCAATAAGAATCACCTGATCGCCGTTTTTGAAATGCCTGAGCAGTTGCATATGCACCTTGGTGACCAGCGGACAGGTTGCATCCAGCACGCGCAAGCCCCTTGCCTCGGCCGATTTGCGCACAGTCTGGCTGACGCCATGGGCCGAGAAGATCAGCAGAGCGCCATCCGGTACGTCGTCCATATTCTCGATAAACACGGCGCCCTTGGCCTTAAGGCCTTCAACTACATAGCGGTTGTGCACTATCTCATGGCGCACATAGACCGGCGCGCCATAAACCTTTAGCGCCCGCTCAACAATTTCGATGGCGCGGTCCACCCCGGCACAAAAGCCGCGTGGCGCCGCCAATGTCAACTGCATACACACTCCTCGACGGACAGGCCACAAACATTATCATTCAGACTAGGGCCTGTTAACACTAACTCTGATTGTGGCGCTGCTGTCCCAAATGAGGCCAGTCAAGGCGCGAGGAGTGAGATTTGGTAAATCCAAATGAACGACGAGCAACGATGGATGGTCTCATTTGGGGCGCAACCCCGCGGGACGGGCCATTTTTGTGCTCCGCTGCGTTATTTCTCGCTCATGTGCCTCGGGCACACTTCGCTTGAAATGCCTTGCATAGCTACAAAAATGGCCACGTCGCTACAATCAGAGTTAGTGTTAACAGGCCTTAAATCAAGTCAGGAGACGATGATGAGCCCGAAGACAATGGACGATCTGAAGGCCGGAGATGCCGCCCCCGAGATTATTCTTCCCACATGGTCGGAAGGGGAACTGAAGCTTTCCGATCTCAGGGGAAAGTATGTCGTGCTCTATTTCTATCCCAGGGACAACACGCCCGGCTGCACGACCGAGTCCTGCGACTTCCGCGATAGCCATGGCGATTTCGGTGCTGCAGGTGCCGTTGTGCTCGGCATCAGCCGCGACTCCGTCAAGTCGCACCAGAGATTTGCCGAGAAGTTCGGCTTTCCGTTCAAGCTGCTGTCGGATACGGGAGAACAGGCCTGCACAGCCTATGATGTCATCAAAATGAAAAACATGTATGGGGAAAAGGTGCGCGGCATCGAACGTTCAACGTTTCTCATTGACCCAGCCGGCAACATTGTCCGCATCTGGCGCAAGGTGAAGGTCAAGGATCATGCCGTAGAAGTGTTAACGGCTCTGAAGGAAGAGTTAAATTAACCACAAAGACACGAAGGCACGGAGAAAAATATTTAATGAAAAATACGGGCGAATATGGCAAAAGCTGTGCAAATACTTTGTGCCTTAGTGCCTTAGTGGTTCCTTCTTTTGTTTAAAGGAAAAAAAATCCTGATCGGCGTCGGTGGCGGCATTGCTGCCTACCGAGTAGCCGAACTTGCACGCCTGCTGATGAAGCAGGGGGCCGGGGTGCGCTGCGTCATGACGAAATCGGCCTGTGAGTTCGTCACGCCGCTGACCTTCGAGGCTCTGACCGGCGAAGAAGTCCATACCGAGCTGTTCGATCTGACCGGCGAAAGAGAGATGGGGCATATCAAGCTGGCGCGCTGGGCCGATGTGCTGCTGGTGGCGCCCGCCACCGCCAACCTGCTGACGAAGTTTGCCCATGGCGTCGCCGATGATCTGCTGACAACCATTTTCCAGGTGCGCGAAGGGAATATATTGCTGGCGCCTGCCATGAATACATCCATGTGGGAGTCCGCCGCCAACCAGCGCAATGTGAAAGCGTTACAAAACCGTGGCATCGACATCATTGGGCCGGAGGCAGGGAGTCTCGCCTGCGGTGAAGAAGGCATGGGCCGCATGAGTGAGCCGGAGACCATCCTTCAGGCGCTGTATCAGGCCACAACCCCGGATTCGCTGTCCGGACAACGCTGGGTGATCAATGCCGGCCCCACCCATGAATACTGGGATCAGGTGCGTTTCCTCAGCAATGCCGCCACAGGCCGCCTGGGTTTCTGCCTGGCGCAGATTGCTGCTGCCAGAGGTGCTGCGGTCGATCTGGTATGCGGGCCAACCGGGCTTGCCACACCTCACGGTGTAACACGCCATGATGTGACAAGTGCGGCAGAAATGCTGGAAGCTTGCGAAAGGCATGCAGCCGGAGCCAATGTATTTGTCGCCACAGCAGCCGTCAGCGACTTTGCCTTTGCTGAACAGGTGGATGGCAAACTCAAACGCGGCGACACAAAAAGCATGAACATCCAGCTTGCCGCCAATCCCGATATCGTGGCGCATATCGCCGCCATGAAAGAACGTCCGGCGAAAGTCATCGCCTTTGCGGCCGAGTGCGAGCGGCATGAGGAACACGCCGCCAAGAAGCTGAAGGCCAAGGGTGTCGACGCCATCTTCACCAACGATGTTGCCAATATGGGTAGTGATACGGCAGGTGGCTGGTGGCTGAGTGGAACTTCCGGCACCGAAATTGAAGCCATGCCAAAATGGCGGCTTGCCGAAAGGCTGATCGATCTGGTGGAATGCCTGCGATGAGCAAGGTGCCGGTTCAGATCAAAATCCTACCGCATGGCGAAGGCCTGGAGCTTCCCCATTACGCCAGCGCACACGCCGCCGGAGTGGATCTGCGCGCCGCCACCGCTGAAGACATCACGCTGGCGCCCGGAGAGCACACACTTGTGCCGACCGGTTTCTGCATGGCTCTGCCCGAAGGCTTTGAAGCGCAGGTGCGGCCGCGTTCCGGCCTTGCCTTGAAGCATGGGATCAGTGTGCTCAACAGCCCCGGAACCATTGACGCTGACTATCGTGGCGAGGTTGGCGTCATCCTCATCAACCACGGCCATGACCCCTTCCATATCCAGCGTGGCGACCGCATCGCCCAGATGGTTGTCGCACCGTTCTGTCAGGCCGAATGGCAGGAGACGGAAAGTCTGGAGGACTCCGACCGGGGCGCGGGAGGCTTCGGCAGTTCAGGCAAGCGCTGATGCTGGGCTTGCTCAACTCACGCCGGATGCAATGTGTGCTCAGCGCGATTATCCATATTGCAGGCAGTCCGCAGGCCGTCTCCGGCAAACTTCTGGCACAGAAGATGAACCTTCCCCATCGTTATCTGGAGCCGGATATGCAGTCATTGGTGCAGTGCGGCATTCTGGAATCCAGACGCGGCGCCGGCGGTGGATACTCACTGGCCAGAAGTCCGCAGCGCATCAGCCTGCTGGATATCCTGCAATGTCTGGCGTCTTCCGATGCCAAGGCGGATGCCGTGGAAGCCGATGAGCTTCAGCGCCGGATTCTGCAGCCCGGATTGCAGCAGGTGGGCGCGGATATCGAAGCGGTACTTGCCAACGTAAACCTTGCCGCCTGGCTCAGGCAGGCAGAGGAGCAGGGACTGATCACGGCGACACGCTCCACGCCTGATTTCTGCATCTAGATTCTGTCTCAGGCTTAATCATGAATCATGACGCAACTGACCTGCTCTACCGGCAGGGGCTTTTATTTATGGATGCGCAGACAACACCTGTCCGGCTCGGCATCGTCAACGCTGCCGCCGATCCATTGCTTGTCAGCCTGACCGCATCCGCTCATGCGTTTCAGTTACATCAGACCAGAAGGGATGAAGCCCTTGCCCTTGAAGCGCTGGGGTTGGATTCATGCGAAGAGTTAAGCGGCACATTCGACTGCATCCTGCTTGCGCCGGCAAAACAGCGCGCCCAAACGCTGGGCTGGATGGCTTCCGCCATGCAGAAGCTTAAAGTGGGCGGCACGTTCATTGTCTGCTGCCCCAACCAGATGGGCGCCAGGGCCTATGAAAAGAAACTCGAGGAACTGAGCGGCAACGTCAGCAGCACATCCAAATCCAAATGCCGCATCTTTTCAGTCAGATGCACCGAACAATTGAACGACGGGCTGGCCGAGGAATGGGTACAGAAAGCCGCTCCCCGAATGGCGCCGCAGCTTGGTCTGTATTCCCGTCCCGGCCTGTTCAGCTGGGATCGGCCAGACCCCGGCTCGCGTCTACTGCTCGATCATCTTCCGCATAACCTGTCTGGCAATGGCATGGACTTGGGCTGTGGCCTTGGATATCTGGCCGCCAAAGTGCTTCAAGGCTCAGAACATATCGACAACTTTCACCTTGTGGATGTCGAACGACTCGCCCTGGACTGCGCCCGCCTGAATCTGGAGCAATTCAAAGGCGCACAACTGCATTATCACTGGCTGGATGCCGCCAGTGAACCCCTGCCCGACAGGCTGGACTGGGTCATACTGAATCCCCCGTTCCACAGTGGCTACGAACAGGCCATCGAACTGGGGCAGAAAATAATTGCCGCCGCCTGCGACGCCCTGAAGCCCGATGGTAAATTGCACATGGTTGCCAACATTCACCTTCCCTATGAGGGCATCCTCAAGGCACACCTGAAGGCGTTTCGGCAGCAAGACATCAAAGACGGATTCAAGTTGATCTGGGGCAGCAGATAAAACCGGAGCGGCTGGATCGATTACTCTCCAGACTGGGCTACTGCTCCAGGCGCGAGGTGCGCATCTGGCTCAGGCAGGGATTCATCGAAGTGGATGGCAACATCCCTGCCTCTACGGCGGTAAGGGTGGCGCCTGCATCGGTACGCATACAGGGCGAAAAACTGGATCACCCGCAAGGCCTGACACTCATCTTTCACAAGCCTGTGGGATGTATCTGCTCCCGCAAGGAAGAAGGAAGACTTGTTTACGACTACCTGCCGGAACAATGGATGCTGCGCGAGCCGAAGCTTTCATGCGTAGGCCGGCTGGACATGGACACCTCCGGCCTGCTCATTCTCACCGATGACGGTCAACTCAACCATCGTCTGACCGCACCAAACAGAAAAGTCCCCAAGCATTATCTGGTCAGGCTGGACAGATCCTTACAAGGCAACGAAACAGAAATCTTCGCCAGCGGCGCGCTTTTGCTCGATGGAGAGCAGACCCCCTGCCTGCCGGCAATCCTGAATGTGCATGATGCAATGGAAGCAGAGCTGATTATTACGGAGGGGCGCTACCATCAAATCCGCCGCATGTTCGCCGCCATCGGCAATCATGTGGTTGCCCTGCAACGCAGCCGTATCGGCGGCCTGTCACTGGATGGTTTGAGCCCGGAAGAATACCGGATCATCGACAAGGATGCGTTGCTGGATGGCGTTTTCAGTACAGATCAGGCCTGAGGTCTAAGCGTCAATCGCCTTCCTGCACGGCAACAGTGATGACTGCGCAAGCGTCAGCACCATGTCCCCCTTGTAGGAAAACCTTCTTCAGCAACCTGTTATTAGGTTTGTGAATCATGACGCCGCGGAGCAAGCCGCTGTCGCGGCCACGTGAGGCTTATTCAGAGCTTCCTTAGAATGAGATGAGTCGCCTGTTGCAATCGTAGCAAAGCATGTGTTTGCTGAACGGAATCAGGCGTACCCGCCATTTCCGCTTAACCCTGGTAAGATTAAAACTTCCGCACTTGGGGCATTTCGCCTTGAATGTGAACCTCTTCATATGATTAGCAATGGATCAGCCACAGGGGGATGCCAAGGCGAGCATAGCCGCCCTGAAGGAATGTATTTTACCGATTTAAATAAAGGAAAATAAAATGGTCGGGATGAGAGGATTTGAACCTCCGGCCCCTGCCTCCCGAAGGCGTGGAATTACTGTTTTCTAGGTGTCCCGCAATGAACAGAAACCCACCTTACAAGAACACGGAAACCCTTGCTATTATTACACATCCATGCCTATAATACGTTCATAGCAGTTCACGGTGGACTGTAGCCAGTTCATTTTTCGTGCTGTTACCGTGCTGTTACGGGGTGTGTTATGAATCAGAAGCCAAGCAAAAAGAGAACCGCAAACCTGACGGCGCGAACCGTCAAAGCGATCAAGCCAGAATCAAAACCCTTCCGGGTATGGGACAATGATCTAAAGGGCTTCCATATCCGGGTGCAACCGTCCGGCGCAATGAGCTACTACTTCCACTATCGAACTGAGGAAAGCAAGGCCATCAGCTACCTAATCGGCAAGGCTGGCACACTATCCCCGGTACAGGCGCGGGATGCTGCCGAACTGAAAGCGGCGGACGTAGCCAAGGGCCATGACGTACAGGCCGAAAAGAAACAGAAGCGGGCAGAAACCAAGCAAGCCAAGTTCAAGACCCTGGGCGTCTTTCTTGATAACAAGTACGGCCCTTGGGTGGAGGCAAACCGCAAGACAGGCGCGGACACACTGAGGCGCATCCAAACCAACTTTAGCCACCTGAATAGCAAGCCGCTGGATACAATCGCAAAATGGGACATAGACAAGTGGCGAAGCGAACAGCGGAAGCGCGGCAAGGCCGTTACCACCATAAACCGGGACGTGGTGACATTGAAGGCTGCCATATCCAAGGCCGTAGAATGGGAGCTGATAGACAAGAACCCTTTAGCCAAGGTCAAGCCGATCAAGACAGACAGCCGGGGAAGCATCCGCCATCTTTCCACTGATGAGGAAATAAGCCTGCGCAATGCTCTGGATGAAAGGGAAGCCAATCTGAGGGCAGGCCGCACAAGCGCGAATGAATGGCGGCGGGTGCGTGGCTATCCCCCACTACCGGACATTGCAGAAACCACCTATGCCGATCATATCAAGCCTATGGTGCTGCTATCCCTGAACACAGGCATGCGGCGCGGTGAAGTCTTTTCCCTGACATGGGAAGCGGCAAACCTGAAAGCGGCCACCGTCACTATTGAGGGCAGCACGGCCAAGTCCGCACAGACCCGGCATATCCCCCTGAATGATAAAGCCCTTGAAGCATTGAAGGCATGGCAGGCACAGACAGGCGTAACGCATGGGCTGGTATTCCCCGGCAGTAGTGGCAAGCCACTAACCCATATCAAGAAATCCTGGGCTACCGTGTTGAAGCTGGCAGGCGTTCAGAACTTCCGCTGGCATGATCTACGCCACACGTTTGCATCCAAGCTCGTGATGGCCGGTGTTGACCTGAACACGGTGCGCGAACTGATGGGGCACGGCGATATAACGATGACCCTGCGCTATGCCCACCTTGCCCCGGAACACAAGGCGGCGGCAGTGGCGAAACTGACTGCGCCGCAATCAGGCAACGTCACCACAATGAAGGCGGGAAAGTGACATGGCTACGGCATTGCCGTATGATGCGCTAGTCACATTCATTGAAGCCCCGGCATTCTCCCGCTTGCTGCCGGACTATCTGGATGATGACGGCTACATGGCCTTGCAATGGGCGCTGGCCCTGCATCCCGAAGCTGGCGTAGTAGTCCCCGGCAGTGGCGGTATCCGCAAGTTGCGCTGGGCTGGCAGCGGGCGCGGCAAGCGCGGCGGCTTCCGGGTGATTTACTACTGGCGCAAGCAGGCGGGCGAAATATGGATGCTGAGCATCTACGCCAAGGCTAGGCAGGAAAACATCCCGGCCCATGCGCTGAAGGCGATGAAGGAGGCAATAGAGAATGGCTAAGATGACAGAAGCAGAATTGCTGGCACGCGATGCAGACCGCGATGTATGGGCGGAAACGCTGGACGGCATCAGAGACATTAAGGCCGGGCGCGGCATTAAGCGCACGGTGGCCATCCCCGAAGTGCAGACAATCCGCGAAAAGATGGGGCTTAGCCAGTCCGCCTTTGCCGCCATGCTTGGAGTAAGCCCCCGCACCTTGCAGGACTGGGAACAGGGGCGGCGCAGGCCATCCGGCCCGGCATTGAGCCTGCTGAAAGTGGCCGCCAAGCGCCCCGATGCGGTACGAGAAGCCATAGCGGCCTGACCTGTTGGCCGGGCGGATAGGTGCGGATAGCTCCCGCACCGAACGGGAAGCACACCCCCTTCCGCCCTGCCTTTTCTAAAGTAGATAAAAATAGAGGTGTGTGGAGGTGTGTTTTGAGCTCAATGAAAAAAAAGCTGTCAGCCAGGACAGCGAGACAAAGAACAGTGCTTTGAAGCCGCAAGACGCTGTCGGGCTCACACTTAATCTTTTTCGTGACCGGAAAAACGCGGAGATCATTGCCAAAAATTTTCTACATGATGAAGCACAAGCATTCCTGCACATCGGGGATAGCATGATTAAAGCGGAAAGTGAGGCATTGAAATTATTGGAGCAAGTGAAACAGGGAGGCCTATCGGATTTTAGTTCCGGTCATGTGTCAAAGCTGACCTTCCTTGTTGCCTTGGTCATTATGGAAGATGACGTAAAACGAAACGCCAACGATGTGTTCGCAAAGGCATTCAAAAAACTCAACAAAATGTATGAAAGTGCCTCCAAAGGCGGCAAGGCACACCATGCCGAAGACCGACAAGCTTTTAAGAATGACTACAGGCATGAGCGTAAAGAAAACCCTGAAAAACCACGATCAAGAATCATTGATGATCTGACCACTCACTATTCATCCCGTCCCCGCACAACTCTGAACACTTGGGCAAAAGACGCTGACATGAAAGATGAATTCATTCGTAAAGGCGGCAGACCGAAAAAGGGGGAGTGAACCCCGTATAATGGGGGTTTATGCCCTGCACAATTGGGGATTTATCCCCGTTTAACAGTCGCTCAAATCAAATTTAGGATCGCTTTCTAAGGAGGCGAACCTCCTTGAGGCAGCAGAAAAATATTCACTATTGGTGTCTGAATCCTACAGACTCTAATACATTGGGACAATTCGAGCGAAAGGGGTCAGATTGAGAGAGCCACACATACTCAAGAAAGGGAAATTGTTCCATGAAAAGATTCAATCCGATTGGATGAAGGAAGCTGAAGGTGATATAAGGATTGAAAAAGGAATAACCAAGCCAAGTGGGCGCAAAGGCCGGATTGATATCCTTGTAGATCCAGATCGCGAAATGGTGGCAATTGCAGAAGTGAAAGCAACGGATTGGGATCGCATGACTGAAGTAAATGTTCGGAAAAATGTAAAGCGCCATATTCGTCAAATCTGGAACTACATTGAATCGCAACTTTCAGAAGGGAAAGAGGTGTGTCCTGGAGTGATTTTTCCAAAGCGCCCCAAATCATTGAATCGCCTGGAGCTTATTGAGTTATTATTCGAGGAAGTTGGAATTCCAGTTGTTTGGGATGATGAGTCTATAGAAAAGCATAAGGCTCGCTCTGATTTTTCGTAGAAAATTGTTATCTAACCAGCCAATCGAGCCAGTCCGCCAAACCACTGCGCGTTTTCGCGTCGGCTGGGCCTGGCCGTTAGAAATATTCCCAGTTAGGCATTTGCAATACGGCGGGTTGAGGGCGTTGGTTTTTCTTCGGCGCGGAGGCCGAGTTTTTTGAACAGGGCCTGATCGCGCTCGACTGCGGCATTGCCAGTAGTAAGCAGTTTCTCGCCGTAGAAGATCGAGTTGGCGCCAGCCAGGAAACAGAGCGCCTGCATTTCATCACTCATTTCCTCACGTCCCGCTGAAAGCCGCACATGGCTGGCAGGCATCGTAATGCGGGCAACGGCAATAGTGCGCACGAACTCAAGCGAATCGATCCCTTTCACTTCTTCCAGAGGCGTGCCGGGAATCTGTACGAGCAGGTTGATCGGTACGGATTCAGGATGCGGATTCATATGCGCCAGCTCGGCAATCATGCCCGCCCTCTGTCGGCGCGATTCGCCCATGCCGACGATGCCGCCGCAGCAGATATTGATGCCTGCCGCGCGCACCTGCTGCAAGGTGTCGAGCCGCTCCTTATATGTGTGCGTGCTGACGATCTCTTTGTAGTAATCCGGGGAGGTGTCGATGTTGTGGTTGTAATAATCCAGCCCGGCCTCTGCCAGTTGCTTTGCCTGTCCGCCATTTAGCATGCCAAGCGTGGCGCAGGTTTCCAGACCGAGGGATTTGACCTCGTGCACAATGTCCAAAACACGTTCGAAGGATTTACCCTTCGGCTCACGCCAGGCAGCCCCCATGCAGAAGCGGCTGGCGCCATTCGACTTGGCCAGCCGGGCGGCCTCAATGACCTCGTCCGCCGCCATCAGCCTTTCGGGCTTCAGTTCAGTGTCATTGCCTGCGCTTTGTGAGCAGTACTTGCAGTCCTCGGTGCAGCCGCCGGTCTTGATCGAAAGCAGGGTGGAAAGCTGGATTTCATTCGCATCGAAATGCGCCCGGTGCGACTGCTGGGCGCAAAATATGAGATCGTTGAAAGGCAGCGAAAACAACTGCTCAATCTCTTCAATGCTCCAATCATAACGCATATAAAACTCCGGCTTGGTAAACTTGAATGCGGTGAATGGTAAACGGACTGCGGGCGTTCGGCAAAAGGGTTTATTCTTTAGTCTTCCTGACAGTCCTTGTTGGCGCATAGTTCACGCAGGCGCTTACGGGTGGGCAGGATATTGCTCAGGCTCATCGACAGGGAATCAAATCCCATCCTGAGCAGGGTTTCAGACCATTGCGGATCGGCTGCCAACTCACCGCACATGGCAATGGGAATGCCCTTCTTTTTGGCTCCCTGCACAGCCAGTTCCAGAAGCCGGTAAATGGCGTGGTGCGAGGGGTTGTAAATACCGGCCACTTCCTCGTCGGCGCGATCGGTCGCCAGGGTGTACTGGATCAGGTCATTCGTGCCGACAGAGAAGAAATCACTGACCTCGGCAAGTTCTTCCGCAATCAAAGCCGCAGCTGGAATCTCGATCATGGTGCCCAGCGGGGTGGGTGTATGAATATCGAGTTCGCGCCGGCACTCATCCAGCATGGCACGGGTTTGTTGCACTTCTTCAACGCTGACCACCATGGGAATCAGCAGGTCTAACGGCCCCTCAGCACTGGCGCGAACCAGAGCCCGGAGCTGGGTGCGCAGGATATCCGGGCAATGCAGCAGCAGGCGTATGCCGCGCATGCCCATGGCCGGGTTATCTCCCATCCAGGCATGTCCCGACATGTGCTCAAACAGGGCCTGCTTGTCGCCGCCGATATCAAGCAGGCGGAAGGTCACCGGCTTGCCCTGCATGCCTTGCACGATCTGCCGGTAATGGACAAACTGCTCTTCTTCATCAGGGGGTGATGTGCTATTGAGGAACAGAAACTCGGTGCGATACAGACCGATGCCATCCACGCCGATTTCTCTGGCCAGCGGCAACTCTTCAATAAACTCCATGTTTGCCATAAGCGGCAGCGCCTGACCGTCGGCGCTGATGGAAGGCAGGTCGGCGAAGGACATCAGGTCTGATTTGCTGGCATGGATTTCGCTGGCGATGTTCCTGTAGCGGGCCAGTTCTTCCTCGTCCGGATTCAGAATCCATTCGTTATTGTTACCGTTGATAACAAGGGTATCGCCTTCTTTTGCGCGCTCCCTGATGCCGGTCGCTCCGATCAGTGCGGGCAGTCCGACGCCTCGGGCCACGATCACTGTGTGGCTGTTGGCGCCACCCTTCTCCGCCACAAATCCGGCCAGTCCCTGATGCCAGATATGCACGGCATCACTCGGGCTGAAGCTTTCACCGACCAGAATGGTGGCCTGATCATGCTGTCCGAAGTCCATATCGCGGCTGTCGGCCAGGTTGTTCAATACACGCTGGCCGACCTGTTCCACATCGCTTTTCTTGCTGCGCAGGTATTCGTCTTCGATGTCGTCAAAGATGGCTTCAATGACATCCAACTGTCGACTCAAGGCCCACTCGGCATTGATATGTTTACTGTCGATCAGTTTTCTGGCGCCATTCGTCAGTTCAGGATCCTGCAGGAGCATGCAGTGTGCATCGAGAATATGTGCGGGGTCTTTGCTGCGGACATCGGCCAGGCTTGCCTGCTGCTGTTCCAGTTGGGCAATCGAATCCTGAATGGCCTGATGCAGGCGTTCGATCTCACGGGACACATCGCCTGCTTCGATATAAAACTCGGGAACGGGACTGCGGCCGGCCACAATCTTCTGCACCCTGCCGACAGCAATGCCGGTACTGGCGGCTGCGGCCTTGCCCCGGCCATATTCCAGCATGCCTATTGCTCTTCCCCGAAGCGGGAGTTTATGAGGGTTTCCAACTGGTCGAGTGCAGCTTCTGCATCACTGCCTTTTGCACGGAGGATGATTTCCGTGCCCTTGCCGGCAGCCAGCATCATGATGCCCATAATACTCTTGCCGTTGACTTCCACGGACCCCTTCACGAGCGAAATCTTGCTTGTAAAGGCGCTGGCCTCCGTAGCAAGGTGAGCTGAGGCGCGGGCATGCAGGCCGAGCTTGTTTCGTATGATGACCTGTCGTTCAGGCATTTTTTTCTTCTCCACTGAGCAGTTCGGAAGCTAGATGAATGTGATGCCGACCGGCCACCTGCACCTGTCTGGCCAGTTCGTGTATGTCGGAAAGCGTTTTTCGCAATGTCGCTGCCTTGACCAGCATCGGCAGGTTAAGGCCGGACAGCACCTCCACTCGGTTTTCTTCAAGGCAGGACAAGGCGAGATTGCATGGCGTGCCGCCGAACATATCAGACAAGAGAAGCACGCCCTCGCCGGCATCGCAGCGCCCGATGAGCTTTTGCAGGCGCTCCTTGCATGCGTCTACGTCCGCATCGGCGCCAATGCTCAGCGTTTCCGTCAGCGCTTGCGGGCCGACAACATGCTCTACCGCGCGCAACATCTCGCCGGCGATTTGTTCGTGTGCAACAAGAACGATGCCGATCATGAGAAGGGCCTGTTAACGCTAATTATAATTGTAGCGACGGGGCCATTCATCGTTGCTTGTCGTTCATTTGGACTCACCAAATCTCACTCCTTGCGCCTTGACTGATCTCATCTGTTTCGAACACATTCGGGACAGCAGCGCTTCAATCATCATTAGTGTTAACAGGCCCTAATTCCCGATGGCGAATCAGTGGCTTGGCCAAGCGCTCTTGCCGCATCCATTCGGCCACGCGCTCCACCATGTATACCGATCGGTGTCGCCCACCACTGCAGCCGATGGCCAGAGTGAAGTACTGCTTGCGCTCATTTTTCAGCATGGGCCAGAGGAAATTCAGCCAGGAGCGAAGCTGGTTCGCGGCCTGGCCAACCTCGGCATGGGATTCCAGAAACTGGCACACCTCTAGATCCCGGCCGGTCAGGTTCGCCAGCTCATGCTGGTAATGCGGGTTGGGGAGAAAACGCATGTCGACCACCATATCTGCATCCAGGGGCAGACCGCGCTGGTAGCTGAATGAAATCAGGGAAACTGTGATTTCCTGTTCCGGAACTTCATCCAACTGACGCCAGTAGGACTCCACAAGATCGGCAAGCTCGTACGGAGTCAGGCTGGAGCTGTCCAGCACCAGGTCGGCCAGATCGCGAACGGTGAACATCGCCTGCCGCTCGGCTTCAATGGCCTGTCCCAGTTCCTGATCCGGAGCGAAGGGATGTCTGCGGCGAAGGGTGGAAAAGCGGCGAAGCAATGATTCGCTGCTGGCGTCAACGTAGAGCAGTTGCCAGTTCTTGTGCTGGGCGAGCATGTTTTTAAGAGCGGCGTACAACTGCTCCGGATCGGGGCTGCTGCGCATATCCATACACATGGCCGAAGGGTTGCCGTGCTTTTTCGTCAGCCTTGCCCATTCGGGCAGCATATCCAGCGGCAGGTTGTCCGTGCAGAAGCAGCCCAGGTCCTCCAGTGCATGCAAAGCGGTGCTCTTCCCGGCCCCGGAGAGGCCGGTGATGACCATCAGGGGTTTGTCTTTCTGTGTCACTCCTGGCCTTTCTGGATTCTGTCTTCCAGCGCTTCCATGAAGGCCTTGCTGCTGTCCACGCCGCGCATAATGAGCAAGTGGTTGCGGGCTGCAACCTCTACAAGAACGGCCAGCGAACGGCCGGGGCGAATAGGGATCAATACCTTGGAAAGCCGTACGCCATGCAGTTTGGTTTCCCACTCGCTCATCAGCAGCCGGTCTTCGCCTGACATTTGATCCCAGTGTACGGCCTCGACAACCAGGCCGACGCGCTTGGTGTCCGTCAGGGATGCCGCGCCGAACAGGTCGCGCACATTCAGTACGCCCAGGCCGCGTATTTCCATATGATAGCGCAAGGCTTTCGGGCTGCGGCCAACGAGAACATTCGGCCCTTCGCGCACCAGCTCCACCATGTCATCTGCAATCAGGCGGTGCCCACGTGTAATCAGCTCCAGTGCGATTTCACTCTTGCCAATACCACTGGCGCCGGTAAGCAATACGCCCAGGCCGTACACATCCATATAGACGCCATGCTGGTAGGTGCGAGGTGAAAGCTGATGCGTCAGGAACAGAATCATATCCGTGATGAAATCGGACGTTTCCATGTCTGAAATGAGCAATGGGGTATGGGTGCGTTTGGCAGCCTCAACGAAGTAATCAGGCGGCTGCATGCCAAGCGTGATAACCAGGCAGGCCAGTTCGAGATCAAACAGGGAATCAACGTATTGCTTTCGCTTTTCTGCCGGTTGCGTGTCGAGATAGTCCAGGCCTGTTTTCCCGATGACCTGCAAGAGGTGGGGGTTCAGCCCTTGCAGGAAACCTGCCAGGGCAAAAGACGGCTTTTGCACCCGCGCGCGGTCTAGGAACCGGTCCAGCCCGGCCTCTCCGGCCAGCAGGCGCAGGCTCATCCCCTCGCCTTGCTCCTTGAGCAATTCCTTGATGCTGATATGTAAGCCTTTATTCATGCCGCTTGCCTGACGGGAGGCGGGAACAGGGCGGAAACGGCCTCGGCTGATTCGGCTTGCATGATGGCCTGGCGCACCTGCTCGCTTTTCAGAATACGCGCAAGATGAGCCAGCAGATCAAGATGGGCCTGGTCTTCATTGTCCGGCGCGAGTAAGAGCACAACAATGTGAACGGGCTGGCCATCAATGGAATCAAAGTCTATTCCTTGCATGTGCCGCACGATGGCGATGATGGGAGAGGTCAAGTCTGCCAGCCGGCCGTGCGGGATGGCTACGCCATGGCCGATGCCCGTGCTGCCGAGCTTTTCACGGGCCGAGATTACTTCCAGGGCCTGATCAGCATCGATATTCGGGATCAGACCGGTGATTTCGATCAGCAACGAGCGCTTGCTGCCGGCCTTGGAATTCAGCAGCAAGCGTTCCGGCGGAATCAGGGTGTTCAGTGCTGTCATGCCGGTTCGGGTTCGATCCAGCCCAGCTTGCCGTCAGTCCTTCTGTATAACACATTCAATCCGCCTGATTCCTGATTGGTAAATACCAGTACGGGTTGGTGAGAGGCAAGCTCCAGCTGCATCACCGCCTCATCAACAGACATGGGCTTGGCATGAATATGCTCCTGATGCAGCACCTCGGGCTGATGATCTTCGGCAAGCTCCTCATGCTCTTCTGACGTGTGCAGTATGCGATGTGAAACCTTTATTTCCCGGCCCACGCGCTGGCCGTGCTGGGCCTGATGTTTGTTCAGTTTGTTGCGGTAACGCTTCAGTTGGCGGTTGATTTTGTCGACCACGCCATCGATTGAGGCATACATGTCCTCGGTTTCGTGGCGTCCGTGGATATTGATGCCGCTGGCGTGAATGGTCACCTCCGCCCGCTGTCTGAATTTCTCAACCGAAAGGACAACATGTGCATTCACCATATGATCCATAAAGTGATTTAGATGGTTAAGCTTATCGCTCACATAGTCTTTCAGGGGATCTGTGAGTTCCACATGGCGTCCGGTAATTGAAACTTGCATGTACTCCTCCGTATGTCTTGCTATTGTGTTGTTGCCAGTCGTTTTCTCTGGCTGCTTGGCGGGATGCCCAGTAGTTCCCGGTACTTGGCGGTTGTTCTGCGCGCGATTTCAATACCCTCCGTACGCAGACGATCGGAAATAGCCTGATCGGAGATCGGCTTGTCCATCGGTTCGGATTCGATGAGAGATTTTACGCGCTGTTGTACGCGGTAGATAGAGATGGAATTTCCGCTTCGTGTCGGCAGCCCGGCGGAAAAGAAGCGTTTGAGCTCAACCAGGCCCAAAGGCGTCTCAGCGTACTTGCCGCTGGTAACGCGGGAGATCGTTGATTCGTGCAAGCCAACCTCGTCTGCTACGTCCTGCAATGTCAGGGGCTTGAGCCCGATCAGCCCATGCTCCAGAAAAGCCTGCTGGCGCCTGATCAGACATCCGGCAACCTTGTGCAATGTCGCCTGCCGCTGGTCAAGGGAGTAAAGCAGCCACTTGGCTTCTTTGTTTGCCTTGTCCATAAACTCACGATCCTTGCCCTGCCATCGATGGCCCTGCCATGGATTGTTCAGGCGGATGCCACGCCAGGCATAGGAGGGGATTTCGATTTCAAAGCGTCCGGCTGCAATACGGCGAAAGATAATCTCAGGCCGGATATAGATGTTCATCTGTCCATTCAGGCTATGGCCCGGAAAGGGGTCCAGACGGCGCATGCGTGCGCGTGCCGTGCCCAGTTCTTCAATGCTGCAGCCGGCGATCCCGGCAAGAAGTTCGTCTGCTTCGAATAACTGTTCGGAACAGTGCAACAGCAATCGGCGCACCAGCACATCAGTTGTATCAATATCATCCAGTTGCAGCAGCAGGCATTCAGTCAGGCTTCTGGCCCCGACGCCTGCCGGTTCGAGTTGTTGTACGGTGTTTTCCAGAACGTCGGTCAGGATTTCGGGGTTTGTTTTCAGCGCACTAGCCAATTCGCTGATGCTGGCGTGGAAGTAACCATCGTCTTCAAGGGAATCAATGAGGGCATGAGCGAGGGGGCGGTGATCCGCACTCATGGGTTGGCGGTCAACCTGTTCATGAAGTGACTCGCTCAGGCTTTGCTCGCGCTGCAACTGGCGCTCGCGCTGACCGCTGTCAGCGTCAGCCGCCGGTTCATACATGCGCTCCCAGCGATTATCACCGGCCTCGCGCCATGAGTTCTGCTCGATTACCTCTGGAATGGTTTCGGCATCAACATCCTCAGCCGGCCCTTCAGCCTCGATTAACGGGTTGTTCTCCATGCATTGCTTCACATAGATATCCAGCTCAATGGAATTCATTGCCAGAATTTTCAGGCTCAGGCTGAGCTGCGGCGTCATGGCCAGGCGCTGTCCGAGCTTGCTGACCAGCTTAGTCTGCATTGAGGCCCCTGGGGTAATATTGGGAAGGAGTCAGATTAAACACCATCACTATTATTCTTATATACCAGCTTGTCTTAAGCCACAAGTTATTGATGCAGAAACATCTGAAAGCCAGGGCATTTAATTCGATGCCTGTTGCAGGGGCTTAAGTAACTCGGCCAGTTCCCCGCATGCATGCATTTCGGAAACAATGTCGCAACCGCCGATAAATTCGCCTTTGATATACAGTTGGGGAATCGTCGGCCAATCGGCATAGTCCTTGATGCCCTCACGCACCTCCGGATCAAGTAGCACATTGACTGCCTCATACGTGATATTGAAGCTGTCCATGATGGCGGCGACCTGCTGCGAGAACCCGCACTGCGGAAACTGCGGGGTTCCCTTCATGAACAGCACGGCATCATGTTCATGTACAAGCGCGCCGATCTTTTCCCGGATTTGTTCCATTAAGATTGATCCTTGTCTGCCAGAGCCTGCCAGCACTTCGGCGAATATGTTTTTAACGCAAGCGCATGCACACGTTTCTGCATATGGTCACCCAGTGCCGCATACACCATCTGATGCTGTTTGATGCGGGATTTTCCTTCAAAGACAGGGGAAATCACCAGCATTTCAAAATGATCATCACCGGCGTATAGTGAAACGGAGACTTGGGCATCGGGAATCTGCGTTTCCACCAGCTGACGCAAGGCTTCCACGCTCACAGCTTGCATGCGCCGCATGTTAGCTTGAAGACAGCAATAAGAACAATGGCCAAGCTGTTTTGTGCGCCTTTTTGTGCTTTGCAGCACACTAAATATTCGAAAGGCTTATACTAATACCTTCATAAATAAAGCCCTATGCAGCGAACTGCCGGGCGGTCAGTCCGCAAGGCGTATCGGCGCGAGCATAGCATGGCTATGG
>QIFG01000035.1 GCA_003228735.1 Zetaproteobacteria bacterium
TTGGCCACGGCCAGTCCTGCACTCGCACGCCTTGCCGCACATCCCGCCAGAACTCGCTGATAGTGCGCTCTTCTACGGGATAGGACACTAGAGGCATAGCCGTAGCTACGACTTGCAGCGGAAGGCGCACATCCGGCGCGGCTGGCCAAACAAGCCGCCACAAAATGCGAATCGCCTTGTCAGCCATTCGACTTCCTGCAAAGACAATGCCTTGAGTCAACAGCAATCTATCCAACCCCCGCATGGTCTTCATGAAAAATCATGATCGTTGTGCTTGTGGCGGTGGTGTATTTCGTGCGACCACTGCTGCCGCAAGGTTGAGTCAGTGATATCCCTGAGCGGCTATCAGACCTTTCCGATCTCCGCTGAATTGAAAAACTGATAGTTCTGCTTGCCTTGGCGCTTGGCCACATACATCGCAGCGTCAGCATGGTTGACCAATGTGTCGTCATCCTTGCCGTGATCGGGGTACATCGCAATGCCGATACTGCAACCGACACGGCATACATGACCGGTAAATTCAAAAGGTTTGGACAAGGCTTTCAGCATCTTTTCGGCGACCAGTGCCACTCCTTGGGTATTATGGACTTCAGTCAGGATGCAGGTGAACTCATCACCACCCATGCGGGCCACCGTATCCATTTCACGCACACAGCCAAGCAGGCGCTGCGACATATCCCGCAACAGTTGGTCGCCAACATGATGACCCAACGCATCATTGACAGTCTTGAAGTTATCGAGATCCAGAAACAGCACAGCGAATGTCTGCTTATGGCGGCGCGCCTGGGCTAATGCCTGGCTGAGGCGGTCAAAAAACAGAACGCGGTTGGGCAAACCCGTGAGGTTGTCGTGACTGGCCATATGCTCCAGCCGGAACTCAACCTCTTTGCGGTCGGTGATGTCCTGCACGGTGCCAATAGACCGCAAAGGCGTGCTGTCATCACCATAAAAGGTTTCGCAGCGCTCATTAACCCATTTGACGCTGTCATCCTGCATTCGGAGGCGGTGTTCGATGTCGTATGGGGTTCTGTTTCTGACAGAATCCATATACGCCTTGTCCACTTCTTTCCGATCATCTGGATGAACGGTGTTCAAAAAAGCCTCATAGGAAGCGCCGAACTTTTCCGGCTTCATTTCGAATATCCGGTAAACCTCATCAGACCAGACCAGTTCGTTCTTCACCAGATCAAGGTCCCAGTGCCCCATCCGGGCGATACGCTGGGCCTCCATCAGGCTCTCCTGGCTTTTGCGCAATGCCTCTTCAACTCTTTTCCGCTGCAACTCCGCGCCGGCGCGTCCGGCAAAGATTCTCATCAACTCCAGTCGATATTCGTCTTCAGGCATGGGCTCCCGGTCGAGTATAGCCATATGCCCGACAAGCGTTCCGGAGGGATCAAAGAATGGGATACCGAGATAACTTTCAGCTTCCATATCTACCAAAAGAGAATCATCAGGGAAGCGGGCCTGAATGCCTTCGGAGAAAAAGCAAACTTCTCCTTTTGCAACATCGGCACAAGGCGTGCCCGCAAGCTCGTATTCTATGTTGTCAGCGAAACCCTTATCCGCCCAGAGGGCAAGCGTCCGGATCTTCGTGCGGCTTGCATCCAGTTCGGAAATAAATGCATAAGACACCTGCATGGCCTTGGCCAAGTGACGGACAAGCTCCCGGAAAAAAGCTTCTCCTGTTGCCTCTGCCGTACCCCCGACCAGTTCTCTGAGGATGTCTCCACTGAGCAACGCTTCTCTTGCTTTATGTTTCATGACTTCCTTCTTCGATTTTGCCCGTTCTACGATGATGTCCACCCGCGACGGACAGTGCGGGGATAACCCTATTCACAATAGGTATACTGGGCAAAGATTTGGCCAGCATTGAGCGTGCCGTCGTAATACAGTGAAACAAGATTCATGCGACCGGCCTGCTCCAGCTTGCCGGAAAAGATGGTATGAAACTGGTTCCCGCCGATCAGACTATGGTGGGTGGTCAAAAACAGGCGGTCAAGTACGCCGGCTTCAAGCAGCATTGCATGCACCTCGGGGCCGGCAATCATGTAGGCGCTGCCAAATCCGAGCTGCGTCAACATGGCCTTAAGCGCATGACCAGTAATATCTTCTCCATCGGCCCGAATGCACTGCACGCCGTGCTGCGTTAGCTGCGCCACCTTGCCTTCATCCGCTGCCGATGTGGTCAGCACGTAAATGTCGCGGTCGGAAACCTTGTCCAAAGCTTTCAGTGGAATATCCAGACTTCGGCTCAGGATGATGATGGCGGGCTGGTCGCTTAACCCCTCCCTGCGGCGGAATTCGAGCAGATCGGCATAGGCCTTCTCCTTCCCCACGGGCAACAAATCCTGGGCCTGCCCTTTGGCCAACTGGCGAAAATATCGGGCAGAAGTAATCATCACATCGCATTGCGCCGCCAGTTCCTGGTACAGCCGCCAGTCTCGCTTGTTGGCAATCGCATCCGGCACCTTGAATTCTCCCGTTTCTTCATCCTTTACTGAAATGCGGCCATCCAGGCTGGCGATGTAGTTCGAGTAGATCAGCGGGTTTTCCGGCGAGCCCTGTTTGTGCAGGCCAAGCTGCAGGTACGCGCCTTCAAGCGCTACTTCCTCTTGCGGTGCCGGATACAACCGCAGGATGGGTACACTCATTCATGGCCTATTAACACAAATTCTAACCGCAGGGCTGCGCCCCGGCTGTGTCCAATAAAGACGAGGCCATCCAGCGTTGCTTGTCGTTTATTTGGATTCACCAAACTTTACTCCTCGCGCCTTGACTGGCCTCATTTGGGACAGCAGCGCTTCAGTCTGAATGAGTGTAAGCAGACCCTACATCAATACCCGTTCGATGCCGCCCTGCTGCACGCGTTCGATGAATACCTGCTGCCAGTTGTCGCCATGCAGCCGGCGCACAAGCTCAACGACGATGTAGTCCGCCTTAATGCCGGTTTCGCCCTCCAGGCGGTTCAGGCCCTGCAGGCAGGACGGGCAGGATGTCAGCATCCTGACCTTCTCGCTGCCGGATTCGCCGAAACGATGCTTCGCCTTGAAGATTTCCTCTTCCTTGCGGGCGCGAATCTTGCCGGCGATGGCCGGACTGGCCACGGCCAGGGTTCCCGCCTCGCCGCAGCACTGCTCGCTGGCCTGTGATTCAGAGCCGAGAAGACTCTCGATCACGGCTTCGCTGCCATGGCGCTTCAGAGGCGTATGGCAGGGCTCGTGGTACATGTATTGCGCACCGGCAACGTCCCCGGCCTGCACACCTTTCCCCATCAGGTATTCATGAATGTCGATCAGCGGCGCGCCGGGAAACACTTGTCCCAGTTCATAACGGGCGAGTTGATCGAAACAGGTGCCGCAGGAAACGATCACGGCCTCAAAATCAAGATACGAAAGCGCATTCCTGATGCGATGAAAGAGCACGCGGTTTTCATACGAAACCCGGTTGCCGCGCTTGGCGTCACCGCTGGCCGTCATGGGATAGCCGCAGCACAGGTAACCGGGCGGTAACACCACATTCAGGCCCAGATCGAACAGCATGGCCTGCGTGGCCAGGGAAACCTGCGAAAACAGCCGTTCAGAGCCGCAGCCGGGAAAATAAAACACCGCTTTCCCGTTGGCCTTCCCGGGATCACGAAGGATTGGCACCATATTTTTCTCGCGCCCCTCGATGCCGAGGGCGACACGCGCCGTCTGCGCCGGAAGATTCGGCAAGGGCCGCTCCACGAAGTTGATGACCTGCGCCGGAATGCCTTCCAAATTCCGCATGGCTGCCGGTTCCGGCCTGATAATGCCCGCCTTCTTCGCCAACTGGTGCAGCAGGCGGTGACCGACATAACCCCAGCGGATCACAGTCTGCCGCATCAGGCGCACGGCATCCGGCTGCTGCATGGCCAGAAACATCAGTGACAGCTTCGAGCCAATATTAAATCTTGCCTGCCCCTTGTCCTTGAGCAGGGTGCGCATCATCTCGGTGACAACGCCGAAATCGATATTCACAGGGCACGGCGATTCGCACTTGTGGCAGATCGTACAGTGATCGGCCACATCCTGCAGGCCGGCGAACTGGTCGAACGAGATGCCGCCGCCGGTCTGCGATTCATACAGAAACGCCTCAATGATAGCCGCACTGGACTGAATCTTGTTGCGCGGCGAATACAGCATGGAGGCGCGCGGGAAATGCGTATTGCACACCGGCTTGCACTTGCCGCAACGGAGGCAGGGTGAAATCACCTCGGACAGCTCGGTCAGGTCGGCCGCCTCCAGGATAATCGCTTCCATCTCCAGCAGGTTGAAGCTGGGCGTGTAGGTGAACTGCAAATCGGCGCCCGGCAGCAATTTGTCCCGGTTGAACAGGTGTTCAGGATCACTCTTGGCCAGATAATCGGCCATCTCATCCAGATAGGCTGCTGGCATATAAGCCAGTTTGGTGATGCCGATGCCGTGCTCACCGGAGATGACGCCTCCCAATTCCACAGCCTTGGCCATGATCTGTTCGACCACGTGATGCGCCCTGGTCATCATCTCGTAGTCATTCGAGTTGACCGGGATATTCGTGTGCACGTTGCCGTCGCCGGCATGCATATGCGTCGCAACAACAATACGCCGGGAAAGAAACTCCTTGTGTGCGCGCGTAACGCCATCGCGCAGCAACTCATGGCCGCGCAACAGATCCATCAGCGGCTTTCTCACATCCTGCCGGTAGGAGATACGCAAATCGCCGCGCTGGATGATACGGAACAGGTTTTCTGCCGGGTCAAACGGAACATCCGCAAGCCATGCCGCCTGCTCGCCTGCCGGCTTGTCCAACCCGTCAAGAAATGCCTGCCAGCGCGATGCGGCCTGACCCAGCACTTTCCGGCACTGATCCAGCTTGGCGCTGATGAAGTTGTCGTCCTCGATCCCGAGTTCGGCCTGCAACATGGCGTCGCCCGCCGCCAGCTTCTCCCTGATGCTGTCCAGATAGGAAGCGATGCCACCGATGATTTCCAGCTTGTTGGCAATCGAATTGCTGATATTCAGCCATTCGATGTAATCGTTGTATTCGGCCAGGCGCGGCAACGGGATGACGACATCCTCGTTGAGCTTGAAGGCGCGCGTATGCCGGGCGATGGCCGCCATGCGGCCACGATCCGCCCAGAAGCGGCCGCGATCCGCTTCATTGATAGCAACAAAACCATCGCCGTTTCCTTCCGAGGCGATGCGGCAGATATCCACACAGGCGGCCGCCACTGCCTTCTCTTCAACGCCGGAAATATCAATCAGCAGCACGACACGCGGCCGTTGACGGCGGGTCGACTTTGCCCTGTATTGGATGGCTTTGACGTATTTCTCATCGAAATGCTCCAGCCCCTCCAGATGCACGCCTTCCAGTGCATCGACATGCATCTTGATGTCGACCATGGCGCGCGTGGCCTCGGAGAGCTCCTGGCCGAAAAATTCGCAGCAGACCGTGCGCATACACGGATACGGCTCGTGCAACACGAATGTAGCCTCGGTAACAAAGCCGTCCGTGCCCTCCTTCTGGATGCCGGGCAGGCCGCCCAGGGCCTTGCGCGTCACATCCTTACCCAGCCCTGCCTGCCGGAAAATCGCGCCCGGCAGCGTCAACTTCTCGGGTTTGCCAAGCTGGGTGATGCCGTCCGGGCCGAAGCGCGTCAGTTCAAACTGCACGTCTTTGTCCGGCGGGATACGTCCCATGTTGTGTTTCAGGCGCTCGACAGCCAGCCAGTTACCATCCGCCGTCACCATCTTCCAGGACAGCAGGTTGTCGATGCAGGTGCCCCAGATAACGGCATGCTTGCCGCCTGCGTTGGTGGCGATGTTGCCGCCGATCGTGCAGGCCCACAGGCTCGTCGGGTCGGTAGCGAAAACATGCGGCTTCGAGGCTTGCATGACATGCCCGGTCACAGCGCCGGCCTGGGCCGTGATCGTGGCGACCTTGCGCCGGCCGATCTTGCGCGACGCTATGGCCCCGATGCGATCCAGTTTCTCGACATTGATCATCACCGAATCGGCATGCAGCGGCACGGATCCCCCGTTCAGGCCAGTGCCGCCACCGCGCGGAATCACGGTCAGGCCGAGTCCGGCCGCCGCTTTGATCAGGCCCGGAATCTCCTCCGGCGTATCCGGCGTCAGCACGCAGAACGGGCATTCCTGCCGCCAGTCGGTCGCGTCCGTAGCATGATGCGTCAGCGTAAATGCATCAAAATGAATGTTGTTCGCATGCGTATGTTTGGCAAAGGCGCGCCTGGCCCGCTTGCGGCGCTGCGGCTCCTTGTCAAACCAGCCGTAGAAATCTGAGAGCATGCGTCTGGCCGAGGCGGTCACACGTCCGGCGCACTCGTTGCCGCCGGCCGCAGCTTCGATACGGGCCAGCCGGTCTTCATGCAGTTCGCGCATGGATTTCAAGCGGCGACGGTTGTGCAGCAGGTCGTTGCGCAGATGGGGATTACGCGCCGTTACCCAGATATCTCCGAGGATTTCAAACAGCATGCGGGCGCTTCTTCCAGTGCGCCGCTGATCGCGCAGCACATTCAAATCTTCCCATGCTTCCTCGCCCAGAAAGCGCAGCACGATCTCGCGGTCCGAATAGGAGGTGTAGTTATAGGGAATCTCACGGATATTCTCGGTCGGCAACCTGGCTCCTCGATGGCTTGTTGTTCTGCAACTTATGCAGACTGCCAAAGGATAACAGCCGCTTGAGGAAATATCCGCCTCTGGCAGAATCGTTGCATGCTGAAACTATCCCACCGCGTACAACAAGTTAAACCCTCGGCCACGCTGGCCATCACCGCCAAGGCCGCCGAACTGCGCGCCGCCGGACGCGACATCATCTCGCTCTCCGTCGGCGAGCCGGACTTCGACACGCCGAAAGCCGCCTGTGAGGCAGGCATCGAGGCGATTCGTTCCGGCTTCACGCGCTACACGGCCGTGCCCGGCATTCCTGCCCTGCGACAGGAAATCGCCGCCAAGTTCAAGCGTGACAACGATCTCGACTATGAAGCGGACGACATTCTTGTGTCCACCGGCGGCAAGCAGTGCATCTACAATCTGCTACAGGCCATGATTGATGCCGGTGACGAGGTCATTATCCCGGCTCCATACTGGGTTTCATACCCGGATATGGTGCTGCTGGCTGAAGGCGTGCCCGTCACCATCAACACGACAGCCGAGGGCGATTTCAAACTAACCGCCACGCAACTCGAAGCGGCTATCACAGATAAAACCCGGCTGTTGATTCTCAACTCACCATCGAACCCGACCGGCATGGCTTACTCGGCGGCCGATCTGAAGGCGCTGGGCGAGGTGTTGGCCAAATATCCCGACATCGCCGTAGCGACCGACGACATGTACGAGAAAATCCTGTTCGACGACAATACATTCGCAACCTTTGCGCAAGTTAACCCTGATCTGAAAGATCGTACGATTACACTGAACGGAGTGTCCAAGGCCTATTGCATGACTGGCTGGCGCATCGGCTACTGCGCAGGCCCCCGGCATCTAATCAAAGCCATGAGCAAGATTCAGGGACAAAGCACCTCGAACCCCTCATCCATCGCCCAGAAGGCGGCATTGGCGGCCCTGACCGGCCCGACCGACGAGTTGGACGAGATGGTGCGCACCTATGAATCCCGCCGTACCTGGCTGGTGGACAGGCTGAACACCATTGCCGGCATGTCCTGCCTGACGCCGGACGGCGCCTTTTACGTATTCCCTTCCATCGAAGGCTGGCTGGGCAAAACCACATCAAGCGGCGTAGAGTTGATGGATGATCTGGCTGTCTGCGCATGGCTGCTTGAAGAGGCGGGCGTGGCGCTGGTGCCCGGCGCCGAGTTCGGCGCACCCGGCTTTATGCGCATCTCCTATGCCGTCAGCCAGGAAATGCTGGAGGATGCCGTGAATCGCATTGCCGAGGCTGCGGCAACGCTGACCTGAGCCTGATCTGAGGAATAAAAAGGGCGGCCACCTCATAACCCCCTGACGACTCTGAAACTGGCCGAGGTGACAATGATATCCAGCCGCTTACCCCGGCCGATCGCATACATCAGCCATTCCTCATCGGGAACATGCTAGAATAAGAATATGGATTTACAGTTGAATGTTCTGACCCCTGCTTTGGCGGCCCTCGGCATCGGCCTGCTTATCGGCCTGGAAAGGGAATACGGCCAGCGGCGGGTAAATGGCCGGGTAAAGCATATTGAAGCAGCCGGCATCCGAACCTTTGCCCTCGTTGCCCTGTCCGGCAACCTGCTGACCTGGCTGCCGGAGAATCTGATGCCATGGGGTATCTCCCTGGGCCTGGCCTTCACGGGCCTGGTCGCGCTTCTCTCATACCGCAGCACCAGCCGTGGCGACTCCGCCGACAAGGGCATCACCTCCGAAGTCGTTCTTGTGCTGACCTTCATACTCGGTGCGCTGACCGGCATGGGTTATGCCTTGCCTGCCACCACCATGGCAGTGGTCGTCTTCTGCCTGCTGCGGTTCAAGAAAGTGCTGCATCACTTCTCGCATTCATTGTCCAAGATGGATCTCAAGCAGGCCACGCAATTTCTCATCATCTCCGTGGTCGTTCTGCCTATTCTGCCAAACGAGGCCTTTGGCCCTTATGAAGCCCTGAATCCGCAACGTATCTGGCTGATGGTCGTGCTGATCTCCGGCATCGGCTTTGCCGCCTATGCCGCTATCAAGGTGCTCGGCCAACGCGTCGGCCTGGGAATAACCGGCATCCTCGGCGGCCTGGCCTCCAGCACGGCAGTGACACTGACCATGTCCCGCCTGAGCAAGGACAGCCCGGCGCTGACAGCGACCTGTCAGCTCTCCATCATCGCCGCCTGCGCTACCATGTTTCCCCGCGTGGCGGTAATCGCCCTGCTTTTCAGCCCTGAAGTCTCGATGCTGCTGCTAATACCCGTTGCGATCGTCACCACCTGCGCATTTGGAACCGCAGCCTGGCTCTGGCGCCGAAGCGCAAGTGAGCAAAGCGACTCGGGGAAATACCAGCCGGAGATGAACCCGCTGTCCTGGCGTATGGCCCTTTCCTTCGGCGCCTTCTATGCCCTGATACTATTTCTGACCCACATGGCCCAGGCTGAATTCGGCGAGGGCGGCATCATGTCCGTGGCCGGATTGTCAGGGCTGACGGATGTGGACGCCATCACCCTTTCCGTCAGTGAGATGAGCCGGGAGCGCCTGAGCGCCATACTGGCTGCACAGGCAATCCTGCTGGCCTGCGCCTCCAACTCGCTGGTCAAATGGGGAATGGGGATGGTCTTCTCCGATCGATCCGCCCGCCTGGGACTCAGCCTGGGCCTGCTGCCCATGGTCGTCCTGAGCCTGGCCGCCATATTCGCCATCGGCATGTAGGCGAACAGCGGCATTCAGAGCGCCTTTAGAACTCGCAGGCAAACACCAGCTTGAGGTTGCCGTCTGCGGCACCCTGCGTCAGACCGAACAGATAGCCCAGTTCATATTCGAAATGCCTGAAGAGCTTGCCACTGATGACGGGGCCAATGATGTGGCTTTGCCGGGACAGACTGTCAGCATTGCCCAACTCGCCCATAGTGCCATAGGCCTCAAAGCCCGGCTCGAACTCACGCATCCAGCGCCATTTGCTGCGCCATGCATAACCCAGCTTGGTACTTTTCGTAGCCAGCACACCAAGCTCTTTTTTGAATATCAGATTGCCCGTATGAACAAGACGGCCCATCTCTTTTTCAAGCAACAGCTTGAATTCCAATAGATCCGGTTTTTGTTGAGCAGCATCAGGAATTTGATATTCAAGATAAAAGCCCGAATCGAGCCAGTGCTCTCCCTGTTCAAACAGCTGGTAAATATTCGCCCACTTGAACCGGTCATACTGGAACCCTTTCCCCGGCTTTCTGGTAAAAACACCATAAACCTCGGTTGCCCAGCGATCTGTAACGGCATACTCGACCGCAAATTGATGCTTGGCCGAGCCGTCCACGGCCGGATCGCCATCAAACGCAACATCCAGAAGATATTCAATCTCCACCTCACCCCGCTCCACGACCGGCGAATAAACTTTCTTTGCCTGCGCCGGATCAACATCTCCCAGCATCAACGCTCCGGCCAGAAAAATGCCCGCCACGGCTCTCACCGGCCTCTTGGGAGCGCCATTTATCCTTCTGCTCAGCATCATGACGGTTACCAGCATGGCGGCGAAGGAAATCACCTGCATGCCGCTCGGCCGGTCATCATATCCGATCAGCGCATGCAGCAACTGCCCGATAACGCCGGATTCCGGCAGCAGGTGTGAAGAATCCCAGACCGGCTGGCCCAGCGCCGGCAACACGTCCACCATAACCAGATAATGCGTGGCCTGCGCAGTCATGCCCGCCGCCAGCAATGTCAGCAGCCAGCTTGTCACGCCGAACAGGTGCTTATGCGGAATGCGAACCAGTCCAGCATAGGCCACTGCCGACAGCAGGCCAGCGGAGAACAGGCCGAGTGCGCCGCCAAACAGCATCGAAGCGGCATCCTCCTGCCCGGCCGCCACAACTCCGTATAAAAACAGTACAACCTCGGAGCCCTCGCGCAGCACGGCCAGACCCACAATCATGGCCAGAGTCATGCGCGGTAAGCCGCCGTCAGCTACGGACCGGCCGACACTCTGCACATGCGCGGACAGCTCCCTGCCATGCCTGCGCATCCAGACCACGGTCCAGGCCAGCAGACCCGCAGCCAAAAAGAGAACCGCTGCATTGAATATCTCCTGGCCCATGCCAGCAACGGCAGCAGCAATGGCCCCTGCCAGCCCGGCGACTACCACGGCGCCGGCCAGGCCTGCAACTGCCCCGGCAGCAATCCATCGGCGGCTGGCGGATAACTCACGCGTGGCGGCCAGAACGATGCTGATGACAAGCGCCATCTCCAGTACCTCGCGGAAAACAATGATCAATGTTGAAGTCATGCTGAAATCCTATTCTGCAATAATTTTGCCCTGCGCCGTATCCATATTGAACTCACCAAAGAACGGATAGATGCCGGGATCCAACGGCCCGATATAGATATAGGCATGGGACCCGCCGGGGATGATCTTTTCGCGATTCAACTCATAGCTTTCAAACTCTTCGGGCGTGGCATCCAGATTTCTGACCAGAATTCGCAGGCGCTCACCAGCCGGAATGATCAGCTCGGCTGGCTCAAAGCGATGGTTCTTGATCACAAGTTCTGCCTCGGCCGCTGATAATTCCGGTGCGCTCATAGCCACCACAACTGTTGCCAGGGCGCATCCGGCAGCCAGCCGTAAAAGGTTCAGCTTTGCAGCCCTGGTCTTGATTCGCTGATAGTGCGTCATGACTGCTGACCACAACGGGCACAACAACCGAACAGAATCAGTTGGTGACCGCTCATCTGAAACCCCTTCTCATGTGCCACCACCTTCTGCAGGGCCTCGATGGTGTCATTGGCAAACTCTTCGATGCTGCCGCACTTTGTGCACACCATATGATCGTGATGCTTTTTAACCGCCCGCTCGTAACGCTTTTTGTCAGCCAGTTGAACACTGTTGACCAGGCCATCCGTCTCCAGAGCAGCCAGGCCGCGATAGACCGTGGCAATGCCGATCTTGTGACCACGGATGATAAGTTCACGCGCCAGTTCATCGGCATCCCAGTGCTGATTCGATGCATTGATCAGGTTAAGAATCGTTTGTCTCTGTATTGTTAACTTTGCCATGGGTGCGAACGATAACCATTATCGCTATCAATGCAAGCACATTATCGTTCGGCCGCTTTATGCATGGCCAGGGCATTGATAGACAACGAACAAAGCATAGCATGCTGCCTGAAGGCATCATCTAAAAATCAGGGAGGATACCTTATGTCCAAGCGCTTAATCTTTGCCGCCTGCATGACCATGGCATGCGCCACCCCAAGCTTGGCGGATGGCGCCAACTGGGGCTATAAAGGAGGCGGCGGACCGAACTACTGGGGCGACCTGAAAAGCAGCTACGCCGCCTGCAAGAACGGGATGGCGCAATCGCCAATCGATATTACAGATGCCAGGCAGGAAAACCTGCCGTCCATTAAATTCCACTATGCGTCAGGCGGCAACCCTGCCGCTGTCAACAACGGTCGCACCATCAAGGTCAGCGTCCCGCAGGGACGCTATATCGTCATCGGTGGACAACAGTTCAATCTACTGCGATTCAATTTCCACGCCCCGAGCGAAAATACCGTGGAAGGCAAGACCTTTGATATGGAAGCTCACTTTGTGCATGCCAACGCCGGAGGAAAATTGGCAATCGTGGCCGTGCTGTTTGAGGAGGGCGCAGCAAACCCCGCACTGAACAAGATTTGGAAAAAGCTCCCCATGCATGCCGGAACCAAGGCCGGCTTCCACACCGTGGATGTGGCCCCTTTGCTGCCAAAGGATAAGTCGTATTACCACTTTATGGGTTCGTTGACGACACCGCCGTGCACAGAGGGTGTACGCTGGTATGTACTTAAGACACCTGTTTCCGTTGGCAAAAAACAACTGAAGAAATTCCACGAAATATATAACGGCAATGTGCGTCCGGCGCAGCCATTGAACGGCCGGGAAATCAAAGCCAACTAGACAGAGTTTTCACTTATCGAGGCCCGCCTGATCAGGCGGGTTTTTTATGTTACTGCCAGGGGAATGTGCATTTTCACCCTCAACCCATGCGGCTTGCGGTTGCTCAGATCTATGCTGCCGCCATGCGCCTCAAGCATTTCACTGGCAATGGCCAGCCCCAGGCCGTGACCGCCATAGCCACGAGCCTCGTCCACGCGGTAAAAACGTTCTGTGGCGCGAGCCAGATGTTCCTCATCCATGCCCGGCCCATCATCAGAGATGTCCACCAGGCAATCTCTGTCCGATGAGCCAATACGCAACCGAACCACTCCCTTCTCAGGCGAGTGGCGCAGGGCATTGCTGAGCACATTTTCCAGCACCCGATGCAAATCATCAGCATGCATGGCCACCGGCGACAACGTATCAGGCTCATCCGTTTCAATCTTCAGGCCCCTTGCCTCGCATTGCGGAGCCAGCGCATCGCACACCTGCCGCAGAACCCCTGCCATCTCCGCCCTCGCCTCACCGCCGGGTTGCTTGTATTCAATCTGATCCAGGGTCAACAACGCATCCAGCAGGCTGTTTACACGCTTGGCCTCATCCGCAATAACTCCCGCTGCTTCATGCTGCAACTCAGGCTTGTCACCAAACGACTGGATACTGCGGGCATACCCCAGCATGGATGTCAGCGGGGTTTTCAGATCATGCATGATATTGGAGACAAATTGCTTGCGTTGCTTTTCCAGCAGCGCCTGCCGGGTTACATCAAGACAAAGCAGCAGCGCCTGTTCCTTGCCCAATGGCGCCAGGCGCGCCGCAAGCACTCTGCCTTCAATATGGATATCCGGCAGTGATGATGCCTCAGGCAAGTCATGCAAGGCATCCATGAACGAGCGATACCAGTCCGGCTCACGGTAAAATATCAGCATGGACTGAGGTAAATCGTGTGCCTTATCCATCTTGAATAAAGACCGTGCCTGGGCATTCGCCGCCAATACTCGCCCCAGGCGATCCACCCGCATGACTGCTTCGTTGATGGCTGAAAACAGAACATCCAGCCGCCGGCCACGGCGCTTAACCACAGATTCGAGATCGTCCCGAGTTCGTTCAAGCTGGTCGATCCGGGTCTGCTTTTCCTTAAGATCGCGTTTCAGGCGATGCGCATAGCGGCTGTAGATTGCCAGCACGGCAATCAACGCAGCAACAGCCAGCAATATGGATGAATTCACTCTTTACTGCTCTTGCCTGTCAGCGAAGCGATAACCGATGCCCCTGATCGTCTTGATACAATTGGCGGCTCCGGCCACGGATAATGATTTCCGCAGCCTTTTTACGGCCACATCCACCGTCCGTGGCTCGACAAATGCATCCCTTCCCCACACGTGATCGAGAAGATATTCGCGCCGGCATACCTTGCCCGCCTTCTTCATCAGTTCATGCAGCAGTTGAAACTCCAGCCTGCGAAGGTCGATGACCTGGCCGTTTACGCGCACCTCGGGCACATCCGGATCAAGGTGAATATCAGCTACAGTCAGCCCCGCCGAGACAGGCTCGGAGCGGCGCAGCAAAGCACCTACCCGCGCCACCAGTTCTTCCGGCTC
Source organism: Zetaproteobacteria bacterium (assembly GCA_003228735.1). Lineage (GTDB taxonomy): Bacteria > Pseudomonadota > Zetaproteobacteria > Mariprofundales > Mariprofundaceae > SZUA-181. The sequence goes on from QIFG01000035.1 coordinate 14,162, forward strand.
AAATGGCTTCGCCAGATAGTCGTCTGCACCTTCGCTCAATCCATGCACACGTTCACTGGTCTGCCCCAGAGCCGTCACCATCAGTACGGGCACACGATCTTTCTGTTTGGAGTTGTTCAGCCAACGCAGGACTTTCATACCACTGGTTCCCGGCAGCATACGATCCAGAACAACCAGCCTCCACCTCCGCTCCTGCAACAGACGCATGGCATCACTGCCATTGCCGCAGGTTGCCACCCGATATCCCGAAGCTCTCAGGTTCAGTGCGATCAGGCGCGCAATTGCCTCATCGTCTTCGACAACCAGAATCTCTTCCTGTTCGCTGTGCATGTTGCGTTCGATAATGGGTGAAGCCTTGCCTCAAGACAAGACCGCCTTGGGCGCTACCGGTGGCAGCCCAGCGCATATTCCCGCAGCGCGGCATATTCGATCTCCAGCTTCAGGGCCATGCGGGAGAGCAGCCGGAACATAAAGCGGAGAAGCTGGCCGCCAAGGTTCGGATGTTCCAGGGTGATGACATCGAAATATTTGCGATTGATTGTCAGCACCGTCAGGTCGGATTCCGCTCGTACCGCTGCGGAGTGCAGGCGATCCTGATCCAGAAACGAGAACAGTCCAAACACATCGCCTGCACGCAGGCTTGCATAAACATGACGGGAGGTATCTGAAACTGAAACGCTGCCCTCAAGGATCAGATGCATTACATTGTCAGATTTCTCTCCAGCCTTGTAAATTACTGTGCCCTGTTTGATAACGCATTCCTCAAAGCACATAAACAGGAGTCTGGCATCACTTAATTTTAGCTCCTGCGCCACGGGTAAAGAACGGAAACGTGTGAAGCTTGGATTCGCCGTTACTGCGGCCTCAAAACTGATGGCCATATTATCTTCCTTATTCATATCCACCTCCATCTGTGGTTTCGGACGGCAGGTTGCTGCAACAACATGACACGTTGATGACATGACACGCATGTCACACGCGGGTCACATAACTCCTCTACGTTGCGCCACGTCAGAACAACAACTGATTCAATATATCCGGAAGGGAAGGAGAAATGACATGCACAAAACAATGATAAAATTAGAGGTGCTGGCGCTGGCGCTCATGCTTGGCGTAATACCAGGCAGAGCCATGGCCGCCAGCAGCAACACCCTTACCGACCTGCTAGAGGCCAAGGGAGTGATCACCAGCGACGAGGCCAAACAGGCCAAAAAGGAAGCAAAAAAAGCCGAAAAGGAAAAAAGCAAGAAACTGAAGTTCGGCGGACGCATCCAGGCGGATGCCGCCTTCTATAAGGACGATCCGGGCCTGGATATGGGTGACGGCGCCGAATTCCGCCGCGCACGTCTGTTCGCCAAGGGCAAGATCGGTGATTTCCACTACAAGGCTCAGTACGATTTCGCCGGTAATAAGACGACGATCAAGGACCTCTACATCCAGTACACGGGGCTACCCGTCCATATCAAGGTTGGCAACTTCAAGGAACCGTTCAGTCTGGAAGAGTTGACCAGTTCCAAGTACATCACCTTCATGGAGCGTGCGCTGCCAAACGCGTTCGCACCCAGCCGTAATATCGGCGCCGCCTTCTCCGGGCACGGCGATTCATGGAGCGCCGCCGCAGGCGTCTTCACCAATGGCGCTTCCGGCACAACGGAGGGTGTGGATTCCAAGTTCGACGCCACCGGCCGCCTGACGTTTGCGCCAATGCACGAGAGTGGCCGTGTCATTCATCTGGGTGCTGGCATCAACTACAACCTGCCGGACTCCACAAGGACACTGAGATTCCGTGCACGTCCGGAATCCCACATTACGCACAAGCGCCTTGTGGACACCGGCAGCATCGCGAATGTAGACAGCATCCTGAAGTACGGCTTGGAGGCGGCGGCCGTCTTCGGCCCCGCATCCATACAGGGCGAATATGTCCGCACCGATGTAAGTTTCCAGAATGGTGTCACTAACGAGCCAAGCTTCAGCGGCTACTATATCTTCGGAAGCTGGTTCCTCACCGGTGAGTCGCGTCCGTATAGCGTCAAAAAGGGCAGCTTTGGCCGCGTACATCCGAACCACAACTTCCAGCTTGGCGCGGACGGCTGGGGTGCATGGGAAGTCGCCGCACGTTTCAGCCAGATGGATCTGGAAGACACTGGATTTGCCGGCGGCAAGGAGCAGAACATCACCGTCGGTCTGAACTGGTATCCGCATCCGCACCTGCGCTGGATGCTCAACTGGGTGCATGCTTCGACGGACCGCTCACCCCTGGCTCCGGCCACAGCCACCAGCAACTTCGGTCCGGATGTGTTCCAGATGCGGGCGCAGGTAGATTTCTAACTGGCTGAAAGGGCCAGGCGGGAAGAACGTATCTACCCGCCTGGCCTTCTTTACAATACATTTTCAATAAAAGGAGAAACAATATGAAAAAATCGTTGATTGCTTTTGCTCTGATTGCATCTTTCGCGGTCCTGGCAAATCCAGCCGTGGCCCGCGACCAGATCCGCATCGTTGGTTCATCCACGGTTTACCCCTTCGCCAGCTATACGGGAGAAGAGTTCGGGGCTACCACCCGCTACAAAACACCTGTGATCGAGTCCACCGGTTCAGGCGGCGGATTCAAGCTGTTCTGCGCCGGCGACGGCATGGATACACCGGACATCACCAATGCATCGCGCCGCATGAAAGCCAGGGAGTTCAAGCTTTGCGGAGAAAATGGCGTACATGGAATCACTGAAGCTGTCATCGGTTACGATGGCATCGTACTGGCCCAGAACAAGAAAGCAGGCCCTGTTAACCTGTCCCGCAAGGACATTCTGCTTGCTGTTGCAGCCGATGTGCCGAATAAGGATGGCAGCGGTCTGATTCCGAACCCGTACAGGTTCTGGGATCAGATCAATCCGAAGCTGTCGCACCGTCCGATCCTGATCTATGGCCCACCAACCTCCTCCGGCACACGTGACGCCTTCGAGGATCTGGCCATGAAGCATCTGACCAAGAAGATGGACGCCTATAAGGCGGTCACCAAAAAATATCACAAAATACGTCAGGATGGCGTTTATGTGCCATCGGGTGAGAATGACAACCTGATTGTGCAGCGGCTTGTGAAGGATGCGAAGGCCATCGGCATCTTCGGCTACAGCTTCCTGGCAGAGAATGCGGACACCCTGATCGGCGCCATGATTGACGGCGTTGGAGCAACGCCGGCCACGGTAAGTCATGGCACCTATCCCTACTCCCGCTCCCTGTATTTCTATATCAAGAAATCACATGTGGATCAGGCGCCGGGCATGAAGGAGTACACCAAATTGTTCATGAGTGAAGAGATGATCGGCGAGGGAGCAGCGCTGTCCGAAATCGGCCTGATTCCGCTGCCGGCGAAAGCACGTGAGACATCCCGCAATCGCGTACTGGAGCTGAAAGACCTTTCACTTGACGCCCTGAAGAAGAAATAAGCACGAGTTACATTCTCCGAAAAGATCGGCCGGGTAACCCCCGGCCGGTTTTAACTTGAGAGTAGTCAACAGATAGAAGAGAGTTGTTACTTCGCAGCCATCCTGTCGGGAGACCTATGAGCACAGCAAACATCCTGTTTATCATCACTGCAGGCATTTTCCCCTTGGCATTTATTGCCTACAGGCTTGGTACGAAAAAGGCGCTGTCCGGGAATGGCGGCGTTTCTTTACACTCACGGCCGGGCTATTACGGCTGGGTCGCAGTCGTCGGCCTTTGCTTCCCGGCCATTGCCGCTTCACTTATCGCCAGCCTGTTGCACCTTACAGGCCTGTATACCGTGCCGTTACCCATGCTTATTACCGCTGGCCTGATACTGGGCGCTGGCGGACTGTGGCTGGCATTACGTGCCATCAACCCTGAACTCCGGGCTCGTAATTTTGTCGAGGCCATCATCAAGTGGCTGCTGCTGATCGCCTCAACCATTTCGATCTTCACAACCATCGGCATTGTGGCCTCCATACTGTTCGAAGCGCTGCATTTTTTCAATATGGTCGGCTTCTGGGACTTCATCACAGGCACCGAGTGGGACCCCGATACAGCCTTTTTGGCTGGCGCCGGACGCGGCGCCGAAGGCGTAGCACAAGCCCAGTTCGGCTCCGTGCCGATCTTCGCCGGCACCTTCATGATCACGGCCATTGCGATGCTCGTGGCAGCTCCCGTTGGCCTGTTTTCGGCTATCTTCATGTCCGAATATGCCAGCCACCGTGTTCGCAGCTGGCTGAAGCCAATGCTTGAGGTGCTGGCCGGCATTCCCACAGTGGTCTACGGCTTTTTTGCCGCCATCACGATCAGCCCAATGATCGTCAATCTGGCGGAAAGTATGGGCCTGTATGCAGAAGCCACAAACGCGCTGGCTCCGGGCATCGTCATGGGAGTGATGATTATCCCGTTCATCTCATCGCTCTCCGATGATGTGCTGAACGCCGTACCTCAGGAACTTCGCGATGGTTCGCTGGCGCTAGGCACGACCAAGGCTGAAACCATCCGCAATATCGTGCTGCCCGCTGCCCTTCCGGGAATTGTGGCTGCCACCCTTCTGGCCGTTTCCCGCGCTGTCGGCGAAACAATGATCGTGGTGATGGCGGCAGGGCTCAGGCCAAACCTGACATGGAATCCGCTCGAAGGCATGACGACGGTAACCGTACGCATCATTGATGCGTTAACCGGCGACCAGGCATTTGATAGCCCACTGACGCTTTCAGCCTTTGGCCTCGGACTTGTGCTTCTCGTACTGACACTGATTCTCAACATAATCTCGATTTCCGTAATTCGGCGTTTCAGGCTCAAATATGAATGACATCTTGAGCAACCCTGCCATTCGGAAGCGCTACGCTACGGAAAAACGATTCCGCGCCATGTGCTTTGGCGCAGTTGTCTTCGCCTTGCTATTTCTGGTCTTCTTTTTCGCTGATCTGATCAGCAAGGGCTGGCCGGCTCTGCAACAGGCCGAGATGCAAGCCGAAGTGAGTTATTCGGAGGCAGTCAGGGACGGAAAATACCGGCTGGCCGTCGATAAGCGATTGCGCAAGATCGTAAGCCGGGGATGGCTCAGAGCCCTGCCGCTTTACCTGGAAGACCATCCCGAACTGGTCGGCACAACCACCACAAAGTGGGTTGTTGTTATTGCCGAAGTGGATCAATACCTCAAAGGGCATCCGAACAAGCTGAAGCCAAAATATAAAAAACTTGTGGATGAGCTTCAGGCTGACGGCAAGGTACAGCTTGCCTTCAATACCTATTTCTTTACCCGTGGTGATTCAAAGATGCCGGAGCTTGCCGGCATCAAGTCGGCAGTTGTTGGCACCATTTACGTGTTGCTGCTAACGATGTTGTTCTCGCTGCCTGTCGGCATTATGACAGCAATCTATCTGGAGGAGTTCGCCCCGGACAATCACTTCATCCGATTTATTGAAGTCAATATCAACAACCTTGCAGCCATTCCATCGATCCTGTTCGGCTTATTGGGCTTGGCTATTTTCATCAATTTCTTCGGCGTACCGCGCTCCTCAGCACTGGTGGGCGGCCTGACGCTGTCGCTGATGACGCTGCCCGTCATTATTATCAGCGCCCGGGTAGCACTGGAGGCTGTGCCTGATTCGATCCGTGAAGCGGCCCTGGGTGTCGGGGCCTCACCCTGGCAGGCCGTATGGCACCACATACTACCATTAGCCATGCCCGGCATTCTCACCGGCAGCATTATCGGGCTTGCCCGCGCCATGGGAGAAACAGCACCCCTGATCATCGTCGGCATGGTCGCCTTCATTCCGGATGCACCTTCTTCGATCCTTGAAGCAGCGACAGTGCTGCCTGCCCAGATATACACATGGACCGGTGAGCCGCTACGCGCTTTTGCCGAACGCACCTCTGCGGCCATTCTCGTACTGCTGGCTGTGCTGCTGAGCCTGAACGCTGTAGCTATCTGGCTCAGGCAGCACTTTGAGCACAAGTGGTGATGCCGATGAACGATTCAATCCATATGGAGCAAACGGACATGCAGGAAGCAGCCAAGAAAATTTCGATCAGTGCCCTGAAACTATGGTATGGTGAAAGCCGCGCCCTGCATGGCATCTCGCTGGATATCGAGGCAAAGAGGGTCACCGCCCTCATCGGGCCCTCCGGCTGCGGCAAGTCCACACTGCTGCGCTGCATCAACCGAATGAACGATCACATTCCAGGTTGCCGTATTGAAGGCAAGGTGACCCTCGAAGGACAGGATATCTATGCCGAAGACGTGGATGTGGTGCAGCTCCGCAGCCAGGTCGGCATGGTGTTCCAGAAACCGAACCCGTTTCCCAAAAGCATTTATGAAAATATCGCCTATGCGCCGCGCATCCATGGGATCGCCAAAGATGGCCCGGAGATGGACGCGTTGGTTGAGTCGTCCTTCAAAAAGGCAAGCCTGTGGGACGAGGTCAAGGACAAACTGCAGCAGCCGGGCACAGCACTATCCGGCGGACAGCAGCAGCGCCTATGCATTGCCCGTACAATTGCCGTCCGTCCCGAGGTTATCCTCATGGATGAACCGTGCTCGGCGCTCGACCCCATTGCGACAGCCAAGATCGAGGAATTGATCGACGAGTTGAAAAATGAATTCACAATCATCATCGTCACGCACAATATGCAGCAGGCTGCGCGCGTGTCCGATTTCACCGCTTTCTTCTATCTTGGCGACTTGATTGAGTTTGGCAATACAAACACGCTGTTCACTTCGCCTGCAAACAAACAAACCGAAGATTACATTACCGGTCGGTTCGGATAAGGAGCCCTGAGATGCCACAACATACGATGAAACGTTTTGATGCCGAGCTGGATCAACTGAAAGAGCATATCCTTACCATGGGCGGCCTGGTCGAGAACGCCATCAGGGATTCCGTCGAATCGATGCTGGAACAGGATCAGGAGCTTGCGGAAAAAACCATTGAGCGTGACAAGGCCATCAACGCGCTCGAAGTTCAGAGCGACGAGTTGACGCGAAGCATCCTTGTCCGGCGTCAACCCGCAGCAGGCGACCTTCGCTTTATCATTGCCGCCATCAAGGTGGTCACCGATCTGGAACGCATGGGAGACCTCGCCGCTGGAATAGCAGAAGGCATGCTCAGAACCCGCAAGTTCCCGCCAACGGAATATTCAAACCTGGAAATCATTGGTGAAAAGGTGCTGCTGCAGGTTAACCGGGCGCTGGATGCCTACTCTCGTGGCGATATCGACCTGGCTATGGAAGTCATCGAGAAGGACAAGAAAATCGACAAGCGTTACAAGACCATGTACCGCGAAGTACTGACCTATATGATGGAAGACCCCCGTTCGATCAGCTCATCGCTCATCCTGACCAATGTCGCCAAAAATCTGGAACGCATTGCCGATCATGCCACCAATATTGCCGAAATGGTGGTCTATATTATACGTGGCCATGATATTCGCCATGTCGATCATGAAGCTGCCGCCAGGCTATTGACCGAAGGCGCTTAACCTGCTTCCTAAACGGGTGACGTGAAGTCCATGTAAGGTTATCTTTCCAGTAGATTTGCTGCTGGGGAGGCTCATGTTTCTTCGTGAAAATATTTGAAATCCAGCAATGCTTTGGCTTTCCGCTTTCCACAAACCGGACTGCGAACTGTTACGGCTGCCATAAAGGCAAGCCGGGATTGCCCGTGAAATATCGCCATCATCTAGTCAGGAGGAAACTATGTACATAAAGTTTGGATTTTCTACTGCTGTACTGGCCCTGACAGCCATGCTCAGCGCCCCAGCCTTTGCCGGCGGCATCACGCTGGACAGCCAGGGCAAACTAACCATGAGCTTCAAGAGTTTCATCAATATCACCTCGCTCACAGAAAAACAGAATGGCGTTAACACCAATGACAAAACCGGCCTGCAGCGGCAAATGAATGTGTTCCTCAAGTACGCCTACCTGCAGGGTGACTTCTCGCGCGCCATGCGATTACGTCTGGGCCTTGCATCAACCCCATGGATCGGCTACGAGCAGAAACTGTGACGGCGCCGCTATGTAAGCAAGGTGTTCACGGATCAGTACTCATTGGATGACTCCGCCGACTACGGCGTCAATCTCTCCGGCAGGCTGTTCCAGGCTTTGATCTCTTACGGTCAGGATAACTACCGCTTGGGAGGCAATTACATCAGCAACAGGAGCAATGAGTCTTCCACCTCCATCGTGACAAAGGACACCGGCTACAGCCTCTGGGGCTGGACACAATTCATGCCGGAATATGGCTTTTTCGGCCGTTATGAGTTCAAGGATCACACCGTGACAGGCAACGGCGCCAAAGGTACAACCGACCGTTTCCTGCTCGGCCTTGAATACCTGGCCATGCAAAACCTGCGTTTTTCGCTGGTCTACGACCGCAGTAAATTCAAAAACTCACAAACCGCCAATGCCGTGCCTGCAACGACCGACAACGGGTCTTCCACCCGCTTCGGTCTGTTCTCCGAGTTCAGCTTCTAGGGAACATCCGGAAGGCCCGGCCTTACATATCTCGATCTCCAAAGGAGGGAGTTCATGGTTCGCAGAAGCGCAATTACAAAAATGTTTGCAACATCGCCCGTACGGCCCCTGCAGCAACACATGGCCAAGGTGCAGGCCTGTGTGGATGAGCTAATCCCATTCTTTCAGTCTGTTGCAGCCGGGAATTATGAGCAGGCAGAGACCACCCAGTTGCACATATCCAAACTGGAAACCGAGGCGGATAAACTCAAACTCGACCTGCGCATGCACCTGCCCAAAAGCCTGTTCATGCCCATGCCGCGCGAGAACATCCTCGATGTGCTGACCATGCAGGATAAAATCGCCAACAAGGCCAAAGACATTGCCGGCGTAGTCACCGGCAGAAAGATGGAGCTTCCCGAACAGATCAGCGACCTGTTTCTGGGCTTCGTTGAACGCTCCGTGGACGCCTCCCGGCAGGCGAAAAAGGCCATCAATGAGCTGGATGAGCTTGTGGAGACCGGTTTCCGTGGCCTTGAAGTGGCAAGCGTGCAAAAAATGATTCGCAAACTGCACAAGATTGAAGCCGAAACGGACAAGCTGGAATTGCAAATCCGGCATGCCCTGTTCGCCATCGAAAAGGAGTTGCCGCCGATTGATGTGATGTTCCTGTATCGCATCATCGACTGGGTCGGTGAAGTTGCCGACATTGCCCAGCGTGTAGGCAGCCGCCTGCAGCTGATGCTGGCGCGCTAGGGGACAATCATGGAATACGCAGTCGTTTATATTGGTCTGGCTGTTGCCTTCGGCATGTTCATGGCCTGGGGCATTGGCGCCAACGATGTGGCCAACGCCATGGGCACATCGGTGGGCTCGAAAGCGCTCACTTTCAAACAGGCGGTCATTATCGCTGCCGTCTTCGAGCTGGCCGGCGCCGTGCTGGCTGGCGGCGAGGTCACCAAAACCATCCGCAAGGGCATTGTGGATGTCACGCCATTGGCCGGAACACCAGACCTGCTCATCTACGGCATGCTGGCCTCACTGCTTGCCGCCGGCATCTGGCTGCTGGTGGCTTCACGCATGGGCTGGCCTGTCTCCACCACGCACTCCATCGTCGGCGCCATTGTCGGCTTCGCCATGGCAGGCATCGGCATGGATGCCGTGCATTGGGATAAAGTCGGCACTATTGCGATGAGTTGGGTGACCTCCCCGCTTCTGGCCGGCATCATCTCTTTCGCCGTGTTTACCAGCGTGCAGAAGCTGGTAATTAACACGGATGATCCGATTGCCAACGCCAAAAAATATGTGCCTTTCTATATCTTTCTGGTCGGCTTCATCATCGCCATGGTTACCCTGATGAAGGGCCTGAAACATATCGGCCTGCAGCTGTCCTTTGAGCAGGATCTGATGATTGCCCTTGGCGTCGGCGCTGCTATCTCTCTCATCGGCGCCCTCCTGATCAAACGGATCAAGATCGATCCCGAGGCAGACCGGAAATTCCATTATGCCAACATGGAAAAGATATTTGCCGTGCTGATGATCTTTACCGCCATTTCCATGGCATTTGCGCACGGCTCCAACGATGTCGCCAATGCCATCGGACCGGTTGCTGCCATTGTCGGTATCGTGCAGTCAGGCGGTGAAATCGCCAGCAAATCAGCCCTGCCGATATGGATTCTGATTCTTGGCGGTGTAGGTATCGTTATTGGCCTGGCCACCTATGGCCACAGGGTAATGGCCACAATTGGAACCGGCATTACCGAGCTGACGCCAAGCCGCGGTTTTGCCGCCGAGTTGGGCGCAGCCACCACGGTCGTTTTCGCCTCCGGCATTGGACTGCCAATTTCCACCACGCATACGCTGGTGGGCGCCGTGCTTGGCGTTGGTTTTGCCCGCGGTATCGCCGCATTGAACATGAGCGTCATCCGAACGATCTTCATGTCCTGGATCGTGACGCTGCCAGCAGGTGCACTGCTGTCGATTCTGTTCTTCTTCTTCCTGAAAAGCGTGTTCATGTAAAAAAAGCAGCCGCAGCCTTGGCTGCGGCTGTTCATTCAGGAAGAATCAGGCATCCAGATCAAAGGCCGTGTGCAGGGCGCGCACGGCCAGATCTACCTGGTTCTCATCAATCACCACCGTAATCTTGATTTCACTGGTGGTGATCATCTCGATATTGATTTTTTCCTTGGCCAGCGTATCAAACATCTTCTGCGCCACGCCGGAATGCGAACGCATGCCGACGCCAATGATTGACACCTTGGCAACCGTATCGTCGCCACTGACTTTACGGCCACCCATCTCCTCGCAACTCTTGCGCACAATATCAAGGGCGCTCTGGAAATCCTGCCTTGGCACCGTGAAGGTGATATCGCTATGCCCTTCCTCACTGATGTTCTGCACGATGACATCGACATTGATGCCGGCCTCGGCAACCGGACCGAATACCCGGGCGGCAATGCCGGGATGATCGGGAATGCCGCGGATGGTGATCTTGGCCTCATCGCGGTTGTAGGCCACGCCGGTGATCTCTGCTCGTTCCATAGTCTCATCCTCTTCCGTCACAATCGTGCCCGGGATATTTTCAAAACTGGAGCGCAGGTGAATAGGCATCTTGTAGCGCATGGCCAACTCCACGCTGCGTGACTGCAACACCTTGGCCCCCAGCGAGGCAAACTCCAGCATTTCTTCATAGCTGATTCGGTCGATCTTGCATGCAGACGGCGCAATGCGCGGATCAGTGCTGTAGACGCCATCCACATCGGTATAGATATCGCAACCATCCGCTTTCAATGCAATTGCGATAGCAACCGCCGAGGTGTCCGAGCCTCCTCGCCCCAGCGTGGTGATATTGCCATGCTCATCCACACCCTGAAACCCGGTAAGGATGGGCACCTCGCCCTGCTCTACATGCGCCAATAACTTGCCGGCCTCCACATTGCGAATGCGGGCGCGGGAATGCTGACTGTCGGTTCGGAAACCCGCCTGCATGCCGGTATATGAATAGGCTGGAATGTCACGATTCTGCAGCTCAATGGACAACAGGGCAGCGCTGACCTGTTCGCCGGTAGAGACAAGCACATCCAGTTCCCTCGGCTGCGGCCTGTTCGACAACTCATTCGCCATGCCGAGCAGGCGATTCGTCTCACCGCTCATGGCGGAAACCACGACGGCGGTCTGGACGCCGTCCTTCCAGCTTGCTTCAACAATATCTGCCGTCTTCCTGATACGGTCGACATTGCCGACTGAAGTACCACCAAACTTCTGCACAACCCTCACTGGCCAGACTCCAAATCCTGTATGGTGGCGATGGCCACCTTGCCTATGCCGAGCTGGCGCAAGGTATCGAGCACAAACACCACGCGCTTGTGCGCAGCATCGCCATCAGCGCGCAGCACCACGCGTATGTTCGGATTGCCTTTGCTCGCATTCAGCACGCGCTTGCGCAAGTCCTCGTCGGCCACCTTCTCCTCACCGACATAAAACTGACCATCGGCGCTGATGCTGACTACGACCTCCTCGGTTTCCGTTACCTGCTCATGCGATTTACTGGCCGGCAACTCAAGCTTGAGGCTCGTCGCCACACTGAAACTCGTCGACACCATGAAGAAGATCAGCATCAGGAACACCACGTCCACCAATGGCGTGATGTCCACCATATAATCGATTTTGCGCTTTCCGCGCAGGCGCATCAGCGTTCGCCTTTGAGCAGTTCGACAAAGCGTAGCGCATGCTGCTCGATTTCGACAACAAAGCGGTTAACGCGCGCCTCGAATGCGCGGTAGGCCACCAGCGCCGGAATGGCCACGGTCAGGCCCACTGCCGTCGTGTTCAGCGCCTTGGAAATACCACCGGCCAGCACACCGGCCTTGCCCACGCCTTCAATCGAGATCACCGAAAACACCTCGATCATGCCGATCACCGTGCCCAACAGGCCGAGCAGCGGCGAAATGGCGGCGATCAGGCCCAGAACGCCGATATACCGCTCCAGATGCGCCACTTCCTGGCGGCCGATTTCTTCCAGGATTTCCTTCATCACCGGCCGGAGCACGCCGCGGTTCTGCAAGGCCACCCAGAGAATGCGGCTCATGGCCGTATTGCGCTGCTTGCAAAGGGCAATGGCATCTTCCACCTTGCCGGCCAGCACAGCCTTTTCGATCTCTTCGATATCCCTGGTGGGGAGAACTACCGAACGCCTGAGGCTCCAGCTTCGCTCGAAAATAATCGTCAGGGCCAGGACGGAGCACCCCAGAAGCACAAACATGACCACGCCGCCCTGTAAAATGAATTCGTACACTTATACCTCCGCCATCAGCCCGCCTGTAATCATGCCCGGACAGGGCGAACGATTATAGGTGGCCCTGCCACCACTGCAATGCGCGCGTGCGCCTGGCGCTGCCCGGATACGTATATTGTTCGATGCCAAGCCCGCTTTTACCCTTGTCCGAAAACGTCAGCATGACCGCTCCGTCAGCCGTATTCCAGACTTGTGCACCCTTTTTCCGGTAACGCTCAACGATCTCCTGCGCGGGAAATCTGTAGCGGTTGGCATATCCACTCTGGGCAATAACAACATCAGGCTTCACAGCCTTGACCCACACGCTTGAACTCGATGTGCGGCTGCCATGATGCGGCATTAATACAACGTCGTGTGGAATCAGGCCCGACTGGGCAATCCGGCGCTCGGCATCGGACTCGATATCGCCCGGCAACAACAGTCTTTGCCCGCCCGGCAGCAGCATAGACAACACCAGAGAGGTATTGTTTTGTCTGGCAAAGCGAAAGCCCTGTGGCGGCCACAACACATTCACATGCACATCACCAAACGCCAGTTCATCCCCCTGCTTCAACCAGCGCACTTTCCCGCCCTGCGCCTGCAGACGGCCCACGATCTTCCCGACACCGGCATGCTCACGATTGCCCGGCACATCGGCCAGCCAGATTTCGCCGACATTCCGCACCTGATCGAAAAGGCGACCTGCCCCTCCCATATGATCTGACTGCGCATGCGAGAGCACGAGCACATCGACGTGCGCCACGCCAAGGGCGCGCTGGCCTGCCGCCACAATCACGCCACCGTTGAACCGGCTTCCCCGCCTGCCCGGCGCATCAACCACCATCGTTCGTCCATCGGGCAACAGCAGACTGCTGGCCGCACCCTGTCCCACATCCCAGGCGATAAACTGAGGCGTTGCCGGCGGTCGCTCGGCCACTGCCATGAACACATAGACAACCACAATAGCTGCCGCACAGCCGAGAGCAGGGATATGACGCCTGAGCAACAACAGCCATCCGGCTACGAGCATGCCAAGACCATAGAATATCCCCATCCTCAAAGGCGTTGCCGGAATCCACAAATTGCCGCCGGGCAGCGTATGCAGAAAAGACAGTACACGGCTTCCCCACTCCACCAGGGCTCCCGCCCCAGCAAACAGAAGCTGGGCTACTTCGCCTAGGCCAAGCAGTGCGGACAACTCACCCAGCAGTGCCATGGGCAGCACGGCCAGGGAGTAGAGCGGCACCAGTAACAGGTTTGAAATCAGGCTGTAGGTAGGCAGGCGTCCAAACACATGTGCGACCAGAGGCAGGGTTGCCAGTGTGGCCAGCAGGCTTACCCACAGCATGCCGGTCATCCAGCCCCGCAATGTGACAGCATCGGATCGGGATTCGTTCCCGGCCCAGACAAGCAAGGCTCCGGCAGCGGCAAAGGACAACCACAGTGAAATCGAAGCCACCGCGCCCGCATCCATGATGAGGATCAGCATCAGGGCCGCCAGTAGTGTGTTAACGGGCTCGGCATGATTGCGGAACCACCAGGCTGCGGCGGCAGCCCCCAGCATCATAACCGCCCGCTGTGCCGGTAGCGGCCAACCGGCCAGCGTGGCATAGGCAATGGCGCAGCCAAGCCCTGCCAGCAGGCTTAGTTTCCTGACCGGGAACCGTACAATCCAGGCCTCGCGTCGGGTCAGAGTCCACCAGAACAGTAATCCGGCAAAAGCTGCAGCCATGCCGACATGCAAACCTGAAATAGCCAGCAGGTGTGCCGCGCCACCGGCAGCAAATATCTCCCAGACTTGTGTGGAAATACGGCTCCTGTCAGCCAGAAGCAGGGCGGCGAGCACCCCTGCCTGCTCGTTTGGTTGCCCCTGCAGGACTTCGCGGACACGCTGGCGCATAGACTCAAGCCATGAGGCCTCATCATCAGCGATGCGAATGCCGCCACGCAGGCTTCCGATCAGGGCGATGTGCCGGTCGAAACAGTATGATTGATAATCGAAGGTGCCGGGATTGTTGTAGTTACGCGGCAACCTCCACCTGGCTACGGCTTCAATAACCTGTCCTGCCTGAATGCCTTTTCGGGTATCCCCGTAAACGTACAGCAGGGCATTACCTGCAAGCCTCACGCCATCCTGCCGCTCGATATCACTCAGCAGCAACCGCACATAGGCAGGGTATTGTTCGGCCTTTTCCACTTTGGCCGTGATGTCTTGATTTCCTTCCAACCAGTCATCACCCACCGCAACCTGCCGGGCATCCCACATAAGGGCTGCCCCGCCCCAGGTCATCCCCAAAAGCCCCGCCATACAGACAATGCGCACCTGTCTGTTTCGCCAGACCATTGCAAACAACAATGCTCCCGCCAACCACGGCAAAGTCTGCCAGGGAAAAACATCGGTACGCGCAGCCGCAATGCCCAAAACCCAGCCGGTTGCTGGCAGAAGCAGCGGAAACCGGGTAGGGAAAGCACTCACCGCGCAGACTCAAAAACGCAGAGATTGCCAGACACTCATTCGCTCGGTGTCTCTGTGCCTCTGTGGTTCATAAGGCTTTAATCCGGGTAGACGATTCGACCACGGATTAACTGGTCGTCACCCAGTCTGCGGCGCTCGATATCGGTCAGATGTGGCGCATCGCTTAATTGATTAATGCCCAGGCCATGCCACAAGCTTGTGGCTTCCTGGCCGCCAATCAGTATCGGCGCCTGATATAACACCAGTTCATCGGCTAGCTTAGCCTCGAAAAAAGAGGCATGCAGCCTGCCGCCGCCTTCCAGCAGTACGGCCAGCCGCCCTTCGTCGGCCAAATGCCGGAGCACATCCTCAAGGGTCGTAATCTGCACAACCTCGACCCCGGCCTGCTGCCACATTGCGCCCTGCTTCGACGTCTTTTTTACATAGAGACGGGAAAGTGCTGTGCCATCGGCAAGCTTGTAATCCGATTTGAATTCGGGGGCCTCAGAACATATGACGGCACGCAATGGCGGCTGCCCACGTCGTCTGGCATGGCGAACATTCAGAGATGGATTATCACGCCTCAATGTCCCCGCCCCGGCAATGATTACATCGGACTCGGCGCGCAGGCGATGCGCATGACGGCGCGACTGCTCGCCGCTGATCCACTGCGACCGACCACCCCCAGTCGCCAGCTTGCCGTCCAGCGATACCGCCGCCTTGGCGATGACATACGGTCTGCCCGTTCGAATAAAATGAAAGAATGGCCGGTTCAGTTTGTCGGTCTGCGCTGCAAACACGCTGCCCTGCACTTCAATGCCATGTGCACGCAACACATCCGCTCCCCCGGCCATCTGTGGGCTCGGATCGTTTGATGCATAAACCACGCGCACCACACCGGCAGCAATAATGGCTTCGGTACAGGGCGGCGTCCGGCCCTGGGCGGCACAGGGCTCCAGCGTGACGTACAATGTTGCGTCACGGGTCCGTTCGCCCGCCTTTTGCAAAGCCATGATTTCGGCATGCGGAAGGCCGGGACATTCATGCCAGCCTTCACCGGCAATTTCACCGCCTGCAACAACGACAGCGCCGACGCGCGGGTTCGGGTGGGTTGTTCCAATACCGCGCCGGGCAAGGGTCAACACCCTGTGCAGCCATCGTTTGTCCGCTTGTTCCATAAGGTAAGAAGATGGCAAGGGCATAGCCAAAGCGCAAGGGGAGCTTCTGCTTGCTTTCACCTTTTTCATGCATAGGTTGCGCGCGCTAATTCACTATGGGAGCTCAAAAAACATGGCGAAAAAGGTAATAAAAAAGAACTGCTGGAAACCGCGAAAGGTCTGGAGCTTAAGGGTGTGCAAAACCTGAAAAAGACAGAATTGATTCACCACATCCAGGCTGCCGAGGGTAATAACCCATGTTTCCAGAACATCTATGACTGCTGGGTTAATCCCTGCATGTTCAGAGCCGAATGCCAGGGATAAATCAGCCCTGACAAACTTGTTTCACACTGGATACCCCTGCCTCGGCAGGGGTGTTTTTTGTCCATATCTTCTTCTGCGCCAAGCCACCCTTAAAACCAAACTGGAACAATGCCGGTTGACATTGATAAGGCCAGATGGAACATGTGCTGTTATCAGGTCTTTTGACAGCACCAGATAAAGGAGCTATGCCATGGGCGTCAAGTTTTCAGAAGATGTGGTCTCATTATCCAGAATCAAGGTTAATCCTGGCCGGGTTGTGAAACAGACAGGTGAAACGCACCGCCCTGTGCTTCTGACCAGCCGGGGTCAGGGCGTGGCCGTGCTGCAAGCCGTGAGCGATTTTGAACAAGCGCAGGAAGACCGGGACTTCATGCGTGCAGTTGTTCAGGGTTTAATGGATTTGGACGCTGGCAGGGAAGTGAATCTGGAGGATGCCAAAAAGCGCCTGGGATTAATCTAACCGTGGCACATGCTGCCATCACGTTGGCCGAGTCGGCACTTGCGGATTTGGAGCAGATGTTGGCTTACTACCGCGATGAAGGAGAACCCGAAATTGGCAGGCGCCTGGCAACCAATGTCATGTCTGCCATCGAAAACCTTGCTGACTATCCGGATATGGGCCGGGTTGTTCCCCCGTTTGACCAGTCAAACCTGAGAGAGTTGATACGTCCGCCCTTCCGCATTGTATACCGCCATGATCCGGGAAGGGTTCGGATTGTGCGTATCTGGCGCACCGAACGGCTACTGAAACTGCCTGATGAATAAACTGCCTCTATTTGTCAGGGAAGCTCTGAACAAGTCTTCCTTAGCACATCCTCGAAACCGAACTGATACATATCCTTCATGCGCATCGGAAAGAGGATGCCGTCCAGATGATCGCACTCGTGCTGCACGACACGGGCATGGAAGTTCTCCACCGTACGCTCGATACGCTGGCCTGCCGCATCAAAACCACGATAGTTGATATGCCTGTAGCGCGGCACTACCCCCCCTCAGACCCGGCAGGCTCAGGCACCCCTCCCAATCATTCTCAACTTCTTCGTCCGATACAATGATCTCCGGGTTGATAAGCACGGTTTCCGGCACGGTTTCCACTTCGGGATAACGCAGATTGTCCTGTACGCCGAAAATCACAAGGCGCAGACCCACACCGATCTGAGGGGCGGCCAGACCAGCACCATTACATGCGGCCATGGTGTCATGCATATCCCGGATCAGGGCATGCAATTCCGGCGCATCAAATGCCTCGACGGGGCTGGCCACATCAAGCAGGCGAGAATCGCCCATTTTCAACACGTCTTGTGCAGCCATCAGGCCGGCTCCATCAACAGCAGCGCATTCGCCCCGCCACTGATGGACAATGCCTGCATTTCCTCGCGTAAATGTTTGCGGGTCAGTGGAATCTCGTCGAGAAACCGGTTTTTCCCATCGCGGTGGGCCAGTCTTGCAAAGATGCCGATGGCCTTGATATGCCTTTGCAAAGCCGTGAGTCGCACGGACCTGTGCCAGTCTTCAAAATCGGCGAATGCGGCTTGCAGACCGGCAGGCATGGATTCATAAAAATGCCTGCTCCAGCGCCTGCGCTCATCCTCCGGATAGTCCTGATAACAGTCATATAGCAGCGAGGCCAGGTCATAGGTCACAGGCCCTGTCACCGCATCCTGGAAATCAATCACCCCCAATGGCGCCGAACCCTCCGGCAACATCAGGTTGCGGCTGTGATAATCCAGGTGTACGGGAACATATGGCAGGGAAAGCAGTGCCTGCAATACCGGCATCAGACCTGCATAAAACGCCTCCCGTTCCGCCTCTTCCGGCCTGTGCCCGGCGGCCAGCGGCAAATACCAGTCCAGATAAAGATCACACTCCATGCGCATACGCGCCATATCAAAGACAGGCAGCGCAAACTCCGGCTCTTTGGCCTGCAGGCGGTGCAATTGTTGCAGCGCATCCTCGAACAGCGCCTGAGGCGCATGGCCATCTTGCACATGCGAGGACCAACTGACATCGCCGAAATCTTCCAGCATCAGGAACCCCAGTGCCGCATCCTGCGCCACGAGATGCGGCACGCGCACACCCGCGCTCTCAAGCCAACTGCGCACATTGAGAAACGGGGCGGCATCTTCCTTGCCGGGCGGTGCATCCATCAGCACCCATGAGCGGTTGTCTTCAATTATTCTGAAATAACGGCGGAAAGAGGCATCGCCAGCCAGAGGCTTGATTGAGACATCGGGGCCGAGAACAGACCGGCTCCATTCAAAGCCAGCGAGCGCCCGGTCATCCATTTTCAGAGTTTCCCTGGAGGCAACACAGGTGGCCGCTTACGGTTTTTTGGACTGCTTAACGATCAGGCCGGTAATGTGCAGCTCTTTCTGTACGGTCGCCTTGTCGAATTCCGCTTCAGCGCGCGAAGCATAGGGTCCCAGATAAACGCGGTACCACAACCCCAGCTCGGGAACATTGGTTTCTTCAACCGTGCCCGTCAGGCGGAGCCGGCTCAGTTGACTCTTCAGATCTTCAGCATCGGAACGTTTCTTGTAGGAGCCAACCTGGACCCGCAACCCGGAGGACGCACTTCCTGATTTGGGTCTTGCCGCAGAATCGGGTTTTGCCGCCATTTCATTTCGAATGATGGCGCTCACATCGTCCTTAGGCTTGGCATCAGAAGACTTTGACGCATCCTGCTTTGAAGCCGGGCTCAGCGGCTCCGGCGTAACTTCCTGTTCCGGCAACACCTTGTAGAAGGTCAAATCCCCCACGGCAGCACTAGCGGCTTCCAGAACTTCCTGGCGCTTTCTGGCTTCCGCCTCGTATCGCTGTAGCTCGGCCTCCAGTATCTGAAGCCGGGCCTGCATGTTGCTTGCATCCCCTTTGGCTCCCGTGGCCCCATCTTTCCTGATGAATTCCATGCCCATCCAGAAACCACCGGCAAAACTGCCGCCCAGAGCCAGCAGTATCAGCACCAGCATAACGGTTCCACCCATGCGCGGCCGAGCAGGTCTTTCTCCCACCTCGACCTTGGCAAAATCCTTTTCCGCCATCTACATCTCCTCCGGAGCGCTCACGCCCAAAATATCCAAACCGTTATCGATTACCTGACGCACTGCGCGCATCAGAAGTAACCGCGCCTGTACCAATGCGGCATCCTCAACCATTACACGGTGCTTATGGTAGTAGGTATGCAGGCTGGCTGCCAACTCCATCAGGTAAACGGCGACGCGATACGGCTCCAGGCGCACAGCCGCCTTATCCAGCACTTCCGGATATGACAAGAGCTTGGCGACCAGCGCCTTCTCTTCATCATTGGCAAGCCGCGACACATCCACATCATCCGAATCGGCCGCCTTGATGCCCTCATCTCGCAGTTTGCGCATGATCGAACACACCCTGGCATGCGCGTACTGCACATAATAAACCGGATTTTCATCGTTCTTCTGTTTGGCCACTTCCAGGTCAAAATCAAGCTGCGATTCGGCGCGGCGGGTCAGGAAATTGAAGCGCACGGCATCGCGGCCAACCTCGTCCACCACCTCGCGCAGGGTGACGAAGGCGCCGGCCCTTTTCGACATGCGCACAGGTTTCCCCTCGCGCATCAGGTTCACCATCTGCACCAGCATGACTTCTGGACATTTCTTTTTCCCGGTCAGCGCCTGCATGGCGGCTTGCACCCGCGTAACGTAACCGCCGTGATCCGCGCCCCAGACATCCACCAGGCGGTCAAAACCGCGAGCTTGCTTATCCTCATGGTAGGCAATGTCGGCGGCAAAATAGGTCGGGCTGCCGTCCTGCTTGGCCAGCGGCCGATCGACATCGTCACCAAAATCCGTGGTGCGGAATAAAAGCTGTTCAACCGGCTGGTAACCGGCCACCTCTTTGCCCTTCGGCGGCGGCAGCACGCCCGCATATACCAGTCCCTTGTCTTTGAGATGCTCGATCAACTCCTGTATGCGGCCGGACTCATGCAGTTGCCGTTCCGAATAAAACAGATCGAACGAAATTCCAAGCGAAGCCAGGTCGTCGCGGATCACATCCATCATGGCATTGATTGCAAGCGCCCCAAGCAGGGAAAAACGCTCTGTCTCATCCATTTTTGATAGTGATTCAAAATCGTGATGAGCCATGATCTGGCGCGCCACATCGATGACGTATTCACCGGGATAAAAACCTTCCGGAAGCGTGATGGGCTCGCCATTCAATTCGCGCAGGCGCAGCCACACCGATTCGGCCAGCACACCGATCTGGGCGCCGGCATCGTTGATATAATACTCGCGGAACACATCGAAACCGCGTGCCGCCAGCACATGCGCCAGCGCATCGCCAACCACCGCGCCACGGCCATGACCGACATGCATCGGGCCGGTCGGGTTGGCCGAAACAAACTCAATATTCACCGATTGTCCCGTAGCCTCGGCGCGGCCGTACTCACCGGCCTCGTCGATGATACGTTTAAGCACATCCATTTCCGAGGCATGGTGTAATTGAATATTGATGAAGCCGGGCCCGGCAATCTCGGCGCCCTCTACACCAGCCGGCCACTCGATCCGTTCAAGCAGCATCCCGGCAACGTCATGCGGCTTCTGCTTGATGCGTCCGGCCAGAGTCATGGCGATGTTGCAGGCGTAATCGCCGTGCGCCTTCTGACGCGGACGAGTCAGCGCCACCTTGATATCGGCCTCTACACCATGCTCTTCGAGCAGGGATGCAACCGCCTGCTGCAATGCCATTTCCAGTTTCTGTTTCAATCAAGCCCCCACAAGTGATAAATCGGACAGGCGGCGCATATTACACATAAGGGCCAACCTGAACTATGTGCAAATTAGCCGCTTGCCAACGAAATCTAATGCAAAAAGCACAAGTTGTTACCACGAAGGCACTAAGGCACGAAGAACAATAGGGAATTTAACCTTTGTGTCTTCGTGCCTTAGTGGTTCAATCTTTTATGTTTGATTCCGGCTCCGCTGGCTTAGGGCTAATGCTGACATCCGGGACAATAGAAGGTGCTGCGTCCGGCCTGCACGATTCTCTGAATGACATGACCGCAACGGGGACACGCCTCCCCCTTTCGCCCATAGACCTGAAATCCAAAG
This sequence comes from Zetaproteobacteria bacterium, assembly GCA_003228735.1. Taxonomy (GTDB): domain Bacteria; phylum Pseudomonadota; class Zetaproteobacteria; order Mariprofundales; family Mariprofundaceae; genus SZUA-181. The sequence continues at coordinate 35,904 of QIFG01000035.1, forward strand.
GCAAAATAACCGGGTTTGCCGTCCACCTGCACAAAATCACTGATTGTACTGCCACCGGCTTCGATGGCCTCGTGCAATATCTCTTTCACATGTTGCACCAGAAGTTGCAGTCGCCTCAAACTGATACGACCGGCGTGTCTTGCCGGGTGAATGCCGGCCCGGAACAACGCTTCGGAGGCATAGATGTTGCCGATGCCAACCACGGCCTTCGCATCCATAAGCACATGCTTGATCGGCGCCTGGCGATTGCAACAGCGCTCGTATAAATATTTCCCATCGAATGCATTCGACAATGGTTCTGGCCCCAGGTTCCTGAACCAGGCATGTTGCTGCCAGCTTTCCGCAGACATCAGGCCCGCATAACCAAACCTGCGAGCATCACGGTAGCGCAGGCTGGAGCCATCATCGAAATCAATGCGCACATGTTCATGCCTGGCTTTCGGCTCATCCCTGGGAAGCACATGAAACTGGCCGGTCATGCCCAGATGCCAGGCCAGCAAAAGACCATCATTGAACTCGAACAGCAGATACTTGGCCCGCCGCGTTATCCGTTGGCAACTGAGGCCTGCAAGCACGTCCAGATCCGGCAGCGGGTAGCGCAGCGCAGGCACGGCACAATGCACGGATTGGATGCGCCGGCCGATCACCAGAGGCTCCAGACCCCGCCGCACCACTTCCACTTCGGGCAGTTCAGGCATATCACCCCCCGAAATCCCTGATTTACAACCCTCAGGTCGTCTGTGCATGATGATGCTTGAACATCGTCAAACGGCAAGGAGGGATGAATGCAGGTAGCTATCGTACACGTTCATGTCAAACCGGAATGCGTGGAGGATTTCATTGCAGCCTCGCGCGCCAACCATGAGGCAAGTATTCAGGAGCCCGGTAACCAGCGCTTCGATGTGCTGCAGTCAGCGGATGATCCCAACCGCTTCGTGTTGTATGAAGCCTATGCCAGCGCCGAAGATGCAGCCGCGCACAAACAAACCGGGCACTATCTGACCTGGCGGGAGACCGTGGCCGACATGATGGCCGAGCCGCGCCAAGGCGTGCCGTACACGGGGCTATTCCCCGAACATACAACTGGCCAGGAATAATTTTCCAGGTACATTACAGGCCCATCAACTTTCGGGAGGAAAACATGTTACGAAAACTGTTGAGCACCACACTTGCTATCCTGTTTATAGCTTCGATGAGCACGGCGGCGCTGGCCGATTCAGATCACTCCAACAGCAATAGCAATGCGAACAAGAGTTCAAACTCAAGCAACAAAAATGACCATGGAAACAAAAACAGCAATTCGAATGAAGATCATGAAGACGATGATGAGGAGCATGACGATTAACCAAATGTCTCTATAGCGTTGACGGCAGGCACAGAACACGTGCATGCCGTTGGCTCACACCATGATTCTTCTTTATCTGAACCGGAATTTCCCTGACATATCAGAAATACAGCTCGGCCTGCAGGGCGCAGAGATTCTCGCGCCGGCCGAATTCGCTGATGTTCTTGCCACTGAAAAGCAGTGCAAAGGCGCTGATGTCGAGATTCTCGGCAGCCGACCAACTCAGGTTCGGCAGGAAAAACCGGCTGTTATCGCTTGCATCCCAGATGACTGTGCCAGCCAGCCGCCACAACGGCCTGATGTCATAACCGGCTGAAAAGGCGGCGGCGCACAAGCTGACCGAGCACTACGAAACTTGGCGGGAGACCGTGACCGACATGATGGCCGAGCCGCGCCAAGGTGTGCCGTATAACGGCCTGCTGCCTTTATGAATACAAAATACAGACTTGAACCAGCCCCGGTTTAACGGATTTTGTTCATGATTACCGCCACATTCAGGCCTTTTCTTCTTCCCATAATGCACTGATCGGAACAGCAAGCATGCGGTCTCCGAATGGCAACACCGTGTTACCGGTATAAAGAACGATGCCATGAATGAATTTCTTTCCCGAAGCTTCCGCTAATGTTTGCAGACCTGCAAAATCTCTCAGGCCAACTTTGGCTGCGGATTTTACCTCGATGCCAACAATACCACCCCCCGAACGCTCCAGAATTAAATCAACTTCTCTACCAGCACTGGTGCGGAAGTGGTACATGCGCGCCTGTGTGTGAGACCAGCCCAATTGCTTACGTATTTCCCCAACGATAAAACTCTCCAGCATCGGCCCGGCTAACGGTGACTGCGCCAATTCCGCCTCATTTTCCAAACCGGCCAGATGGGATGCCAGCCCGCTATCCAGCAAATGAATCTTTGGGGATTTGACCAACCGTTTGGAAAGGTTCCCTGACCATGCCGGCAGGGGTTGATACAAAAAAGCAGTTTCCAACATTGCCAGATAGCGCCGGAGCGTACTATGCGCAATACCTGTTGAGCGTGACAGCTCCGCCATGTTCAGCAGACCTGAAGTGCGAACCGCGAGCAATGACAATAGGCGCGGCATCTCCACCAATCCTTCGATATTGGCAAGCTCTCTCACATCCCGTTGCAACATCGTATTCACATAGGAACGAAACCACGCTGAACGGCGCGAGGTGATTTTTCGCGCTATTGCCTCTGGAAACCCGCCGCGCAACATAAGCGAATGCACCGGAGCATCCGCCCTTATGCTGGTTACTGGTAATGACTCAGGATCAAATGTCCTGTCCACCCAATTATCCCGCACGCCCAGGATTTCTCCTTGCGACAAGGGCATCAAAGTGATGATTTCCATACGTCCTGCCAGTGATTCCGAGATACCCGGCAGCAGCAGCACATTGGCCGAGCCTGTCAGCAGGAATCGCCCGGGACGGCGGTCTTCATCCACAGCCTGTTTAATAGCCGGAAAAAGCGCGGGGGCGTGTTGCACCTCATCAATCACCGCCATGCCCTGAATGCCTTGAAGAAACCCTTTCGGATCGCTGCGGGCGGCAGCTAATGTCGCCGCGTCATCCAGGGTGACATATTGACCGCCATGCTCTTTCAGTAGCTGTTGCGCCAATGTGCTTTTTCCAACCTGACGGGCGCCATTGAGCAACACAACCGGCGTGTCAGCCAGTGCGGCCTGTATACTTTCCAGGGTATTTCGCCGGTACATGGCGTATATATAGCCACTCAGTGGCGATTTTGCAAACCTTTAAGACATCCCTGTTGCGCTTCGTGCCGTATGAAGCCTATGCAAACGCCGAGGATGCTGCCGCGCACAAACAGACCGCACATTACGAAACTTGACTGAATACCGTGGCAAACATGATGGCCGAACCGCGCCATGGTGTGCCGTACGACGGGCTGCTGCCCCGCTAAACATCCGCTTTGTTTTCTGGTGGAGGTGTTCATTTTCACTTGGTATCGGCGCCCATAATCCGGAGGGTGAATATGCCGCATAAATTATTCACTTCATTGCCGGCCGTTGCTTTCATGGCTTCCATAAACCCTGTGGCGCTTGCCGGTTCCAACAATTCAACCGATAATGCGCGCAATGGAAACAAACGGCACAAGCGAAATTCGAAGCATAAACCGCAGACCAGTGGTCCGGGGCGGTGATCTGTCAGTCTGTTTCTGTTTGCTAATGGATAGTAAAATCAGCGGGAGAAAACGCGATGGCTCACATTGAAGGGCTTGGTAAGGGTTTATTGGCCGTAGCCTCAAAATTGGGCAAGCTGGAGATATCGAATGAGCGTATTTCCAAGTCCCGCGAGGAAATCAAGCAGCTACTTTCAGAATACAAGTCTCAGGCCAGGGACGAGGTCGATCCCCGGCTGAAATCCAAGCTTAAAAACTACCTGAAAAAACTAAACGCAAATTCGCGTGTGCCATTTAACTTTCGGCTCGAAGTCATGGACATGTTCACGGATTGCATGGAAATACTCGATGATGATCTGGTTCCTGAGGTTCTCAACTCCTACAAGGTGGCCATCGAGGTGCTGTACAGGCACGCATTGAAAGATCAGGAGCTTGCGCCGCCTCTGGCTGAGCTGGCCGCCATGGCCATGACACTGGCAACCCGCACCCTGCGCAAAACCGCACGGCAGTACAGGCGCACTTCACTTATCGGTATCCGGGAAACACTGTCACTGGCAAAAATCGGGCTGGAGTTGACTGGCAAGTTCAATCTCGAAGGGACAGAAGGAGCCCACATCTTACGCCAGCAAATTGCCCTGCATGAGATCATTCGCTCGATGCGCACCAGGGCCATGACCGTAATCGATCAGGATACGGTGATTGACACCATCCAGGAGAACATGCACGAAGATCATTTGATTGACGTCCGCTTCATTCCGAGGGATTCACACATCGAAGCCCTGGGCTTTGCACTGATCGCCGATGTCCAGAAACCCCATTTGCCACCACGGAAAAGTCTCAGACTCAATGAGACAACTCATGACGACATCATTCTCTGTGAGTTGGACCTGCTCGTGACCAAGCTCATCGAAGAAATGAAAAGTGCGCAAAGTCTCATGGGGAAGTCGGCCAGCCATTATCACGATGAATATGCCTTCGTCAGCGAAAAGCTGAATAGATCCATGGTGTCCGGGCTAGCGGTGATAGACATGATGCGGGAAAAAAAACGCATCTATGAGCGCAAACCTCCCAGCCCCGCCATATACATCCAGATCGAGGAGGATGTGGGACAGGTAATGTCTACGCTGGCCGAAAATAAGCAACGCTCCCCCTTTATCCTGCAGAGCGCTAATACGGGCGAGGCGGGCATCTGGCTGGCCGTGGACGTTTCCGAAGGAGGTTATTGCCTCGAAAAAATGCCTTCGGATGCCAAAACAGCGCCCTCCCGGTTTGTGGTCAGCGACCTTGTCTATGTCATTGCCTTAACGCGCGCCGAGACGGGCTCAAAAGACTGGAAGGAGCTCGACCGTTCACTGTGCACCGTATGCTGGTATGAGATGGAGGCCAACAACGTTGCACGCATCGGCCTTGCCAAGTTGAAGAATGGAGAAATCAGGCACGCACGCATCACGAGCAGCCTGCTTTCAACCGAGGCCCCGAAAGACTTTGCCGCTTTTGTGGAAAACATTTCAGAAAACAAGCTGGGAATCTGGACTGTTGGAATGGATATGGCTCAAGATGTATGTATTGAAATCCATACGGCAAATGGCGTGCAGACGGGCAAGATCGGCAAACCCATGAAATGCGGCGCTAACTACACGGTTTACAGCTGCAAGCTGGAATAAGTTTCACGGGATGAAACTCGCCGTACTACTTTAGAAATAGACCTCTGCCTGCAGGGCATAGAGGTTTTCCCTTCGACCGAATTCGCTTTCTTGTTTGCCGTCAAACAGCAGTGCAAACAGGCTGACATCAATATTCTCGGCAGCCGACCAACTCAGGCTCGGCAGAAAGAATTGGCTATTGTCGCTCGCATCCCAAATCACCGTGCCGGCCAGCCGCCACAGCGGCGTGATATCGTAGCCGGCTGAAAGGGCGATGGCATGCCTGGCCAGAGAATACAGTCTGTCCACCGGTGCAAGAACAGGAGCCGTACCAGGTGCACCATTGTAAAAGTATTCGGCAAGCAGGTATAATCCGTCCGGGAAGACATCGTTGCTCAAGGTATAGTCATAGCCAATCGAGGCTTGAGCATAGGCCTTGCCAGAATTAGAGCGAGGACGACCAAGCCTTCGTCGGTCCGCCAGTGCGGGCGAGGCGCAGGGCGAAGAAGAAGCTCAGCGCAACGACGAGGATGAAAGAAAGGCCGAAGGCGAGCTCCTTGCCGTCGACCCAGGCGGCGACCTCCGGCGAAGCGTACTTCGCGATGCCGAAGCCGGCCACCAGCAGGGACAATCCGCCCACGGCCAGCCCCATCACGCGCGAGGCAACGCAGGCGATGCGGTCGGCGCGGCGGATCAGGCGCGAGATCCACAGGCCGTTGATGCCGTCCGTCAGCATCATGCCGAGCATGAAGAGCAGGCCCAGCGTGAGCGCGTGCGCCACACCGCCGAACTGCATGCCGGTGAAAGCGAACAGAGCCGTCTGACTCATGGTATCGAAGGAGAAGGCGAAAAAGGCGCCGACCAGCGCGATCAGCGCGGGGTTGCCGGTACGCTGCAGACGCGCGAAGAAGCGGCCCTTGAGGCCCACTGTCTGCACGACTTCGTTGGGCCGCGTTGTCAGTACCGCCACGAGATTCAAGGCCCCAAGCAAAGCAAGGAAAGTGATGGATATCCAGGCGCCGAAATCCTCCAGCCACTCCGGCACAGCCCAGCGCTGCGCCACCGAGCCGACGGCCAGCGCGATGACAATCACCACCGCACCGTGACCGAGCGAAAAGAGCGCGCCGCACCAGCGCGCGAGTTTCGGATTCTGGCGCGCGTTAAAGCGGGTCAGGCCGTCGATGGTGGCGAGATGGTCGGCATCGAGGCCGTGCTTAACGCCGAGCGTGAACACCAACAGCATCAGTGCCAGCCAATCGTTGGGCAGAGTATCCATGGGCATCTACTGCGCGCTTATGAGGAAAGCTTAATTCATCCTAACGGGGATTCGTGCCAAGACTTCAAACCAGTTGATTCTTCAGGCATCACCGTTGGTTCGGATGTTCCGTTCCGAAAAGCATCCTGCCGCTTTGAAGATTTTGTAAAACCTTCATAAGCGCCGGCCTCCGTTCCACCGTCCTTGCCGTCTTGGAGTTCTGGGCCGGGCTGCGGCAGCACCGGCTTCGCGGCAGCCCGAAAAACAGTGTCGTCGAAGAGGTGGGGGGAGGGGATATCGTGATGATCGTGGCAATGGGCCGTCCCGTCGGCATGGATATGCCAGCCTCCGTCCTTCTGGCGGGCACGCCGGGCCTCGTCATCGGGCGCGCCGTTTTTCGGCTTATCGCAACCGCAACCGTCACACATGGTCGTACCTCCTTTCCTCAGCCTGTCCGGTGCCGGCCAGCGCGCTTTCAATGCTGTCGGCGATGGCGGCAACGTCCATCGCCAACTGTCGATCGAGTGCGTACAAGACCTGCCCGCTACGGTCGGCTGCAATCGCTTCGGGCGAGGCGTCGAGGCAGCCGATCAGCGGTATGCCCGGTGCGTTTTCCGCGAAGAAGCGCCGGTCGGCCTCGCTGCCCACTTTGTTGCCGACGAGCAGCAGATTCTCGATACCAATATCCGCAGCAAGCACTCTGATCTGCTCCACCGTGCGCATGCTGCGGTGAGTCGGCTCCGCTACCGCCAGCATCACATCCACCGCTTCCGCGGTGCCCCGCCCCAGATGCTCGACGCCGGCATAGAGATCGAGCAGCACGACCTCGTCGCATTGCAGCACGACATGCTGCACCAGTTGTTTGAGCAACGCGCTCGCCGGGCAGATGCAGCCGGCTCCACCCTGCTGCACGGCGCCCAGCAGCAGCAGCCGGATGCCGTTGTGCTCCTCGGAAAATCGGTCCGGCAGGTCGCTCACCCGTGGATTGAGCTTGAAGAAATTACCCGCCACCTCGCCCAAGCTCGATCCGGTGCGTTCGGCGATCAGATCCCGCATTTCCGCGATGGGCGTTAGTTCGAGCATCTTGTCCGCCGGGAAGCCCAACGCCGCACCGAGGCAGGGAGATGGGTCGGCGTCAATGGCCAGCACAGAACGGCCGCGGCCGGCATAGTGGTAGGCCAACAGGCTGGTCAGCGTGGTCTTGCCGACGCCACCCTTGCCGGTGATGGCGATCTTCATGCCGCCAACCGCGTCGGCAACGGCGGCCGCGGGATCAGGCATCCGTAGCCGAAACCGGGAGACAGCAGTTCGCTCTCGAAGGAGCCTACATCGACGCCCTTGTTCATCAGTTCGTGGTACAGCCCGGTCGCATTCACGTCGCCGAAGAATTGTGCGCCGACCACCCTGCCGCTGCTCAGGCTTAACTTCTTCAGGATACCGTTGCCTGCGTAGCGCAGGCTGCGTTCGCCCGCCGAGCTGCCGAAAGAGGCGACCGGCAGGTCGAAGATGCGCACCACGTTGATGCCGTCGAGTCCGCGAAAACTACGGGTTCGCGCGGCCACCATGTTGCCGCCGGCGATACGGCCGCCATTGACGGCGTTGGGCCAGATCGGCAGCACCCGGCGTTGCCCCTGGCGATCGAAGCCTTCGACGATGTCGCCGGCGGCATAGACATCCGGCTGGTTCGTTTCCATGAACTCGTTCACCAGTATTCCGGTCGCCGTGGAGATGCCGCTGCCTGCCAGCAGCGAGAGATCGGGGCGCACGCCGACAGCGCAGACAACGAGATCGCAAGGAATTTCCTGTCCGCCGACACGTACGGCGGAAACGCCGGCTTGCCCGCCGAGCACAGCCTCGGCCGGGCTGTTGACGCGCACGTCGACGCCGTGATCGCGCAGTCGCGTCTCCACCAGCGCCGCCATCTCCGCGTCCAGCATCTGCGGTAGCACCTGGCTGAGCGCCTCGACCACGGTCACCGCCAACCCGCGCCGTACCAGGGCCTGGGCGGCCTCGAGGCCGATGAAGCCGGAGCCGATGACCACGGCGCGCCGCGCCGCCGGCAGGCGGGCAACGATGCCGTCGGCATCGGCGAGGGTCTTCAGGGCGAACACGCCGGGCGTGCCGGCGAGCCCGGGAATCGGCGGCATGATGGCGCGGGCGCCGGAGGCGATGAGCAGGCGTTCATAGGGCAGTTCGGCGGCATCGCTCCCGCTGCCGACGGTGACGCGTCGGGCCGTTGTGCCGATCGCCGTCGCCGGGTGGCCGAAGAATGTCGTGATGTCCTGGTCGCGATAGAACTTCTCGTCGCGCAGGAACAGGTGATCGCGCGGCACACTGGCTTCCACGTACTCGGCCAGCGGGCAGGGCGAATAGAAGGGCACCGCTTCCTTCGAGATCATCGTGATCCCGCAATGTCCGTCGAGTTCGCGTGCCGCCTCGGCGGCGGCAACCGCCGCCGGGCCGTTGCCGATGATGACGATCTTCATGCCGGCGCTTTCACAGGCCCAGCGCGGCGCGCTTTTCCTTGATGATTTCGATCACGCCGGCCGCGGCCTTCTCCGGGTCGCACTCGACGAAGACCTTGGCGCCGGTGATATTAACCAAGTCCTCGGTCAGCACCTTGGTCACCACTTGGCTGCCGAGTATGCGCGGCGCCGGGGCCACATGCAGCGGCGTACCCAGAGCGAGGAAGGAGCAACCGATGGAAATGGCCTTCTCCTGCACCAACTCCGGTGCCGAACCCACCGCAGGCAACTGGCTGATTTTTACGCCGAGGCGACTGGCCACCGCGCCGAGCAGGTCGACGATGCGCGAATTATCGACGCAGGAACCCATGTGCCACACCGGCGGCAGCGGGCCGCCAAGGCCGGCGGCCTGTCCCAGCGCGGTGAGCACCGCCTTGAGGCCGTCGCCGCAGTACTTGCCGGTCGCCTCCGAGGTGAGCAGGCCGTCCTGGGCGCAAATGTGGGCGATGCAGCCGGTGGTCACCACCAGTACGTTGTTTGCCAAAAGCGCCTTGATCATTTTCTCGGTCATGGCGCCGTCGCGGAACTTGATGCTGGCGCAACCGACGATGCCGGCAAAGCCGAGAATGTTGCCATTGACGACATTGTCGATCACCGGCTTGAGCGGGTCTTTCGCATCCACCTTGGACAGGATGCCGACAATGGCTTCGAGCGAGAGCCCGACCACGGCCGTGGTCTTGAGCTTGGGGATGTCGACCTGCTTGCCCTTGCGCTTGGCGAAGGCCTCGATGCCAGCCCGGACGATTTCCTGGGCGCTCTCGTTGGCGTGATGCGGTTCGAATTCGATGTGCCGTGCGCCCGGGATATGCACCATCTCGTCGGTGGTGATGAAGGCGGTGTCGAAGCACTTGGCCAGTTGCGGCAGCGACGGCCAGATGCACTGGATATCGACGACCATGCAGTCGACCGCGCCGGTGGCCAGGACCAGCTCCGACTGCGCATTGTGCGCAGCCAGCGGCACGCCGTGGCGCATGCTCAGTTCGTTGCCGGTGCAGCACACGCCGACGAGGTTGATGCGGTCGGCGCCGGCGGCTACCGCCTCCTTGTCCAGTTTGCCCGCCCACTCCATGATTTTTTCGGAGAGCACCGGGTTGTGGCCATGCACGGCGATATTAACGCTGTTTCCCTCAAGCACGCCAACATTGGATTCGACCGTCGTCACCTGCGGCGTGCCGAACAGGATGTCCTGCACGTCGGTGCACAGGGCGAGCCCGCTCCAGCCGTCGACCAAGCCGATCTTCAGCGTGCGCAGAAGCAGGGTGACGGGGTCGGCGTCGTTGCCCATGGACGAGGCGTGCATCGCCGTCTCGATTTCGTTGTGCGGGTTGGAGTAGAGAAGACCGAGCTTCTCCCACATTTCCTGCTCCATGGCCGGGGCGCGCTTGCTCAGCCAGTTGTTCGGCTTGCCGTCCTGCCGCCCGAAATCCTGCAGGGCGATGTCGACCAGGTCGCGGCAGACGTCCTTGGCCGAGCGACGCTTGGTGGGGACGCCGAACAATTCCGCCAGGGCAAAAAGCCGTTTTTCGCCGCGAATCTCGTAGGGCGCCTCCCCGTTCAGAGCATCGCGCAGCGTCAGCAGCAGATGACGGGCGTGGCCGACATGGGAGGCCGCGCCGCCCACTGCCTCGCGCAGCAGATTGCGCGCCACCATGGTGTCGGGGGAAAGGCCGCACACGCCTTTCTTCGGGCCGTCGCCAAAGGGATCAATGCGGCACGGCCCCATGTAGCAGATGCGGCAGCAGGTGCCCAGTTCGCCGAAACCGCATTGCGGCTTCATCACGGCGAGCCGGTCGCGGCCCGTTTCCAAGCCTTTGCTACGGGCGATTTCCAGCAGTTGTTTTTCGGCAGCGGGGGTGACGACGTTATTCATTTCTGGGTTCCTCCCTTCAGACTTCTCCACAAATCGACGTTGCCGGCAACGCGGGCAACGGGCTTGCCGGCTGCGTTCATGGCAGTGGCCTGGCGCCGGTGGGCGGCCAGTTCTTCCGGCGTTGCGTAAATCATGGCCCGCGTCGGGCAGGCGGCGACGCAGGCCGGGTCTTCGCCGCGCGCCGTCCTGTCCGGGCAGCGGTCGCACTTGAACGCCTTCTTCGCCACCGGATCGGCGCTGACGCTGCCGAAGGGACAGACCATGACGCACATCCAGCAGCCGATGCACTTGCTTTCATCAACATAGACGGCGTTCGTCGCCGCGTTGCGGGTCATCGCGCCCATCGGGCAGGCGGCGATGCAGGCGGCGTCCTCGCAATGCATGCAGCGCGCCGGATAGCTGTGCACGCCGGCGTTCTCGACACGCACCCGCGGCCGCGGGTGCGGGCTTTCGGCGAGGGCGCCGAACAGGCTCTTGGCCCGGGAGTGCTCGACTGCGCAGGCGATCTCGCAACCCTTGCAGGCGACGCATCTGTCGATGAAGGTGAAAATGGCTTTGTCCATTCGTCCTCCTCCTGTAACGTGGACATCTCGCGCTCCGTGCTGGCCGGAGATCGGTGCCCGCCGGTTGATTGTCCAACCGGGATGTGCATCATCGCCCCGGCTAGGGTACTGTTTCCGCATTAAGTCTATTGCAATGAAGGCATAGGCGGAAACCACAATTTCACGAACAGCGAAACCGGCGCACGAACGGGGGAATGGCTACCCGAACCGCAGCGGGAGCGGTCGAGGCGGGTGCCATCATCTGAGAGGAAATTGGATATGTCACAGCAACAGGACATCCTGAACCGACTGCCGATCGGCATGGTGATGCTCGACCGCGATCACCGGGTGGTCAGCTTCAGCGGCACCGCAGCCGCAGTTCTGGGTACGGAACGCTTGCGCGAAAGCTTGGGCAAGACCATACAGTCGGTGCACTCCGAGCATTCCCGCAGCAAGATCGAATGGCTGCTGCAGCAGTCGCACAATGAAGACGCATCCGGCTACGCCTCGATGCTCATCAACGTGCCGGACACGGTCCTGCAACTGCGCATGATCCAGCTTCATGATGCCAAAGGGATTGGCGGCTATTGCCTGATCCTCTGCGACATCACCGACCTGACCTCGCACCCGGCGGTGCAGGAGCCGCCCGGCGGAAAAAGCCCCGCCGGGCGCAGGCTCTTCAAGCTGCCGGTGTCCATGCATGGCCGCATCGCATTATTGGACCTCGGCGAGGTGGCATTCCTCCGGGCCGATGGCCACTACACCCTGGCCTGCGCTAACGGCAAGCACTATTTCTGCAGCCTGTCCTTGAGCCAATTGGAGTCACGCCTGCCACAGGACTGCTTTGTACGAGTCCATCGCAGCTACATCATCAATCTCGCCCATGCGTGCGCAGTGCTCCGCCACGACGAGCAGTTCGTGATTTCCATGGCGGGAAACACCGAGGAGAAAATTCCGGTTAGCCGGGTCAACGTACCGCACCTACGCCGGCTGCTCGGCGTGTGATCCCCTGCCTAGGGCGATCAACACCCAATTTAGCTTAACAACAGGTTTGCGTAGTGAAAAAACATGGAGTCAGCGCGGAAGGGTAAGGTGGAATACCGCGCTGGAGAAGACCGAACAGTCAATGGTGTGAAGTTTGCCCGATCAATAGCATGATCCTCTGGGTCACGTCGGCGACATTGGTGAGCCCGTGACGGCGGGCATCCCGTTTGAAAGAGTGCGATCTAGCCCGGCCTATTCAATAAAGTGCTGCGATGATGGACTCGGGCATTCAGCCCTCGGGGCTTGCGCCCCGCCCTTGCGGGCGTCCAAACGGCGTTCCGCCTTTTTGTGCGCCGGGCATTGATTCGCAAAGGATTTTTTGACTCGGCACAATCCTGTGCCTCGGGCCCGCCCTTTGGGCGCCCAATTCGGCCATCCTGCCGAATTGTGAAGGTCGATGCGTACTGGTAAGTACGTGAGGCCGAGAATAAAATCCTTTGCGGAGCAAGGAGCAAGCGAGGGCGCGAGTACATTTGTGAATAGTCCGGGCTAGGAGTCTGCACTTTATACTTGGAGCTAGAAGTAAATCTCGGCCTGTAGTGCATAGAGATTGTTTCGACGCCCGAATTCACTTACTTGTTTGCCGCCAAAAAGCAGGGCAAACAGGCTGATATCTAGATTCTCGCTGGCCGACCAGGTCAGATTCGGCAGGAAAAACCGGCTGTTGTCACTCGCATCCCAGATCACCGTGCCGTCCAGCCGCCACAGCGGTGTGATGTCATAACCGGCTGAAAAGGCGGCCGCATGCCGGGCCAGCGAATACAGTCTGTCCACCGGCGCAAGAACGGGAGCCGCACCCGGTGCGCCGTTGTAAAAATATTCAACCAGCAGATACAGCCCCTCCGGAAAGGCATCGTTGCTCAGGGTATAGTCATAGCCAATCGAGGCTTGGGCATAGGCCTTGCCGCCCTTCGGCCAGGCCTGCATGGCTTCGACCCTGAATGTTCCATCTGCGACATTGGCGGCCACATCGCCGCCGAGCACGCGTTCCACCCCAATTTTCCCCACTGTCATCGAAACATCCGTCTCGCCAATGGTGTCCCTGATTCTTACGGCCAGCTTGTGCGACACATTGTGACTGGCCTTGCCGGGGGCCGCCACGAACTGGACAGCGCCGAATCCACTGTATCGATATTCGGCAAACAGCGAATCCACGCCGGTCTTCTCTGATGGCTCCAGCGCTGTCGGATCGACCGGATTGAAACGGTCGGCCGGATTCCAGATGCGTCCCGTGCCCCAGGCAATCCTCTGCCTTCCTGCCGTTAGCTGCACATTGCCGGCATCAAGGCGCAGCCAGCCCCGGTACAGCCTGTGCGGCCAATCATGCCGGCTGCCATCGCTGATCCTGCTTTTTGCATCGAGCCAGGTAGGCTCCGGCAGATTCGCCACTGCCGTAAAATCCGGGCTGGAAACCAGTTCGCCGTAGAGCAGTTCATGATCATAGGCCGCATACCAGGACAGTACGGATGCCGAGCCATCCCAGGTCAGGCGCAGGCGGTTCAGATCGGTTGTCAGTGATGTGCCTGCCGTGTCCGTGGAATGAAACAGCAGGTTTTTATAACTGCCGCCGAATGTGCTTGACACAGCCGGTTCCGCCGCATCAAGGTGACCCTGCCAGAACAAAACCAGCAGAAAGACCAGAACGCCAGAACGGCGCACACGTCGATAAAGGTCAATGTTGGTAGTTATTTTCTAACTCTTGCCCAGAGGACTATCTGAAACGGGCATTTCCACTCTGGCTCATGGCTCGTCCCAGGTATCCTCCCAACTCTGAGAAGATTGGTTCCAGTTTCTGCCCCGATCCCGTTGTTGCGCATTCCAGCCCTGAGACTGTTTATTTTGAGAGCCTTGGGGCTGGATGTTCTGATACTGAGGCGGCACATCCCGATCCTGTTGTCGCACACCCCAACCCTGAGACTGTTGATTCTGAGAGCCTTGAGGTCGGATGTTCTTATACTGGGGCGAAACATTCTGATTCTGAGCCGGTGAACCCCAGGACTGCGATTGTCCACTACGGCTCTGCGGTTGAGCACTCCAGCTTTTTGGCGGTGCATTCCGGCTCTGGGCAGGCGTGCTCCAACTGTGAGGCCGGATATTCTGATTCTGGGCGGGCATGCCCCAACTTCGGGGTTGAGTATTCCGCTCCTGAGCAGATGTTCCCCAACCGTTGGATTGTTTATTCCAGGGCTGGACTGATTTGTCCGGGCTCGCAGACGGCCGCTGCCAGCGGAAAACCCGGCCCGTGGAATCAAAAGTGACGGACGCGCCCTGCGGGTAAAGGTATTTCACTGACTTCGGGTTCGTAGCATCCGTTGCACTTGGTTTGCCAAGCATTCTTGTGACCTCGGCTTTGGTCATGCCATTATTGAGATTTCCCCACGCCCCTGGCGCCATGGCTGCCCCTCCCCAGCCCGATTGGGATTTCCGTCCCCACTGAGATGAAGGCGCTCCCGGCTCGGATTGGGACGTTCGCCCCCATTGAGATGAAGACATGGTTTGCTTGGATTGGCCCGATCTTTGTTCCAGTTCTTTTACACGCTGCTCCAGTGCGTTAATCCTCTGTTGAGTCGAATCTGCGCCCTGGCCATGGGCAACGGCAGGAAAGGTATGGGCGCTCCCTATGACGATAATGGAAACAGCAATCAGGCCTGCTCGTTTCATCGGCTCTCCCTCCACTCCGAAACCTGTCTGGTCATCCCGGAACAACCGGGATGTCCGTGTCCGTAGCATTAAACACCAGATATGGCACGCATGCAAAGTCAGGCGAGCAGGGCCTCTCCATTGCCAATCACCAGGCCAGCGTCATGCATGCTCCACAATACGGCCATCCTGCATCTGCACGACCTGCCCTGCTGTTTCAATGACCATCGGATCATGCGAGGCAATCAGAAAGGTGGCGCCATGCTCACGGTTCAGGCCCTGCATGAGATCGATCAACTCTCCTCCTGTCTGCGTATCAAGGTTCGCCGTCGGCTCGTCGGCCAGCACGATATCCGGCTTTGAAGCCAGCGCACGGGCCACAGCCACACGTTGCTGCTGACCGCCCGATAGCTGATCCGGCCGCCTGTCGCCAAGGTCGGCAAGCCCCACCTCTGCCAGCAGACCATCGGCTATTTCAAGCCGCTCACGCTTGTTCATCCCCTGCAACTGCAACACATAAGCCACATTCTCGCGCGCCGAAAGCACGCGAATCAGGTTGTATGCCTGGAAGATGAAACCGATATGCCTGAGCCGAAACTCGGCGCGGGCATCCCTGGAAAGATTCAGGAAATCCTCGCCCTGAATTCGCACCACGCCTGCATCCGGCATATCCAGAGCGCCAATCATATTGAGCAGGGTGGTCTTGCCGGAACCCGAACGCCCGGCTACAACCGCAAAACTGCCCGCATCAAGATCAATATCGACACCATTCAGGGCGGCGACCTCGACCTCCCCAAGCTGGTAATGCTTGCACAGCCCTTTGGCCTCAATCAGCGCCATATCAAACCTCCCGCATGGCAGACACAGGATTCAGCCGTGTTGCCCGCCAGGCCGGGTACAGGCCGGCCAGCAGGGCTGCGGCCAGGGTCACACCGATGATCCTGGCAGCGCTGTTAACCGTCAGGATCGGATGCACGACCGGGTCCATGTAGATGAAGGTGAAGGCTTCGGAAAAATCGGAGATGTTGATGCCGACTCCGGCATAATGCAGCGACACGGCAGCGCCCAGCAGATACCCCAGCAGACTGCCGATCATCACCAGAATGACCGTTTCCCACATCATCATCGCAAACAGTTGCAGCTTGCCGGTGCCGACCGCTTCCATCAGGCCGAATTCGCGAATTCGTTCATGCATGCTCATCAGCATCGTATTCAGCACCTCAACCAGCACAATGCCAACCACAATCATCAGGATAAAATACGTGCTGGCGTCGGCCATCTCCGTCCACTGCTGGATCATCGGATCGATATCGACCCAGCGCATCACCTCGTACTGATCCGCTGACAAATGCTGCTGCAAGTCGGCCTGAACGCCATCCGCCATATCGTGCTCGAAGACACGAATCACGACATCGGTAACGCCCTCACCGATATCGAGCCACTGCTGCGCCATGGACAGCGGAATCAGCGCCAGGGACTGGTCCACAGCAGGCGCGCCGGATTGCAGAACTCCCCGAAGCCGGAACGCCTCGGATACCAGATCGCCGCTCGGAGACTGCGCCATCAATACGATCTTGTCCCCAGACCGGCATGCAGATGCTCGGCCAGCGTCACCCCAAGCAGCAGGCCGCGCTTATCGTCCCTCGTCAACCATGCACCCTTGCGCACAAACGTGGACAGGCGGCTGAGCTTTGCTTCAGCTCTTGGGTCAATGCCCATCACCTGCACGCCGGTGCTGGCTCCGGCCACCGAGGCCAGGCCCGAAATGCGTACGCGCTGACTCACCGCCTGGATACGCACATCGCCTTCAAGCAGGCGCACCACCTCGTCCGGCTTCTTGATGTAATCCTGAACGTGGCGGGAATCCTCGAAACCCTGCCTGTGCACCTGCACATGACCGGTCTGGGTCAGGATGAAGTTGTCCTTCATATTGAACAGCCAGCCGTCATCAATGGCCACCAGAAACGTCAGAGAACCGATGCCCACGATAAAGGCGGCCAGCGTCAGCCCCGTACGCTTGGGATTGCGCCACAGGTTTCTCAAGCCCAGCAGGGCATAGGCGCCAAGTGACAGGCCGCTTTTTCTGGTTCCTCGTTGTTTCATGTGACACACCGCGGAGGACGCAGAGGTTCGCACAAAAAGGCGGGAGCCGTTTGGACGCCCGCAAGGGCGGGACGCAAGCCCCGAGGGTTGAAAGCCCGAGTCACAAGGGAAGAACGGTTAAGGAAAAAGAAAATCATATCTTTGGTTCTATCTCTACGAACCCCTGCGTCCTCTGCGGTAAAATCTTCTGCCGCAGTTCCCGTCCAGGCGCGCTGAAGCGTAAGATATGTCTGGGACGGAGAACTAAACATGGCGGATGGCCTCAACCGGCTCCAGGCGCGTGGCCCGCCAGGCCGGATAAGCCGCTGCGATGATGGTGCCCAGCAGCAGCACGCTGACGGTAATAAGCAGATGATCCGTATCGATTTCGGTATAGATGACGGGATCGACATAAAAGCGCTTGATCGATTCCATCATGTCGGAAAGGTCGATGCCGATGCGTCCGTATGCCCAGACCAGGCCCAAACCGGCCGCCGTACCGGTTGCCACGCCGGCAATGCCCAGCATGGCGGATTCAAGCATGACCATGATACCGATCTGGAAGCCTTTGACGCCGAGCCCCATGAGAATGCCGAACTCACGCGTACGTTCGAGCATCGAAGCCAGCACCGTGTTCAGCACACCGGCCACCACTATCATCAACACGATGCCGATAAAGATGTAGAAAAAGGCGTTATCGAGGCGCACCCACTCCTTCATGATCGGGAACATATCAAACCAGCGCAGCACTTCGAAGCCACGCCCTTTCAGGGCAGTTTGTAATTGCAAAGCGCGGTCATCAAGGCTGTTTTTGTCGATCAGGGCGACGACACCGGTAATACGCCCCTGCATGGACAGCATCTCTTGCGCTGCGGCAATCGGCACGATGACCAGGCCCCGGTCAATGCCAACCTCCCCGGAATCAAGAATGCCGATCAACCGAAAACGTTCGGCGGCCAGACTGTCGAAGCGATCCTGCGACAGCAGCACAACCTCATCACCGATTTCCACATCCAGATTACGGGCCGCGCGCGCGCCGAGCAGGCAGACATTGCCATCCCCGGCCTGCAGGAACCTTCCACGGCCGACCTTGCCGGCAAGCCTGGTCACCAGCAGTTCGCGCTCGGGATCGAGCCCCATCATCATGACGCCGGCTGAGGTGTCATCGCCTGCGGCCAGGGCAAAGGTCTGTAATCGCGTGCTCCAGCGGGCAATACCCGCCTCATCGAATACACGCGTGATCTCAGCCGAATTGGCGATGTGATCGCTGAGCCGCGGATGTTTGAAAAAACCCTGTTTATGCACCTGCAGGCTGCCGAGCAGGGCCTCCTGAATATTCAGCATCATGCGATTATGGGAGCCGTCATTAAATCCCCACAGGAACAGTAAAGCAGCCAGGCCCACAGCAATACCGATAACCGTCAACAGGCTGCGGCGCAGGTTGCGCAGGACATTCCGCCAGGCCATGGACAATAGCATCCGCCTACCGCTTCCTCTTCAGGTTTGCCCGCTCAAAGGTTTCGGCGGGAATGGGAATATCGAAGGCAATGCTCTCGATGATCATGATGGTTTTTTTGCCGGGCTTGTTCATCGGCTGCATAACCCAGCGTGTGGGAATGCGCCTGCCGCCCATGTTACGCACCGCCTCGAAGGCCATGCGCCGTATCAACTTGCCATGTTCATCGAAATACTCGGCCTCAATGGGCATGCCATCGGCCATTATCCGGTGAACCAGTTTCCCCCATACGACCGGCGCCTCAGGTTTCGGCAGGGATTCCACCACCAGCACCTTGTCCGTACGCTCGATAATCCGGTGCGTGTAATCCTCGACAATGGATGAGGATTTGACCAGATCATCGTTGGTGAAATCCGACCCCATCCACGAGGACAGCATCATCGAAGGCGGAATGCGGATATCACGTTCCAGCTTCGGGATATACATCCACAGATTCGGGCCGACCTTGAGAAAGCTTGTGTCCCTGTCTTTCTTGGGACTCAGGATACGGATAAAGAAGCTGTCGTTCGGCCGATCGTCCCAGCTGTCCATACGGATATCACGCTGCCAGGACGGGGTTTCCACGCGCATGGAGTAGCGCGCCTGATTGGTATCCGAACGCAGCAGCCGGTCGAGCTTTTCGATGACGGCCTGCGCTTCAGGGTCATCTGCTGCATGGACGGGACATGCCAGACCCAGGAAGACAAGGCCTGCAAGTAGTAAACGGATCAACATCCGTACAATCTAGACCGTTTTGGACTCCGTCGCATTTGGTATGCCACCTGATCCATCAGCCGAACAGCCTTAGGGCGAAACCTGGCATCCTGATTGCCCCTCAATGGATAACGCGGCATGCTGGCTCCTTGTTTGCAATTTAATATGAGATATGACGGAAAACAAGGGCGTATATAGGGGGGTAATACATGGAAAATCAAGTACACGTATTACCAAGTTAGGCAATAAAAAATGATACCAGACGCAGACGACAGAATTGAGAAACTAAATAGCTTTCTACAGCTACTTGATGAATGGGGAAGAACACATTCTGATGGCGTTCGGGCGCGCATAAATCAAACGAAAAATTCAGTACAACGTGAAGTTGTCGAAGCTGGTTGTATATACACAATGACTATATCGCCACCTCCAGCAGTAGGTGGGATGATCATGCAAAATGTAAACCCATTCGATATGATTTTTCAACAGGTATATTTGCAGAGCCTTAACTCCCACGTAAGAGAGGCGGATTCAACTGCCAAGTGCAACATCGGTGAGTCGCGATGTGGTATTGAAGAACACTTCATGGGGTGTTCTGTAGCCCAGCGTTTTTC
>QIFG01000001.1 GCA_003228735.1 Zetaproteobacteria bacterium
CTACGGCCCCTCCATTCCGCGCATGATGGGTCTGGCGGGCCGCCAACCACAGGTGGTGGAGAAAAAGATGTTGCCGCTGGAAAACTTTCATGTCCGCACCATGTCCATCGGTTATCTGGTCAGGGAGGAAGACGCCATGATCTGGCGCGGGCCCATGGTGGCGGGCGCACTCTCCCAACTGCTGAACGATGTAAATTGGGGTGAGTTGGATTATTTGATCGTCGACCTGCCACCAGGCACGGGCGATGCGCAGTTGACGCTGACGCAACAGGCGCCGGTCACCGCCGCCGTCATCGTCACTACACCGCAGGATATCGCCCTGCTGGATGCGAAAAAAGGCATCGCCATGTTCGAGAAGGTCAATGTGCCCGTACTCGGCATCATTGAAAACATGAGCGTGTTTGTCTGCCCGCATTGCGGCGAAGCCAGCCATATCTTCGACAGCGGTGGAGCCGAACGCCTCAGCAAGCAGCACAATACACAGGTATTGGCCAGTCTGCCGCTGGATATCCAGATTCGTGAAGATGCCGACAGCGGCACACCCATTGCCGCAGGCCGCCCGGAATCGGAACAGGCAAAGGCCTACCGGCAACTGGCGGGAGAGGTTGCCCGCAATATCAGCACATTGCCCAGGCAGAAGCCTGTTGATATTCCGATTCAGGTCGTTTCCTAAGCCGTTCCGATTTGATCGGCAACATGGCCTGCGATGCTGAAGGAGCATGTCAGGGCCGGTGAAATGGCATTGAGGACGTGTAGCGAGTTGTCTTTCCGCTCCAGCAGGAAGTCCATGACCATCTCTTGCTTCTGCCGATCAAAAAGCTGCGGCCGGATGCCCGCCTTGCCGCAAGCCTGCAGGTGATCGGGCTTAATCCCCGGCGCAAGACGCGCCGCCTCGGCCGCAAAGCGCTTCCGCCCCAGGCATTTTATTTCACGGTGAGTAAGCAGCCGGAAGCCCTGCCTATTCTTTGCATACATACCCATCAGCAGCCGCAGGCGCTCGGGCAACTCCTGCCAGTCGATGCCGGATAGCATCTCGTAATGCTCACGGCCAAGCACCGGCACGGCGGAAGGGCCGACATAGACGTGATCATCGACCGAGCGTGTGAAATGAATGCCAAGGAAGGGAAGCCTGGCATCGGGCACGGGATATATGAGTCCGCGAATATCCAGCCCGGATGACTCATCCAGGCTGTAATATCTGCCCATAAACGGCATGAGAATATATTGGCTTCCCAGACCATATGCGGCAGCCAGCCGATCCACATGCGCGCCCGCCGCATTGATCAGAAACCCGAACGGAATATCACCATGATTCGTGTGCAGGATTGATTGTCCGGCATCGACACCCACAACCTGGTGGTTAAACCGCACCTCGCCACCGAGATCGCGCACCTCCGAAGCCAGCTTCTCAAGCACAGCACGCGCATCGATTACGGCAATATCCGGCAGGTGCAGCGCCCGATAGTCTGCTGCCGCAGCAGGCTCCACCTCGTGAATATCCGCCGGATCAATCCACTCAGACGGTACACCAAGCGCTTCAGCCCGATCCTTATACGTAAGTAGCGCCTCACTTTCCGCTTGTGAAGAAGCCACGACCAGCTTGCCGACATGCCTGATCGGCAGGTCGTTCTGATGACAATATTCCGCCAGACGTTTCGCGCCGGAGGCGCAGGCCTGTGCCTTCATGGTTTCCGCCGGGTAATAGATGCCGCTGTGCAGCACGCCGCTGTTGCGACCGGAGGCGTGACATCCCAGCTCCGCCTCCTTCTCAAGCAGTACAACCCTGGCTTTCGGATGACGATGCAGCAATTCGCGGGCAATCGTCAGCCCGATGATGCCGCCGCCTGTAATGATAAAGTCTGCCACCATATCTGCATACTATCGCAGCCTGTCCGCTTGAGCACCGGGCAACTTGCGCTCTGGCGGTAGTGGACCATGATCCATATACGATGAATGCATTTACCAGCCGCGTGACCGCTTATGGAATCCTGTTCGCAGTCCTGCTCGTGACCAGCGGCCGGGGGTACGATACGATGATTAATATCCGGCCACAGGTTGAGCGCCCGACCCTTAACACAACAGATATTCAACTGATCCAGGCACTGGAGCCAAGGCTACAAATGCATGTCGAATCGCTGGCCGGAAATATCGGTTCGCGCACGATCTACAACCCGGCCACGCTGCATGCCGCAGCCGATTACATCCGCAGCTTCTGGCAAAAATCAGGCTTTAAGGTGCAGTCGCAGGCTTATAAAATCTGGAAGGTTGAGTCCGAGAATCTCTCGGTCGAGATCAGGGGGCATTCAAGGCCGGGTGAAATCCTGATTGTGGGCGCCCATTACGACACGGTCAGCGTGGATGTGCCCGGCGCCAACGACAATGCCTCGGGTGTGGCCGCCCTGCTGGAGATCAGTCGTCTCTTCAAGTCACTCAGGCCTGCGCAAACCATCCGGTTTGTCGCCTTTGCCAATGAAGAGCCTCCGCAATTTCTTACCCCGGACATGGGCAGCATGCATTACGCCAAGCGAGCAAAAGATCGTGGAGAAAACATCGTCGGCATGATCAGCCTGGAAACCATCGGCTATTACAGCGAGAAAAAGGGAAGCCAGCATTACCCCTTCCCGCTGAGCTTCTTCTATCCGGACACCGGCAATTTCCTCGGCGTGGTCGGCAATATAAGCTCGAAACCGCTGGTGCTGGATTTCACCCGCCATTTCATGACTGCAAGCGATTTTCCGGTGGAGTGTGGTGCGTTGCCCGGCTTTATCGCAGGCGTGAACTGGTCCGATCATGGCGCTTTCTGGCGCTATGGCTATCCGGCCATCATGCTCACGGACACGGCCCTGTTCCGCTATCCGCATTACCACTCAGCCGAAGATACGCCGGACAAGCTCGATTACGCCTCGCTGGCGCGTGTCAGCTTCGGCATTTTTAGAACGTTTGAGAAGCTGGCTGAATAGGTAAAACCCAACTCCACCATTGCATCTACAACTGGCTCAATGCTGATTACTCTGGTTCAGAGAGCCAACACAAGATGGAGTCCCTGACTCAGATTACTTAGATGGGCAGGGTTTAATTTCCCGACCTTCTCCGTGAGAAATGACTTGTTGATCGTGATGAACTGGGAAATGTTGACCACGGAGTCCTTGCTCAGACCACTGCTTCTGGCGGAAATCCTGAAATTGCCTGGTGCCTGGGCCAGTTTGAGATTGGATGTAATTACGGCAACGACAACCGTACTGATTCTGCTCTTGTTAAAGTCATTGGACTGAACAATCACAACTGGCCGCCGGTATCCTGGCTCAGAGCCCCTTGGTGCGCCTAATGACGCCCACCAGATTTCACCACGCCGCATCACCAACCCTTGTCAGGCAGGGATGCCAGTTGCATTTCCGCGAGCACGTTATCCATAGAGGACTGCTCTGATTCGTAGACTTTGTTAAGCGCTTCGGTAACGCCTGTATACCGTTGTTCTTTAACAAAAGTAGAAAGCGCCTTTACATAAAGCTGGCTCCGGGATACATGCATGCGCCTGGCCAGTTCTTCGGCCTCTTCAAATATAGGATCGGGGATGGATATGGCTGTTTTCATGCGGGGAAGTATAACTTCGGTTATACCATCGTCAAACTGTTATGCTGAGAATCGGTGAATTCACCATCACAAGGCGTCTTCCTGTCTCAGCTTGCCTGTAACCAGAAGGTCACCGGCCCGTCGTTGGTGAGACTCACCTGCATGTCCGCACCGAAAATCCCACATTGAACATCCGCATGGTGCTGCCGTGCCTTTTCAGCGAGATATTCGAACAGGCGCTTTCCCTCTTCGGGCTCCGCCGCCAGTGTGAACTGCGGCGCCAACAGCAATCCGCCGCCAATCTCCGAAACGGACAGGTTCATGCGGCCTTCCGCATCGGGAAACACGCGGTAGCCGAGCAAGCGCTCCAAAAGCCTCTCCGCCTGCGCCTCAGCATCGCCCTTCTCCACACCAACCAGAACTAACAGTCCCTTGCTGATACTGGCCACGGTTTCAGATTCCACCGCCACACTGGCCTCGCTTACCCGCTGAATCAGTCCAATCACCTACTCATGCCTATAAAAAGGTCTGCCCCCATTAATTCAGTTGTTCGATGTCATAGTTGTTCTTTTGGCCAACGGTCATCCTCCGAGAGGAAGATGCCTAGGAAATCACAAATTCTCTCGACTCTCTTTGCATTATGTTCGTAGATTTTATCAGTTGCTCTGTACAAACTATTGGATAGCCCTATGAGCGATTTGGATGCTTCTAGTACCTGAGTCTGTGTGGGAAGCCGAAATACCAACGACGTAATGTTGTAGAGCGGAACAAGATATAGATGTGACTGAATTTGTGACGAAAGCTTTCTGAGGTGTTGGGAAGTTTCTTTAATCGTATTTTTCGGCGGCACACCCGGGTTTTGAATAATATTGGCATGCTCGATCAGTGAATGAGATATCTGTCCGATGGTTTTCTTCATTTCTTGGACAGGTTCGATCACAAGCTTTAGCACCAACTGACCCAGAACGTAGATGAGTGCGCCTGAGAAAACTGTAAGAAAGACAGTTGTGTTCATGATCTCGATGATGACGCTGAACGTTCAGCTTAACCAGCCGGCTTTGGAGCGCCAGCGGAAAATCCGGTCCGAGTTGTAAATATTGTTATCCATTGCGCTCGAATTTCTTACGTTCAGGCACGTAAATCAACGTCTTTTTCCACTTACGCACACGCTTCACTCGTAAAATCATCGGTCCGGCTTCAAGCTTCACCCGTTCCCAGTCATGTTTTAGAAGCAATGATACCCTCTCCGCAAACTCATCAGCGTGTTCTACTTCTTTTCCTTCATCGGGTTGCTTGATACAGGATATGATTTCTTTGTCATCTTCGTCGCCGGGATTTAGCAGCGCTCTGAATTCACAACGAAGTTTGTTCAGAACCTGCTCATTTCTAGCGATCAGCGCATCGTGAACCAGAAGCCCTCTCTCACGGATATTCTCACGCCAAGCCCTACGGTCTTGGGTAATGTTCTCAATACTGATTCGTTTCTGCGTCGTCCAGACTGCTACGGCAGCAGCAACGATGGCAGCTATTACTGATGATGTAAGTATTGTTCCGATCATAACTATACCTAGCTAACAATGTTGGTACGTGGAAAATTTTCCATGTGTTTCCTTCTCATATAGACATTATGCCTCTCTATGCAGTTTCGCCACTGGTGCAAAAGAGGTTCGGTGCCAGGCGCAGGGGCCGTGTTCCTGCAACGCAGCCATGTGCTGGGCTGTGCCGTAACCCTTGTGTTTGGCGAACAGGTATTGTGGATATAGTACATCGAGCCTGTGCATGAAGCGGTCGCGCACCACCTTGGCGACAATCGAGGCGGCGGCAATCTCCTGCACCTTATCATCGCCACCAATCACGGCAGACACCGGCACGGACAACTCCGGGCAGCGGTTACCGTCGACAACAACCTCCGACGGTCGGATCGCCAGCCCATCCACGGCCCGGCGCATGGCGAACATTGTGGCGTGCAGAATGTTGAACTGGTCGATCTCTTCGACCGTGGCCTGCCCCACGGCATAGGCCACCGCTGTTTTACGGATGTGGTGATACAGCTTTAATCGCTTCTTTGCAGAGACTTTCTTGGAATCCCGGTACTGACCCAACAGCGGATCGTCCGGCGACAGAATCACGGCTGCGGTGACCACGGGACCTGCCAGCGGCCCACGGCCTACCTCGTCAACCCCTGCAAGCATTCACACTCCTAATACTTCCACCTGACATTGTGCTGCCGCCCGTCGCAATCCCTTGTCCAGCGTGGCGATCGGAACACCCTCCCGCATCGCCAGATCAAGATAGGACGCATCATAGGTGGAAAGTTTGTGCTCTCTTGCAAGAAAAAGTATCTGGCTCATGGCCCGTTGCGGTGTTTCCGGTTCTGAATAGATAGGAAGCGCTGCAAGCATGGACAGGAAATGAGTAGAGTCCGCCTCGCTTAATCGGCCCCGGCGCTCTGCCACCAGAAGCACATTGCCAACTTCCAGCGGCCAGATTGAAGGCACAATCGCTGTTGCCTCTTGCAATCTCTCCAGTACAGCATCAGCAAGGCCATCGCTTTCGCCTTCAAAACACCATGACATGACAATGGAATTATCCAGAACAAAGCGGTCATGCATGGGCTAGTGTCCTATCCCGCAAATTCGCGGACCATCAGCGAGTCTGGGCGGGAGGTGCGGCAAGGCGTGCGAGTGCGGGACTGGCCGTGGCCAATTCAAATGAGCACAACGCAGCCGCACGCCCGCCCGGCCTCGCCCGAAGGGAGCCATCCCAAGGAACCAATGCGGCGTTGCGCCCCTTGTCAAGGGCGCACCATTGACGGCGGGACGCGCCTTGCCTTGGCTCCTTGGGATGGCTCTGATGGCTCGTGAATTTGCGGGACAGGACACTAACTCCGCCCTTCCTCGATCATCTCCCGAATGGTCAGGCCATCAAGCCTTTTACCCCGGCGGAATTCTTTCAGTTCACGAATAATATCGCTGACCACGCCGCTTCTGCCTTCAACAGGCTGCAAGACTGCAACGGAGCGCCCATGCTTGGTGATGGTAATACGCTCTCCACTGGCAACTTTCTCCAGAAGCTGGGGAAGATGTGTTTTTGCTTCATAAGCACCGACTTGACCCATAACATACCCCTGTAATAATAGACTAGATTTAGACCAGTCTAAAAAGAATCGCTTTATTGTCAAGGCTATGCATCAACTCCTGCCAGAAGAAAATTCACCACAAAGACACAGAGGCACAAAGGAACATCATGGGGAAAAGCGCACCCTCAACCATTTTTCACTTGGTGTCTTTGTGCCTTGGTGGTTCACGTCTTTCTTCCCTCAACCGCCGCGAAGCTCGGCGCCGAAACGCTTCCCCATCTCGGCAATCAGGCTCTCCGAAACCGCATCGGCCTCTTCCTGCTTCAAGGTGCGGTCATCCGCCTGCAGCGTGAACCTGAGCCCCAGGCTGACCTTGTCTTCAGGTACGCCCTTGCCGATATACCGGTCGAAGATGCGAACACCGGTGAGCAGTTTACCTCCGGCCTTGTCGGCCGCCTGTAGAATCTCCTCGCTGGTTAACTTGGAATCAAACAGGAATACCAGATCGCGGGCCACGCCGGGATATTCGGGCAGCGGCGCATATTTCAGCGCCTTGGCCTGTGGCAGCGCATCCAGATCAACCTCGGCGACGAATACATCCGGCTCGATATCGAGCTTCGCGGCAATGTCTGCATCCAGCTTGCCGATACAGCCAACCTCAGCGCGTCCGGCCACGATTTTCGCACTCTGACCTGCCTGCAGGCCGGCAATGCCGTCATCGGCGACGAAACGCGCTGTAAGGCCCATGCGATTCAGCCACGACTCGACTTCTCCCTTCATGTCGAAGAAATCAGCCACGCTTGCCGACTGGAACCATTCGTCGGAATCTATTTCGCCTGCCAGAAGCCAGGCCAGCTTGTTGTGCTCGCCATATCCATCCGAACCCTTTTCATAGGTACGGCCCTTTTCGACCAGCGCCACGCCAAGCTGCTGCCGATTCAGGTTATGGCTGGCGGCCTTCAACAGTCCCGGCCACAGGCTGCGCCGCATGACGGACATCACATCGCTGATCGGATTCGACAGCCGAACATCGGCATCGTCCGCCACCACAAACAAGCGCTGCTCATCCTCTGCTATGAAGGCGTAGGTGATCACCTGCACAAACCCGGATTGCAGGGCCTTGTCCATGGATTGATCCCTGACCGCCGGTTTGCCCGGCTGAAGGTTCGGCAGGCACTCGGGAATATGCTCATAGCCGTAAATACGCGCATATTCCTCGATAATATCCTCGGCCAGTGACACATCATGCCGGTGTGTCGGCACCTCAACATTCAGATCATCGCCCTGCCGTGAAATGCCAAAGCCCATGCGTTTCAAAACATCATCAATCGTATCCGGCACCTGTTCACCAAGGTGTGAGCTGATACGCGAGATTGGGAATGCGATTTTCCTGGCTTGCAGCAGCAAATCGATATCGCCGCAAACATTCACCGCGCCAGCTTGGCCTCCAAACATCTTCAGGATCAGCCCGGTAGCCATTTCCATGGCCACAGACACCATGGCCGCATCGACACCGCGCTCGAAGCGCATCGAAGCTTCGGACACCATGCCATACCTTCGCGCCGTCAGGCTGATGCAGGTCGCGCGGAAGGCTGCCGATTCAAGCACGATACTGGTGGTTTTCTCGGTCACGCCCGAGGCCGCAGATCCCATGACGCCAGCCAGTGCGATCACGCCTTTACTGTCGGCAATCACGAGATCGTCGCCACCAAGTTCGAGTTCTCGCTCATCCAGAGCACCAAACGCTTCATCCTTTTTGGCACGGCGCACGCAGATGCCGCCTGAGAGTTCATCAGCATCAAAGGCATGCATCGGCTGGCCGACTTCCAGCATGACGTAATTCAGCACATCGACGACGCCATGCACCGGCCGCTGGCCGGCGGCAATCAGACGCTGCTGCATCCAGTCCGGCGAAGGCGCAAGCGTCACGCCCTCAATCCTTCTGGCCATGTAGACAGGGCAATCTTTCGCCTCGTCTACGACAACCTCCGGCTGTACAACCGAGGGATTAGATGCGAAAGACTCCGGTGAGGCTTCCTGCAATGTCAGGTTGAAAAATGCCGCCAGATCACGGGCGATACCGCGTACGCTCATGCAGTCGCCACGATTGGGCGTAATCGACAGATCGAAGATGGCCTCTTCCATGCCCAGATATTCAGCCACATCCATGCCTACAGTCGCATCGGCAGGCAGAATCAGCAGGCCGGTAGCCTCATCGGCCAGGCCAAGCTCGACCTCCGAGCAGCACATGCCGAAACTCATTTCGCCGCGAATCTTGCCTTTTTTGATCTTCAGGCCGTTCGGCAGACTGGCGCCGATCGTGGCCACAGGAATCTTGTCATCAACCTTCATGTTCGTGGCGCCACAGACAATGGCCAATGACTCATCGCCACCGGTATCGACCTGCAACAGTTGCAGCCTGTCCGCATCCGGATGCGGGCTGGCATCAAGGATGTGGCCAACGACCACGCCTGCCAGAGCCTGCCGGGGCATCTCAATACCCTCGACCTCGATGCCGAGACGGGTCAGCGTTTCTCTGATTTCATCGATGCCCTGTGTAAGGGCGACATGTCCGTTCAGCCAGGAAAGAGGGAGTTTCATCGGCCTACCCTCCTCAGGAAACGCACATCGTTTTCGAAAAACAGGCGAAGATCAGGAATGCCGTGCTTAAGCATCACCAGCCGCTCCACGCCGAGGCCGAAGGCAAAGCCTGAATAGACTTCCGAATCGATATTGACGGCCTTAAGCACATTCGGATGGATCATGCCGGAGCCAAGCACCTCGACCCAGCCGCTGCCCTTGCACACGCGGCAGCCCTTGCCGTCACAGATCGCGCAACCCATATCGACCTCGGCCGACGGCTCGGTGAACGGAAAATAGCTTGGGCGCAAGCGGATCGGCAGATCGCGGCCAAAATACGCGTTGAGGAAATGGTGCAGCACACCCTTGAGATGCGCCATCGACACGCCACGGCCGACCTTGAACACCTCGACCTGATGAAACATAGGGGAATGCGTGACATCGTAATCACACCGGAAGACACGGCCCGGCGCCACAATAGCCAGCGGCGGTTCTCCATCCAACATGGCGCGAATCTGCACCGGTGAGGTGTGCGTCCGGAGCAGCATGTCGTCCCCGCCTTCGATAAAGAAGGTGTCGTGCATAGCGCGGGCAGGATGTTCGGGCGGAATGTTCAACGCATCGAAATTATGGAACTCGTCTTCAATCTCCGGCCCTTCGGCCACCTCAAAACCCATATGCATGAAGATTTCGGACATTTCATCCAGCCCCGCCTGAACCGGATGGCGCACACCCGGCATCTGACTGCGGCCCGGCAGGGTGACATCGATACGCTCGGCTTCGACACGCAGCAAACCCTGTTCGTCCTTCAGGACGTTCCGGCAGATTTCCAAATAGCCTTCAAGATCGTCTTTGACTTCGTTGACATTCCGCCCCACAACCGGGCGCTCCTCAGGATATAGCTTGCCAACACCCTTCAACACTTCGGTTAACGATCCCTTTTTACCAAGATACTTAACCCGAAGCTGATCCAGCGCAGCCAAATCGAGAGCCTGCGTAAAAGCATGCTTGGCTTCCTTCTGCAAGGCTTCCAGTTCCTGTTTCAGCGACTCACCGCCAGACGTCATTTCCCCTCCCGATATTCCCTGCTGCTACTCTACGCAAACAATGACCAGATCAGAAACAAAAAAGGCAGGGCTCGTGGCCCTGCCTTGTTACTGATTTCAGTCTGGCTACTGAATCTGGGCGCGGGCTAGTTCTGCCAGCTTTGTAAACCCTTCGGCATCGCGTACGGCGATATCCGCCAGCACCTTGCGATCCAGCGTAATGCCGGCGCCGTTCAGGCCGTTCATAAAGCTCGAATAGCTCAGGCCATTGATGCGCGCCGCAGCATTGATACGGGTGATCCACAGGCGGCGGAACTCACGCTTCTTCACCTTGCGGTCGCGATAGGCATATTGCCTGGCTTTATCCACTGCCTGCGTGGCAATGCGGAAACAGCTCTTGCGGCGGCCACGGTAACCCTTGGCTGCCTTGATCACCTTACGGTGGCGCGTATGGGCGCTGACTTGAGATCTGACGCGAGGCATTGTGCTCTCCTACTTATTCTTAAGCGTGTGGCAGCAAGCGGCCAAGCTGCTTGCAGTCACTGGCCGAAACCATGGTGGTTCCACGGAAATTGCGTTTCCGCTTCGGCGACTTTTTGGTCAGGATATGGCTGGTGAAGGCATGGTTACGCTTCCACTTGCCGGTGCCGGTCTTGGAAAAGCGCTTTGCAGCTCCACGGTTCGATTTCATCTTTGGCATCGTTTCAATATCCTCTTAATAATCCTTGGCCTCACTACTTCTTCAATGGCGCAATGATCATGATCATCTGCCTGCCATCCAGGGCAGGCATGCGCTCGACCTTGGCGACATCCTTCAATTGCTCGGCCATTTCCTTCAATTTGTCGTAGCCCTGTGACGTATACGCCATTTCTCGGCCACGGAAACGTACGCTTAACTTGACCTTGTCGCCACTTTCCAAAAACTTGCGGGCTCTTTTTAACTTTACATCCAGATCGTGCTGATCGGTGCTGGCCCTGACCTTCACTTCCTTGATCTGAAAGTTGTGCTGGCGCTTCTTGGCAAGATTGGCCTTCTTGCTGGCCTCATACTTGAACTTGCCATAATCCATTACCTTGCACACAGGGGGGGAGGAATTGGCAGTAATCATAACGAGGTCGAGTCCTTCTTCCTGCGCCTTTGCTACGGCTTCTCGCAATGGCAGGACTCCAGCCTGTTCTCCGTCACTGCCCACGACACGGACTGTATCCGCCTCAATGTCGAAGTTCACCGGCAAAGATTTCTTGATGTAAGCCCCCTATTTATACGCATCGGTCATGGCCTGCATTTCATCAAGCCATTCGGACACTGCTTTCACACCCAAATCATCTCCGGAGCGCGCCCGCACGCTCACGGCCTTGTTTTCACACTCGCGATCGCCTACCACAAGGATATACGGCACCCGCGCCAACGTGTGGGCGCGCACTTTATAGCCGACCTTTTCGTTACGCAAGTCCGCTTCCACCCGAAAGCCCTTCTGGCGCATCTTCTCCGTGATGTCGCGGGCGTATTCGGCCTGATTATCAGTGATATTGCAGACCACCGCCTGCACCGGCGCCAGCCAGAACGGGAACCTGGCTTCATAGTGTTCGATCAGGATGCCAATAAAGCGCTCAAGAGAGCCCAGGATCGCCCGGTGCAACATCACCGGCGTCTGCCGGCTGCCGTCTTCGGCGACATATTCCGCCTCCAGACGCCCCGGCATCGAGAAGTCCACCTGAATCGTGCCACACTGCCAGACACGTCCCAGGCAATCGCGCAGCGAAAACTCGATCTTGGGCCCGTAAAAAGCGCCTTCACCGGGATTCAGTTCGTAAGGCAGTTGTTTGGCCTGCATGGCGGCATGCAGCGCCGCTTCCGCCTTGTCCCACTGTTCATCGGTGCCAACACGCCTATCCGGCCGGTCTGCCAGCTTGATGATGACGTCATCAAAACCAAAACGGCGATAGACCTCGAACACCAGATCAATGAAATCGGAAACCTCGGCGCCAATCTGTTCCGGCGTGCAGAAAATATGCGCATCATCCTGCACAAAGCTCCTGAGACGCATCAGGCCATGCAGCGTTCCGGAAGGCTCGTTACGGTGGCATGAACCGAATTCGGCCAGCCTGAGCGGAAGATCACGGTAGGAATGCAGCGCCTGCTTGAAAATCTGGATGTGACAGGGGCAGTTCATCGGCTTGATGGCGTAATCGCGATTCTCGGTCGAGGTCGTGAACATCTCCTCGCGGAACTTGTCCCAGTGGCCGGATTTCTCCCATAAAGAACGGTCAACAAGTTGCGGCGTATTGACCTCCTGATAGCCGCTCTCCCACATCACCTTGCGGATCTCGCGTTCGATCACCTGCCTTAGCATCCAGCCCTTGGGATGCCAGAACACCATGCCGGGCGCTTCTTCCTGCAGGTGAAAAAGCTCATATTGCCGGGCCAGCTTGCGATGGTCGCGCCTTTCCGCTTCTTCCAGACGAAACAGATAGTCTTTCAGTTCCTTGCCGGAAGCCCAGGCCGTGCCGTAGATACGCTGCAACTGCTCGTTTTTCGCATCGCCTTCCCAGTAGGCGCCGGCCACGCGCATGAGCTTGAATGCCTTGAGTTTACCTGTGTTTGGCACATGCGGGCCGCGGCACAGATCTTCCCAGTCCCCCTGCCGGTAAATGCTGATCGCATCGTTCTCGGGGATGCGTGCAATGAGCATGGCCTTGTAATTCTCGTCGAGCCCTTCGAAATGTCCGATGGCCTGCGCGCGCGACCACTCCAGACGCTCGACATCCAGCTTGCGCGAAGCAATCTCCCGCATGCGGGCCTCAATGGCCTCAAGGTCATCCGGCGTAAACGGACGCTCGAAGGCAAAATCGTAATAAAAGCCATCTTCGATAACCGGCCCGATGGTGACCTGGACTTCCGGAAACAACTCCTTGACAGCCTGCGCCAGCAGATGGGCAGTGGAATGGCGGATAACCTCTAGCCCCTCATCGGACTTATCGGTAATCAGCGCCACTTTATCGCCATCGTTCAGGGCATGGGAAAGGTCGCGCATCTCGCCGTTGATGCGCGCAGCTACAACCGCACGAGCCAGGCCGGGGCCGATATCGCGAGCAAGATCAAAGGCAGTCGCCCCATCAGGCAAGGGACGGGTGGAAGCGTCAGGCAGTACAATGTCCATGCTGTATCCTACGTTCTCCTGCCGACACTTCAAAAGTGGTTGGCGCGGGCAGGATTGAACTGCCGACCCCCACCATGTCAAGGTGGTGCTCTACCACTGAGCTACGCGCCAATTGATCGAATACCAACCGCATAAACCGATTGATTGAAAGGGCGCGAAGCGTAGATATCAGTGGCAATATGGTCAAGCAAACCTGCTCCCAATCTAATAATTAAGCTCCTCATTATTGTAAGTAGAACAACCACAGAGACACAAAGGGGGAAAAGAACGTAGAACGTAGCAGGGAGTTACTTCTTGCCCTTGATCCCCGCTTGCAGATGCGCCGAGTCATTCGGGACAGATCGGGAAACACGCAATATGTTGCGCCCGTTCTGGCCTGGATGACGAGGAGATACGCATATGCCCGCGGGTGCCTTTTGACTCGGGCCATTCGGCCCTCGGGGCTGAAGCCCCGCCCTGTGGGCGTCCAAATCGGCGGAATGCCGATTTGTCTTTGGGCAAGCAAAGAAGAAGAACCTGGCAATCCCGGTGAGCGGCTTCATGAACCCGGATCAATCAGAGGAACTGATGCCATTCCCTCAATATTTATCATTAAAGCCCTATGTTGTTTTCTGATCCGGGCTTAACAGCGAGCGCCACTGCCGCATGACATTCTCATCCTGCAGCAGTTGACCAATCTCTTCCGCCGGTTGCGGCTTGCTGAACAGGAATCCCTGCACTTCATCACAACGCAGATCCTGCAGAAATTTCAGCTGCTCCACCGTCTCCACGCCCTCGGCGATGGTTTTAATGTCCATACTGTGAGCCATGTTGACGATGGCCTTGACGATAGCCCCGTCATTTTCATCCAGCGGCAGACTCATGACGAAGGAGCGGTCGATCTTGAGCGTGTCGATCGGGAAACGCTTTAAATAACTCAGGGATGAAAAACCGGTGCCAAAATCATCAATCGCCAGCTTTATGCCCATTTCCTTCAGTTGATTGAGTAAATCGGTGGAGGCTTCGGCATGTTCCATCAGTACGCCTTCGGTAATTTCCAACTCCAGAAGATTCGGGTCCAGACCCGTTTTTTCCAGGGCATTGGCGATAATTTCCCCCATATCGCCACCCCGGAACTGTTGCGCCGAGATATTCACCGAGATATTGACCAGCATACGTACCGGCATGATCCCGTCCTCACGCCACGTCTCTTGCTGAGCACATGCCTGGATCAGAACCCATTCTCCGATCGCCTCAATTACACCGATTTTCTCGGCCAGGGGAATAAACCGGTCAGGAGAAACCAACCCAAGCTCCGGATGGTTCCAGCGAACCAGGGCTTCCAGGCCACTGAACTGGCCGCTGGCCAGGTCAATCTGCGGTTGATAGTACAACTCGAACTGCTGCTGCTTCACTGCCTGCCACAATTCGAGCCCCATCTTCAAACGCTGCTTGACCTGATCCCCCAGCTTCTGAGTGTAGAACCAGGAGACATTTCCACCACCCTTCTTGGCCAGGTACATGGCAGTGTCTGCGTGATTGACCAGTTCTTCCGCCTCACTGCCATCATCGGGATACATAGCAATGCCAATGCTGCCGCCGAGGTAGTGCTCCTGACCATTCAATGCAAAGGGCAGCCTGAGGCAATCGAGCACCTTCTGAGCCACCATAGAGGCATCATCGGCATCGTGGATATCCAGCAGGGCGAAGGTGAACTCATCGCCGCCATGGCGGGCGACAATGTCCATCTCGCGCAGGCACTTCGTAAGCCGCCGCGCCACCTCCTGTAGCGCAATGTCTCCCTGCTCATGCCCCAGCATGTCATTAATCGGTTTGAAGTTGTCGAGATCGAGAAACATGACGGCAGCCTTCTGTTTCTTGCGCTTCGCCTGGTTCAGGCCCTGATGTAAACGATCCAGAAACAGGGCGCGGTTGGAAAGCCCGGTCAAGGCGTCGTTATGGGCCAGATGCTGCAACTCGTTTTCCACTAGCTTGCGCTTGCTGATTTCCTGATTCAGCTCGGCAGTTCTGGTTTCCAGGCTTATCGCGTGCGCCTTGATGCTGGCGTGAATCTGGGCGTTCTCCAGAGCGAAGCGAATTTCATCCAGCATTACAGCCAGGATGCGCATATCATTCTTGTCGAATGGCCTGCCGGAATCCTTATCTGCCAGGTTGACCACAGCGATCAAATCATCATCCAGCATCACAGGGATGCATGCGAATGAAGGCGAGGCATATTTTTCGCCGTTCGCCTTACCAAAGCGGGGGTCGAGGCTGATATCCGAAACCACCAACGGTTTCTTTCTCTGGATCACATGCCTGGCTATGGAGTGGTCAAAGGAGACATAGACACCCCCCTCCTCTTCCGGCGTAAACCCGTGTGTGACCACAATGCGGAAACGTTCTTTTTTTGCCTCGGCCAGAAAAACAGAGGCGACCCGTGCGCCTGTAATACCCACAGCCTTTTCCATGAGCGCCTCAAGCAGAACTTCTATATCCAGGCTTATTCTTGCTGTGTCAGCCAGTTCCTGAAGGGCTGCGAGGGTACGGCTGCCGCGCTCACTTTCGAGCCTCGCAAGCTTGTGCTTCTGCTGCATCTGGTTGAAGGCGTGAGACGCTTCCTGAAACTCCAGCGTGCCGTGCGTCACCTCCAGGATCGAGTCTTCTCCGGTTGAAGCCGCCTTGATGACATTGGCCATGGTTGTGAACTCGTCAAAAATCTCATGCAGCAGGGAAAGGACGGTTATTACGAGAAGAAGCCCCAGACAGATAATCACGGTATTCGTAGTGTCGGACAACACAAAAAGAAGCTTGTTATCGTAAAGGATGAAGATAAACAGCGAAAAAGGCACCGCCAGCACCAAGGCTGCAATAATCCAGAATTTGTAGAGCAGATTCTGATTATCTATGCTCAGTGCCTGAAGCCACGCATTATTCATCCGACCCTCCCCAAAAAGACCGATCTTCGCAACAAAAACTAGTGATAGTACTCAAAACTGCGGGATAAAACTGCCATGCCTAATCATGCACATATGCTTCAATCTGTTGCAACAACTGACTGCCAACCTGCTGCATCACCGCTTCGTCCTCGGCTTCGACCATAATCCGCAATTTGGGCTCTGTGCCGGACATGCGCACATTGATGCGCCCCTGTTTACCAAGCGCTTTCTCGGCTTCATGCACGGCGGACTGCGCCCGCTTATCGGAAAGGATGTCGACATTTGCAGGAAGCTCCAGATTCCACAAATTCTGTGGAAACAGCTCCATGTCGCAGGCCATGTCTGATAACGGCTTGTCCTGATCCAGCATGGCGCAAAGCAGTTGCACGGCGGTAATCAGGCCATCGCCCGTGGTGTTGTGATTGAGAAGAATGATATGGCCGGACTGTTCACCACCCAGGTTACAGCCTTTCTCACGCATCATCTCCAGCACATAGCGGTCGCCGACATCCGCCCTGTACATGGCAAGGCCAATTCCAGCCAGATAGCGCTCCAGGCCCATATTGCTCATCAGCGTTGTGACGACGGCCCCGCCACTGAGTGTGCCATGACGCATCTGATGTTCGGCCAGGATGGCGATAACCCTATCTCCATCCACGAGATTTCCATGAGCATCGCAGGCAATCAGGCGATCCGCATCGCCATCCAGGGCAAAGCCGATATCCGCACCCGTCTCAACCACTTTTTCGCACATGCCTTGCGGGTGTGTAGAACCGCATGAGAGGTTGATATTGTAGCCGTCCGGTTCGGCATTCATAACCTCGACCTTGCAACCCAGTTCGGCAAGCAGCGTCGGGGCAACGTCGTAGGCAGCGCCATTGGCGCAATCAACAACCACCTTGAGGCCATCGAACCTCAGACCGCGAGGCAGGGAGGCCTTGCAGAATTCCACATAACGGCCGCGTGCATCGTCCACACGAAAGGCCTTACCGATGCGGGAGGCCTCCGGCAGCGGCGGCAACTGATCCAGATTTACCTCAATATCGTGCTCAATTGCATCCGGCAGCTTGGCGCCGTCAGCGGCAAAGAATTTGATGCCATTGTCCCCGGCCGGATTATGCGAGGCGGAGAGCACCACACCTGCATCGGCGCGCAGGCTGCGCGTCAGATAGGCTACGGCCGGCGTTGGCAACGGCCCGACCAGGAGTACATTCATCCCCTGTGAGGTAAGCCCGGCGCACAGAGCTGACTCAAGCATGTAACCGGACAGCCTGGTGTCCTTGCCAATGAGAATGTGCGGCTGGTGATCCAGATGCCGGGTCAGCACATATCCCGCTGCCCGGCCCAATCTGAGCGCAAAATCTGCGGTCATAGGCTCCTGATTGACCGTGCCGCGAACGCCATCCGTTCCGAAGTATTTGCGCATATTTCCTCCCGAATCTTCTGCAACGAAACATCAGGTGCAGCATCACCCTGCTGCTCTCCCTACTTGTCTGCAGCCTCCCGCACCAATATACCGCTAACCGATACTTTCACACCTGTATCGACCAGCCGGATAGCCTTTCCGGCCGGGCTTTCCACACCGGCCGTCACCTCAAATGGGCCGACATCGACGTCCAGGCGAATTTCTGTCGTATTAACGGCTGTCAATGCGTCCAGCCATATCTCAGGGCCCGTCAATCGCACATCAGCAGGCTCCACCCTGACATCCAGCGCCTTCCAGCCATCCGGCAACTCAAAACGCGGTTGTACGCGGATGCTGCGCGTCACCACACGATCCACCTGCAGTTCCACCTTGTCCGGTTGCAGTTTCTCGATATTAAGTCCGGCGGGCAAGCGGATATCAGCCGCCATCAGGGCGCGCTCGACCACGCCCGGCTCATTCAGCTGTGACGCATCCAGCGGCACAC
Organism: Zetaproteobacteria bacterium; assembly: GCA_003228735.1. Classification (GTDB taxonomy): domain Bacteria; phylum Pseudomonadota; class Zetaproteobacteria; order Mariprofundales; family Mariprofundaceae; genus SZUA-181. The sequence goes on from QIFG01000001.1 coordinate 18,265, forward strand.
GCACATCCTGTGGAGAAAGAGCGCTTAATCTTGCCTGCAGCCCACTGATGGTGACACGCACATGACCGGGAAGGTCATTCACGATAACCATATCCTGAGGCAATCCATAAACCTGTAAAGGAATATCCATGCTGAGCGAGCCTCCTCCCTGGCCATGCACCTGAAACCACAGGATGATGGCAATCAGCACGGAGAGCCCCTGCATCCAGCGCTTGCGCATCAAATCCATCATGGCCTGCATCAAACCACCTCCGGTTCCGGCGTCTGCATAGTCATCAGACGCCGTGCGAGTTCCCTGCGCAAGCCCTGGCTGTCCAGCGCCTCGCTCAAACGCCCTTCACGGGCCAGGCGCACATCGCCGTTCTCCTCCGAAACAACAATGACCAGCGCATCGCTTTCCTCGGTCAGACCGACAGCAGCCCGATGGCGGGTGCCGAAACCTCCGGCAAGCGCACTGGCCTGCGCCAGCGGCAGCAACACTCGCGCCGCAACAATGTTGCCGGTACGGACAATTACCGCCCCGTCATGCATCGGGGCCTGTGGACAAAACAACGCCTGTACGACATCCGCCCGCACCGGCGCATCGATCTCCACTCCGCTTTCATACAAATGCTTCAGACCCGTATCACGTTCGACGACAATCAGTCCGCCCCAGCCCCTGTGGGCCAGAGCAAAGCTGGATTCCACCAGCGATTCAATCAGTACGCCGGCGGATGCAGGGGCCGAACCCAGGGGGTTAACGGCCACGCGCATCAGACCGCGGCGAATCTCATGCTGAAACAACACTACAACGATGATGATAAAGGCCGAGAAAAAGTGGCCGAACATCCATTCCACCGTCAACAATCCAAAGGCGCGGGATAAACCATAAACCAGCATCACCACGGCCAGGCCTGTCAGCATCTGTACGGCGCGCGTGCCGCGGATCAGGCGTAAAACGAAATAAACGACCACCGCCACGAGGGCGATGTCGATCAGATCAACGAAACCAAATTTCCAGCCTTCAAACATGATTCGCATTCTCTTTTAACGTATTGCCAGCATTGCGCATGACGCTGGCCACCATAATAGCGCGTTTCTGCCTGTCAATATCATGCACGCGCAGTACATCCGCTCCGGCAAAGGTGGCAATGCCGATAGCCGATGCCGTCTCAATCTCGCGATCATGCACTTGGCCACCACTGATCGTACCCAGAAAGGATTTTCGCGACACGCCAATCAATATGGGAAATCCGAGTTTCTTGAAGTGTGGAAGCTGGGCCAGCAAAACCAGATTGTCCTCAAGCCGCTTGCCGAAACCGATGCCCGGATCAAGAACAATAGCGCCCTCACTCATCCCGGATTCAAGACAGGCATCAATGCGCTGTTCAAAGAACGCGGCAACCTCAGACACCACATCCACGTATTCGGGCTGTTCCTGCATGGTTTCCGGCGTTCCCCGCATATGCATCAGGCATACGGCGACACCACTGTCAGCCACAATCCCCAACGAAGCCGCATCACCCCTCAAAGCGGTCACATCATTCACCATCTTTGCGCCCGCCTTGATGGCCTGGCGCATGACTTCTTCTTTGGATGTATCGATGGATACGTAAACCCCCTCTTCATCAAGCGCCTGAATGACGGGGATTACTCTGGCCAGCTCTTCCGCCAGAGGCGCCGGGGATGCACCCGGGCGTGTTGATTCGCCACCCACATCGATAATGGCCGCGCCTGCCCGCCACATATCCAGACCATGGCGAATAGCCGCATCCACATCCGGATACCGGCCGCCATCCGAAAACGAATCGGGGGTGCAATTAAGCACCCCCATCATCCATGCATATCCTCCGGCAGGGCAGTGCCAGCGGGAGTTGGTATCTTGTCTCATAAATACGTTACGTTTCAGCGAGGCCGGAAGTATACAGCGGCAAGGCGCGCGAGCGCCGGACTGGCCGCCGCCAATTTAAGGTCTGTTAACATTAATTTCGAGCTTATCGACGCGGGCATTTTTGTTGCAATCCAAGGCGCTTCGAGCGGTATGTGCTCAATGCACATCTGCGAGAAGCAACGCCGGAGTGTTCAAAAATGCCCCGTCCCGGAGGGTTGCGCCCCAAACCCGCCACTGCGACGTTGCCTTCCTTGGCAAGGGCTTGCCATTCCCTGCGGAATGCGCCTTGCATTGACAGGTTTGGGAAGCTCTGAAATGCAGCATATTTATGAGACAGGACACCAGGCATCAAACCTCCTGACCTGCCTCTTTGTCCCCAGTGTTTGCGCCCTTCCCTGTATCAGGCGCCGTGGCGCTGGGCTCCTCAGGCGGCTTGCGAGTTTTCTTCTTTGCAGAGGACCGGGTAAACTTCTTGCCCGCCAGCACCTGGTCGATTTCATCTGCATCCAGGGTTTCAAACTCGATCAGGGCCTTGGCCAGCAGATGCAGCTTATCTATCTTCTTGGTCAGAATCTTCTTGGAACGCGCGTAGTTCTTGTCAATGAGCTTGCGCACTTCGACGTCGATTTTCTGTGCTATCTCCTCCGAGATGTTCTGGTGGCGCGTTATCTCACGGCCCAGGAATATCTCGGCTTCGCGTTCGCCATAGACCATCGGCCCAAGCTCATCACTCATGCCCCACAACGTGACCATATTGCGGGCCAGTTGGGTGGCGCGCTCGAAATCATTGGAGGAGCCTGTCGTCATCTGCTTGAGCACCAGTTCCTCGCCCAGGCGGCCACCCATAAGGATCGCTATCTGATCATCCAGAAACTCACGGTCGTGGTTGTACTTGTCTTCCTCAGGCAATTGCATGGTAATGCCCAGGGACTGGCCGCGCGGAATAATGCTGACCTTGTGCACCGGATCGGCATGCTTCATGTTCTTGGCCACCAGCGTGTGTCCGGCTTCATGGTAGGCCGTTGTTTCCTTCTGTTCGTCGGAGATCAGCATGGAGCGGCGCTCCGTGCCCATCATCACCTTGTCCTTGGCCGTCTCGAAATCGGCGTTCATCACCTTGTCCTTGTTGTAGCGCGCCGCATTCAGGGCGGCCTCATTGACCAGATTCGCCAGATCCGCACCGGTAAATCCGGGCGTGCCGCGTGCCAGCACCGAGGCATCCACATCCGCCGCCAGCGGCACCTTGCGCATGTGAATTTTCAGAATCTGCTCACGTCCCTTGATGTCCGGCCGCGGCACAACAACCTGGCGGTCAAACCTGCCGGGCCGAATCAGGGCCGGGTCGAGCACATCCGGACGATTGGTGGCGGAAATAAGGATGACGCCCTCATTGGCCTCGAAACCGTCCATTTCGACCAGCAACTGGTTCAGCGTCTGTTCACGCTCATCATTGCCGCCACCAATGCCGGCGCCACGATGCCGTCCCATGGCGTCAATCTCGTCCAGAAAGATGATGCAGGGGGCATGCTTCTTGCCCTGCTCAAACATATCGCGCACGCGCGAAGCGCCAACACCGACAAACATCTCGACAAACTCGGAACCGGAAATGGTAAAGAAGGGCACCTCGGCCTCACCGGCAATGGCGCGGGCCAGCAGCGTCTTGCCCGTCCCCGGCGGCCCCACCAGCAACACCCCCTTCGGAATCTTGCCGCCCAGGCGGGTGAATTTGGATGGGTCGCGCAAAAACTCGATCACTTCCGTGACTTCCTGCTTGGCTTCATCACAGCCGGCCACGTCTTCAAAGGTGGCGCGGTTCTTGTCCTCGGTCAGCATCTTGGCGCGGCTCTTGCCAAAGGACAGCGCGCCGCCGCGTCCGCCGCCCTGCATCTGGCGCATGAAGAAAACCCATACGGCAATGAGCAGAAGCATCGGAAACCATGAAATAAGTATGGACAGGAAGAAGGGAATCTCATCCGGCTGCTTGACGTTGACTTCCACCTTATGATCAAGAAGCCGCTGGGTCAGATTCGGATCGTCGGGCACCAGCACCTTATATGGGCGTAATTCGCCACCCACATTGCGGTATTGGCCGCTTACCTCATGTTCCGAAATGCTGGCGGTTTCCACCATGCCCTCATCCACCTTCTGCGTGAAAGCGGAATACGACATCTCCTCGCCCTTGTGAACCGGCGGATTGAACATATTGAACAGGCTCATCATGGTGATGCCGATGACCAGCCATAGCAGTAAATTCTTGCCCATAAGCCCTATCTTACCTCAACCAGCGGCGCCAGCCGCCTTCATATTGTATAGTCTTAAGCAACGTAGCCCCGAAATATGAATTTCTGATGAAAAACCCGGCGCTGTCTCAGCGCAGACTTACCCGCTTCGGGAAAAGATTCAAGCTCCCTTGTTGATGTGTGATACGGCAGCGCGAAAGATCCAGACCACCCCTTCCCCCCTTTTGCAACCACTGCTCGATGAGCTGGATATGCCTGCGGCCCAGCACGGTGCCAGCACCCATCAATACCTCGGCCATACGCTGCAACACAACTGCGCGCACAGCGGCAGGCTGGCCGGTCCAGTCTGTCCAGTTCACGGACACCCTGTCCGCCTGTTTGCGAAGCGCTACATCGTCGGCCAGAGAATCGAGATGATCGGAAACCCTTACTGCCTGCCGCTGCCATCGTAGATACAACCCGACCGGATCAGCATCAGCCTTGCAAATGACGGGAAACAACGTATGGCGAATGCAGTTTCGAAGCAGGCTGACGTCCTTATTGCTCGGATCTTCAAGCCAACTCACACCCGCACGCTGCAATGCCCCTTCCAGTTCATGTTTGTGCATATGCAGCAAAGGGCGCATCAGCGTCAAATCATCCTGCCGGCGTAGTGCCGCCATGCCCCGGCAGCCGGCCACCCCCGCTCCCTGCAGCATGCGCAGGCAAACGGTTTCAGCCTGATCCTCCATGTGGTGAGCCAGGCAAAGGGCGCCAATCTCCTGTTCTCTGGCCCAACTGCCAAACTGATTCATGCGTGCCCGCCGGGCCTCTGCCTCCCTGTTGGCTGTTGGTGCAGCGCTTACGCTGGCGGTATAAAACGGAATGCCCCAATTCCAGGCAAGCGCTTCAAGATGGGCGGCATGGCGGGATGAACGCTTATGCCAGGCATGGTCGACATGCCAGGCATGCACCTTGTAGCCCAAGGTAGACAAAGCCAGCAACAGTGCTGTGGAATCCGCACCGCCCGACCAGGCTACTGCCAGTTTTTCCGGTAGCTTCACGCCTTTCAACCATTGCCGGGCATCGGTCAATTGAGGGGTTTTCGACACTGAGGTACCTCTAATCATGCGCAACCTATTGCATTGCATTGCCTGCATGGCATCAGGCCAATAGGCTGCGGCCCCATGCAAGTCAGGTTCATCAGGACAGGCCACAAACAAGCGGCCCATTCCCATCAACCGGCAGCAACCGTGCGCCATTTCAGTGCCCGACTTTTTATCGGACTGAGCCTGATCAACTGGCTATTATGCCTTCCGGCATCCGCTTTTGCAGAAATCGCCGTCACGCTGCCGCCGCTGGCAGGTCTTGTCACGATGCTGGACAAGGAGGCTGAGGTTTTCTGCCTGTTGCCGGAAAATGCCGATCCGCATCATTTCAGCCTCACGCCCAGACAGATCGACCGCTTACAGAAGGCCGATCTCCTGATCCGCTCAAGCCGGGATGATGGCGGCTGGCAGTTGCGCACACCGGCGCCCAGTATCGACCTTTGGCCAGATATCGATCACGCCTGGCTGCGGCCGGAGAAGGTTCGGGACATCCTGCCTGCTCTGGCTGAGCAGTTGCAGCGGCTGCATCCCAAGCGGCGTGAACGGATCGGTCTGGCCCTGGAGAAAGCGCTGGAGACTTGCAGACACATACAACAGGACTGGCGTGAGGCGCTTGCCCCCCTGAGATCAAAGGGCGTCATCATGCAGCACCCGGCCTGGCGCGGACTGGCCGGGGATATGGGCATCCCCGTATGGATGGTGCTGGAATCCCACCGGCATGGACATGAGATGGGGCCGAAAAAGCTTGAACGGGCCACGCAAATCCTGAAGGCGCATCCCGGCATACGGCTGTGGGGAGATATGAGGCACAGTAACCGGGCTCTGAACTGGCTGGCCAAACACGGCAAAACCGAGAAGCCCGTGCTCCTCGACCCGCTGGGAGATTGCGGTACAAGCTGGAGTCAACTGATGCAGCAAAACATAGCCCGATTGAGTCCATGATGAGCACCCCTGTTGTCAGCCTCTCGCATATAAATGTCGGCGATGCCCGCCATCCCATACTGGAAGGCATCAACCTGAACCTGGAGGCAGGGCATTTTCTCGGCATTGTCGGACCCAACGGCGCCGGCAAAAGTACGCTTCTGGATGTCATCACAGGATTGGGGCCCCTGGATAACGGCCATGTAGACCTGTTCGGCCGTTGCCTGCGCCGCACCAGCCGGCGGCGACTTCTGAAAAAAGTGGCCTATTTAAGCCAGATGCACGGCGCCGAACCGCTATTGCCGCTGCGTGCACGGGATGTCGTAGCCATGGGTCTGACATCGTATAACGCGCCTCTGTGGCGGCCTGCTGCCTCAAGCACGAAAATCACCGAAGCGTTGGCCCAGGTTGGCATGGAGCACAAGGCAGAGAACGATTTCCGGCTGCTGTCCGGCGGCCAGAAACAACGCGTACGGCTGGCCCGAGCCCTGGTGCGGGAGCCTGCGCTGTTGCTTCTGGACGAGCCCTCGGCCGGCCTGGACACGGAAGGCCAGGATCGCCTTTACCAGCTGCTGCGCCGGCTGTGTGACGAAGAAGACATGGCCATCATCATGGTCGAGCATGATATTGCCGCCATTACGGCCTATGTGGACTCCGTGGCCTGCCTGAACCGGCGAATTCACCATCACGCCATGCGCGGGGAGAGCATTCCGGAACATGTCTGGCACGACATGTATGGCGACCACATGCATGTCATGGCACACGATGCACGCTGTATCGGCTGCCATGACCCGGAGGATAAATGAGCGGCTTTTTCGACAGTGAGGTCATGCAGGCGGCGCTGTTCCCGGCGCTGCTGACTGCGCTGGTTGCTTCCAGCATGTCGGTCATGGTGCTGGCGCACCGTCTTTCCTTTCTGGCTGTCGGCGTATCCCATGCCACCCTGGCAGGACTTGGCCTGGCCGTTGTCCTGTCCCTGCCGCTGCTGCCCACGGCCACCGTGGTTGCCGTGCTGGTGGCATTGCTGCTTACGCCCATGCCCAAAAAGATCGGACTGAATGAGGATGCCGGAACGGGCATGCTGTTTGCCGGCGCCATGGCGCTTGGCGTTGTTCTGCTTTCATCCGCAAACAAATACGAGGTGGATCTGTTCGGCCTGCTGTTCGGCAACATCCTGACCGTATCGGACACCGACATCCGCTGGCTGCTGCTGGTCGCTGCGCTGGTATTGTCCAGCCTGGTGCTGGCGGCACGAAGCTGGTGGAGCATCGCCTTTGACGCCACGACAGCCGCCGCCGGCGGGCTGCCGGTCACCGGCCTGCGTCTGCTGCTGCATGCCATGGTGGGACTGACCGTAATCATGTGCGTGAAACTGGCGGGCATTGTGCTGACAACCGGGCTGCTGGTGCTACCGGCGGCCTGTGCCTGGTTCTGGGGACGAAGCCTGGGCAGCCTGTGGCTGTTAAGCTCGGCCTTTGCCATTTCGGGCACGCTGCTTGGCCTGATGTTTTCATATCAGTGGGACTGGCCGTCCGGTGCGACTGTCGTATTGACGCTTTGCAGCATGTTTATTCTAAGTTGGGGGGGATCATGGCTGAAACATCAAGGCCCAGGGCACAACCGGCAGGCATAATCGTCCGCTTTGCCGCATCACTGTATGATGCGGCCATTCTTTTTGGCGTGGCGTTTGTGGCCTTTATTCCGATCGCCATCGCCGAGCGCTACGTCGGCACCGTTCCTGACTGGCTGAAGAGCATGTTATTGGCGGCTGTTTGTTACGCCTATTTCGTCGGCTTCTGGGTCAAGGCCGGGGCAACCACGGGTATGCGGCCATGGCGACTGCGCGTGGCCATGGCGGCTTCCGGCGATGCTGTGGGACTTGCGGCCGCCACGGCGCGCTTTTTCGCCTTTGCCATCACCTGGCTTGCCCTGGGTATAACCGTATTTTTCATACTGACCGGACAAACAAAACAACCGCTGTTTTTCATCGCCTCCGGCATTCCGATTGTCAGCATGGTTTGCCTTGGAACCACCCCGAAGCGGCAAACACTGCATGATCTGGTTGCCGGAACGAGTGTTTTCCGGGTGGGAAAAAGCCCGAAAGGCTAGAGCCTGGCTAAACGTCGAGCAGCGTGCTGCCCGGGAACTCCAGAAATTCCTTCACGGAACGCAAAAACTGCACGGCTTCCTTGCCGTCGACCAGCCGGTGATCGTAGGAAAGCGCCAGATACATCATCGGGCGAATCACGACTTCGTCATTCTCCACAACCGGCCGTTTCTGGATCGTGTGCATACCCAGAATCGCGCTCTGCGGCGGATTCAGAATCGGCGTGGAAAGCAATGAGCCGAATACACCGCCGTTGCTGATGGAGAACGTGCCACCCTTGAGATCATCCGGCATCAGGCCACCCGTGCGCGCCTTGTCGGAATACTCGGCGATCCCCCGCTCGATATCAGCCAAACCCAGGCGCTCCGCATTGTGCAGCACCGGTACAACCAGGCCCTTGTCGGTGGATACCGCAATGCCGATATCGAAATAGTTGTGGTAAAGCACCTCGTCGCCATCGATATAGGCGTTGATAACAGGAAAGCGTTTTAACGCCTCGACACTTGCCTTCACGAAGAACGACATCAGCCCCAGATCCACAGCATGCTTGTGCTTGAACGCCTCACGATAGCGGGCGCGCAACTGCATGACCGGCTGCATGTCCACCTCATTGAAGGTGGTGAGGATCGCCGCCGTGTTCTGCGCATCCTTCAGGCGCTTGCCAATTCTCTTGCGCAGACTACTCAGCGGCGCACGCTCCACTGTGCGCTCGGATGCAGCCGTCAATGGCGCCACCTTCGCAGGCTCTTTTTTGACCGGAGGGGCCTCAAGCTCGGGCTTCACCACCTCTTGTTCAGGCTGGGCGGCAACCTGCACCTCTTCCGGTTCGGCGACTTTCGCCCTTGCCTTCCCGGCTTTTTTCTGCTTCGGTTTCGGCCTTGCTTCAGGTGTGGCGACCTCATCAACAATGCCGATCACTTCACCGGGAACCACGATCTCACCGGCCTGACGGCGAATCTCGTTCAGAACGCCATTGTCCAGCGCCGTAATCTCCATGGTGATTTTATCGCTTTCTATTTCGGCCAGCACATCGTCGACAGCAACGGTATCGCCTTCCTGTTTCAGCCAGGAAACCAGCGTTGCCTCCGTTTCAGACTCGCCGAGGCTCGGCACCTTGATTTCAATACTCATCGCACATACTCCTTGCTGCCTGCCGGCCTACTTCTCGCATATCATCTCACCCATCAGGGCCTGCTCGACCACGGCCTGCTGCTGTTCGCCATGGCGTTTGAGTGAGCCGACCGCCGGAGCCGCAGAAGGCTCCCTGCTTACATGGCAAAGCGTCTGTTCCGGGCCAATGCCACGCAAAAGGTGGTGCTTGATCTGATACCAGGCGCCCTGGTTCCGAGGTTCTTCCTGCGTCCATACCACTTCGCCAGCTGCAGGGTATCGGGATATCTCCTCACGCAGCTCAAGAATCGGGAACGGATAAAGCCGCTCCACGCGAATGATGGCGACGTCATGCAGATTCCGCTCCTCTCGCCCGGCCACCAGATCGTAGTAAACCTTGCCGGAGCAAAGGATTATTCGCCGCACTTTTCCGGCATCCACGGACTTGCTTTGCTCCGGCAGGATGGCCTGGAAGCTGCCGCTCGTAAAATCCTTGAGACGGGAAAAAGACTTCTTCTGCCGCAGCATGCTCTTCGGCGCCATCATCACCAGTGGTTTGCGCACATTGATCAGGTTCTGCCTTCTCAGCAGGTGGAACAACTGGGCAGGCGTGGTCGGGCATGCCACCTGTATGTTGTCCTGGGCGCAGAGCTGCAAATACCGCTCCAGCCGGGCCGACGAATGCTCCGGGCCCTGGCCTTCATAGCCATGTGGCAGCCACAGCACCAGCCCGCTCATGCGTCCCCACTTGGCTTCGGATGAAGAAACAAACTGGTCGATGACCACCTGCCCGTTGTTGGCAAAATCGCCATACTGGGCTTCCCATATAATCAGGGCGCGGGGTTCGGCCACGGAGTAGCCGAATTCAAAGGCCATCACCGCTTCCTCAGACAGCATGCTGTCCACCACGATGAGGCGTGCCAACCCGCCGCTGGCCGCCTGTTTGAGCGGCACATGACTTTTGCCCGTAATCTGGTCGTAGACCACGGCATGACGATGGAAGAATGCGCCCCGGCCCGTGTCCTGGCCGGAAATACGCACCCAGCCGCCACTGTTGATCAACGTGGCATAAGCCATGATCTCGGCGCATCCCCAGTCCACGGGCCTTTCGCCCTCCATCATCTGCAATCGCGCATCGAAAATCTTTCCCACCTTGCCGTGCAACTGGAAACCGGCCGGCAAGGCATGAACGCGGCGCGCCAACTGCGTCAGCGTACCTGCATCGATTGATGTATCCGGCTCCGGCGCATCCTTTCTCTGAAAGCCCTCCCAGCGCCCAAGCAGGCTGTTGACAGGATTCGCTGTCCGCTCCTTGGCCCGGCGGATATCCTCAAGACCCTCGCGATACCCCGTTACCATGCCCTCGACTTCCTCACTGCTGAGCATGCCGTCCCTGACAAGCTGGTCGCCGTAGCGCTGCTGCACGGTCGGGTGAACTGCAATCTTGCGATACATGACAGGCTGCGTGACCGAAGGCGAGTCCACCTCGTTATGCCCATGCCGGCGGAAACAGACCAGATCGATCACCACGTCCTGTTTGAAGCGGTAGCGGTATTCCACGGCAATCATCGCCGCCAGCGAAACAGCCTCGGGATCATCACCGTTCACATGCAGGATGGGCGCCTGCACCATCTTGGCAACATCCGTGCAATATAAGGTCGAGCGGGCATCAAACGGATTGGTTGTGAAACCGATCTGATTGTTTACCACGACATGGATGGCGCCACCGGTTCTGAAGCCGCCCAGTTTGGAAAGGTTCAGCGACTCGGCCACAACCCCCTGACCGGCAAAGGCCGCATCGCCATGCACCAGTACGCCAAACACCTCACCGCGATTTACATCCTGGCGGCGGCACTGACGGGCCCGCACCGAACCCAGCACTACCGGCGTGATGATCTCCAGATGCGAAGGATTAAAGGCAAGGGACAGATGCACAACGCCGCCGGGCGTGCGAATGTCAGATGAATACCCCAGGTGATACTTCACATCTCCCGATGCATTTTCGGCATCCGCAAACTGCAGGCCTTCGAATTCAGCGAACACGTCATTCAGCGACTTGCCAAGGGTGTTGGCCAGCACATTGAGCCTGCCGCGGTGCGCCATACCTAGAATAATTTCTTTCACCCCCTTGCCGCCGGCCTTCTGGATCAGGGCGTCAAGCAGGGGAATCAAGCTCTCGCCGCCTTCCAGAGAGAAACGTTTCTGGCCCACGTAACGCGTGTGCAGAAAGCGTTCAAACTCCTGCGCCTTCATGACCTTGCTGAAAATATGCCGGCGGGTATCCCTGTCAAACTGTGGTCTGGAACGGATGGACTCCAGCCTCTCCTGAATCCAGCGCCGCTGGGCCGAATCCGTGATATGCATGAATTCCGGGCCGAGGCAGCCGCAATAGGTCTTCTTGAGAATATCCAGAATTTCCCTGAGCGGCAGGCGCGGCGGCCCCAGCATATCCCAGGTTGGGAAGGGCGTATCCAGATCGGCCTCCGTCAGCCCATAATAACCAAGTTCAAGTTCCGGGCTGGGTTTATGGGGCTCAAGGCGTAACGGGTCAAGATTGGCGTGCATATGCCCGAACATGCGATAGGCATGGATCAGGTACAGTGAACGGGACGGGTATTCAATATAGCCGAGGTCGGCAGTTGCGTGTTTCTCCTCCGACTCTTCCTGTGGCTCGGTAAAGTACGGTGGCGGCGCCTGGCGCATGCGGCTGGCCATTTCCCGGTTCGATACTCCAGCGGCATCCTGCGGAAAACCGGAAAAACGCTTGGCCCACGCTTCCGGAACCGAGGCGGGATTGGCCAGATAATTCTCATACAGCGACTCGACATAATCACTGTTGGCGCCAAACAGATCGGCATCCTGCTCAAACCGCTCGATGTCGCTACCGGACTTCTTCAGTGAGGTTACTTTTCTGGCCTTGCTCATGTTTCGCGTTATAGCTCAATTCGCTCCGGAAAGCGACCGCTATTCATGCAGATATGGGGTTCAGGGTGCCTTTAATCACCCCAGCCGTAGCGCAGGCGGTACCAGACAATGCCGAGGTACTCGTGCAGGGCATTGCCGGAGCTTCCCAATGCCTGCCAATCCGGCAGGTAACTGCGTACATCATAACGGCCACTGCCCTTTGCAAATGCACACGGCGCCGCCTGAACCTCGATGCCCTGCGACTCGAAACACCACACCGAGCGTGGCATGTGCCAGGCGCTGGTTACCAGAATTACCCGCCTGATTCCCGCCTGCTCGAGCAGGGGCTTAACAAGCTTTGCATTCTCCCAGGTATTATTGGCCAGGCTCTCTGCATGCACCTTCTCCTCAGGCACACCCAGCCGGATGAGGTAGCGGCGCATGACCTCCCCTTCCGGCTCTGCAGCATCACTCAATGCAGTGCTGCCGGTGGCATAGACGGGAAGCCCGGTCTTCCTCGCCAGTTCAGCCGCATACCAGGCGCGCATCAGGGCGTCAGCGGCCAACTGGTCCCGGCCACTGTATTCCGGCGCCTTGGTGTAAAGCCCCCCACCCAGCAACACGATGGCCGTATCCGGCTTTACCTGCCCGGCCTGGAGGCTGTTCCAGAAAATCGGGGGATACTCGGACTCCAATGGTTCCAGTAACTGGTCGCGCACAGGCGCCGTTGCCAGCAGCCAGAACAGGACAAAGCTTAACGCCACAAGCCCCTTTCCCCACCAGCGCCGTAAAAACAACAGGCCCAGCAAACCAAGCAGAATAAGACTGCCCGGTGGCAAAACCAGTTGCGAGATAAGCTTACTAATCAGTAATGTGTTCATCCTTCAGCCTCTGTTACGGCCGCCTGCCGGTGTGAGTCGCGAATGCGCACGGCGGCGAGCACAGCCTCCATCAACACCCATGAGGCCAACACCAGAATCACGCCACCGACGACGGCCACCGTCCACTGGCTTCCAGCCAGCGCCTTATGGATACCGATGACCATACCACTGATGGTTGCGCCCAGCACCAGAAGCATCGGCAGCATTGTGTAGATAATCGGCTTACGCTTGCGGTACAGATAGATGGTGACGGCCAACAGTGTCAGCCCGGCTAAAATCTGGTTGGTGGTGCCGAACAGCGTCCACAGGAACAGGCCGGCCGGCTTGCCGTCCATCTTGAAAAAAGCAAAAAAACCAATGGCGGCCACTGCCAGCAGGGTGGCCAGATAGCGGTTATCCAGCATCTTTATGCCCAGCGTATTGCCGATCTCCTGAACATTGAAACGCAGCAGCCTGGCGCCGGTGTCCAGACTGGTCAGGGCAAAACCAACAACGACCACGCTGATAAAGGCCATGGACAGATCAAGCGGCGCCCCGAGATGGTGAATGAACTGGCCCGTACCCTCAATGAATACGCCCAGCTTCTGATGCAGGCCGGCAGCTTTCTCCCAGGAGCCGTAAAAGGCCGCCCAGGCGTCATGCGAGGCAAAGGCTCCTGCAGTTGTAGCCAGCACAGCCATCAGCGCCAACAGGGATTCGCCGATCATGCCGACATAACCGACAAAGGGGGCGTCGGTTTCCCTGTTCAACTGTTTGGCCGTCGTGCCGGAGGCTACGAGGCCGTGAAAGCCGGAGACAGCACCGCAGGCAATCACGATGAACAAGAATGGCAGCATGGGCGGCGCACCTTCGGGATTCGGATTGATGGCGGGAGCGGCCCAGTCCGGCGACATCAGGAAAAAGCCGGCCAACATTAAAAACAACGCTGAATATAAGAGCAGCGAGTTCAAAAAGTCGCGCGGTTGCAGCAACAGCCACACCGGCAGCACACTGGCGGCAAAGGCGTAGATCAGCAGCGTCCAGGTCCAGGCAGAGGCGGATACGCCCGTCACCGGTATCGACAATCCCAGCCAGGTCGTAATCAGCATCAGGCAAAAGCCCACGCCAATCAAAGGCCACAGCAACATCTGTTTGCGGTGAATCAGAAAGCCGATCACCATGGCGATCAGCATCAGGCTATAGGTTGGAAATACGGCCTCCGGGTGGGCCGAGACAGGAATGTTCGCCGCATCCGGCGCGGCAAACAGGCCGGCGATTACGAGTACAAACACGCCCATAGCCAGGGACACCAGGAAAAAGATCACCAGCAGGAACAGCAGGCGCGTACGCGGACTGATCACATCGCGGGAAATCGTACCTACGCTCTTACCCTTGTGGCGGATGGACAGCACCAGCGCCGAAAAGTCATGCACGGCTCCCACGAGAAGCGTGCCCAGCACCACCCACAACAGCGCCGGCGCCCATCCCCAGATGACGGCGATCGCCGGCCCCAGCATCGGCGCCAACCCCGCTACAGAGGCAAAATGGTGACCAAACAATACGTACTTATTGGTCGGCATATAGTCGACATCGTCGCGCAGGGTATGAGCAGGCGTGGGGGCTTCTGCATCCAGGGCAAAAACCCGGACAGCCAGAAAGCCACGTGCGTAAAAACGGTAAAACAGCAGATACAGGCATAAAACGAGCACTGCTATAACGACCGGGGTCATGCTTCCTCCTCTAGTGCTCCGTCCCAAACATGTCTTATGTTTCAGAATCCGGCCAATGGGTCAAGGCAAGGCGCAACCCGCAGGGAATGGCTCATCCTGACATGCTGAAGCTTAAGATATATTTGAGATGGAGCACAACTCAATTGCCTTATGAGCATGAGTCTAGGAGGCTGCCGGACATATGGGAATAATCCGAGCCGCCTGCGCGCCGGCACGTTCATATCCCAGCGTCTTCAGGAGGGTGTTCAGGTGCCAATAACATTACTTGCCAGTACGATATGCGGGCTGCTGTTCATACTTGCATCCTGCCAGCAGCAAGATGAAACCGGACTGTCCGGAGCCCGGAACAGCCCCGTGATCGCCGAGTTGGCGGGCAGGGAATTCCGCGAGGCCGATATTGATGCGGAAATCGCAGCCTTGCCCGGCCAGTTGCAGCATCTGGGCCAGGATCCGAAAGCGCGCACCGAAATTCTCAGGGCCATGATGCGCCGCTATGTATTGAGCCGGAAGGCACAGGACATGCATCTGGATGCAGACCCCGCCGTTGCATACCGCATCGGCAGAATGCGTGAAAGCATCCTGATCCAGGCCCTGGAACAATGGCATCTGGAGCATTTGCCGGAACCTTCCGAAGGCGCCATTGAGGCATATTATCTGGAGCACCAGAATGAGTTCACCACCCCGGAGCAAATCCATGCCCGGCACATTCTGGTCTCAAGCAGGAAACAGGCGGGGAAAATCCGGAGCGCTCTCCGCCAGGGAAAGGATTTCGCCGCGCTGGCCTCAGCCCATTCACGGGATGACAGCAACAAGAGCCGTGGCGGAGATCTGAACTGGTTTCCCAGAGGGGTGATGGTCAAGCCCTTTGAAGAGGCGGCCTTCGCCATGAAGAAAAAAGGCGCTATCAGCAAGCCGGTCAAGACGAAGTTTGGCTGGCACATCATCCAGCTGCTGGGCAGAAGATCGGCCAGCCTGCAGAGCCGGGAAGAAGCCAGAGATCACATTATCGGCGCGCTGCACCAGCAGTCTCTGGCCGCCTGGGTGGAAAAAAACATGCAGGAGGCCGGGGTGCGCATCATCAAGGCCGAATACCGCTGACACGCCTTCATTGCTTTTTCATACTTGCATACCTAGCGTGCGCCGCGTGCGTACGGTCAAATCATATCAACACCGCCTGGCTGCCAGCATAGCGATCGTGTTCGCCCTGCAGGTGTTTGCTGTCGCCTTCTGCTTCAGTGGGCAAGCCGAGGCGATGCCAATGGCTGGGCAACAAGCCATGATGGCCTGCCCGATGGATATGCCCATGCTGCAGCAGGCACCAGCCTGTTCCCACTGCGAACTGCCGGATGCCAGTAGCTTTACGAATAGCATCAGCAACCTGTCTGTCGATCTGCCGCTGCTGGCGATCATTGCCGATAGCTGGCATGTGCCAGAGATCAAACCAGTTTCACGCAGCTTCCGCATTGCCCATGCCCATGCGCCGCCGGGCAGCGCCTCACTCATCTATCACACCAGTTTAAGAATCCGACTGTAAAGGCTAACCTCCTTTATTGCCGCTGAACCTGCCGGTTCAGGCGGCTGTTATTGTTTGTTGTTTGTTTTTTCAGGAGATTGATATGCTCAAATTTATCGCATACGCTCTGGCGTTCGCATTTATATCCACAACCATGCTTCCGGCAAAAGCCAGGGCGCAGGAATTACCCGTTCCAGCGCTTGAACCCCGCCTGGAACAGGCCCCCGCACGCCATACGGACCATATCCTCACGCTTGCCGAGGCCGAACGGCTTGCATTAAAAGTCAACCCCGGACTGGCAAGCATGGCAAGCCGCGCCAGGGCCATCGCCGAAATCCCGCCGCAGGTGGGAACACTTCCCGATCCGCGCCTTGCTTTTGATTCCGTCAACCTGCCGGTAGATACGTTTTCCACCACGCAGGAAAACATGACGCAACTTCGTGTTGGGCTTTCGCAAGAAATTCCCTTCCCCGGCAAACTCAGGTTGCGGGAAGAGGCCGCGCAGTTCGAGGCGAAATCGGCTGGCTTTGATGTCGTGGAAACCCGGCTGAGACTGATTCGTAATGTACATATTTCATGGTGGAATTTGTTTTATCTCGACCGGGCGCTGGAAATTATCGGCCGTAACAAGGAATTACTAAGACAGTTTATCCGCATCGCCGAAACCAAATACAAGGTTGGCAAGGGCTTGCAGCAGGACGTGTTGCTGGCGCAGGTGGAGCTTTCCAAACTGCTGGATATCGATATTCAACTTAAGGGGGCGCGAAAGAATGAAGAAGCGCGCCTGAATGCGCTTCTAAACCGGCCCACGTATATCAGTGTACGGCTTCCGGCCAGCGTGGAAGAAATGTTACCGCAAATACCAGAGGAAAGTGAGTTGCACCAGATCGCTCTGGATGCCCGGCCACTGCTGGCCAGCCAGAGTGAAATCATTAAGGCAGCGAATAAGCAGGTGGAACTTGCCGAAAAAGACTACTATCCTGATTTTAAGCTAGGAGCGGGCTATGGTTTCCGGAGCGGCATCAATCCGGTAAATGGCCGTTCCCGGCCCGATTTTACCAGCTTTATGCTGAGCATGAACCTGCCCATTTTTACATCCACCAAACAAGACCGCGCCCTTCAGCAACGCAAAGCCGAAGTGGCGAAAGAACAGTTCTCTCTGCGGGATGCCACTGAAGCCGTATGGTCTGAAGCCTCATCTGCAATTGCCGACTATATGAGATCCAGAGATCAGGCCCTGCTTTTCAAGACCGGCATTATCCCACAGGCGAGTCAAACAGTTGACTCAATGCTTGCCGGTTATCAGGTGAACAAGGTGGATTTTCTCAACCTCGTTAACTCCCAAATCACGCTTTATAACTATGAAACCCTGTACTGGAGAGCCCTGACGGAAGCCAAGCAAAGCCTGGCCCGGCTGGAAGCTTCCATTGGTAAAAAGATTGGCAAGGAGATCACACATGAATAAACAGATCATCGGCATCGCCGCCGTCGCCCTGGCCCTGGGAGTTGGCGCAGGCTACTTGCTGTCCTCCAAGAATCCGCCCGCATCTCAACAGGAGGTGAAGACAGATAAAGAGCGCAAGCCGCTATTTTACCGCAACCCGATGAACCCGGAAATCACATCCCCCGTTCCCGCCAAGGGCTCGATGGGCATGGATTATATCCCGGTCTATGCCGATGGCGATCAGTTCGGCGATGAACCTGCGGGCACAGTAAGGATCGACCCGGTAACCGTGCAGAACATCGGCGTACGCACGGCCTTGGCCGTACGCAAAACCCTGACCCGTGAAGTGCAGAGCGTGGGCCGTGTGGATTATGACGAAGAGCGAATCACACGCCTGCATCCCAAGACCGAGGGCTGGATCAGCAAATTGTTTGTCGACAAGACGGGTGAGCAGGTAAATAAGGACACAATTTTATTATCGCTTTATTCACCTCAGCTGGTGTCGAGCCAGGAGGAATACCTGCTGGCCATGAAGAATGCGGAAACACTGAAGAAAAGCCCCTTCCCGGATATTCGCCGGGGCGCGGTCGATCTGCTCCGGTCTTCCCGCGAAAGGCTTGAGCTGCTGGACGTTCCCGAGCACCAGATCAGGGAATTGGAAAAAACCCGCAGGCTCAAAAAAAATCTTCATATCCATTCGCCCTTTGATGGAATCGTGGTCAATATCGGCGCCCGCAACGGGCAATATGTCACGCCGACTACGGAGCTGTATCTCATTGCAGACCTGAGCAACATCTGGGTCTATGTGGATATCTACGAATATGAATTACCGTGGATCAAGGTCGGAGATGAGGCCCATATGCGCCTTGTATCCCTGCCTGGAGAGAGCTTTGCCGGTAAAATAACCTATATTTACCCATACCTGGAGGCCAAGACGCGCACCATCAAGGTGCGTCTGGAATTTAAAAACCCCGGCCTGAAGCTGAAGCCCAATATGTTCGCCGATGTCAACATCCATGCCAGCAAGCAGGTGAAGGCCATTGTCATCCCCAGTGAGGCCGTGCTGCGTACGGGAAGCCGCAACGCGGTGTTCGTCGTGCGCGGCCCCGGCAGGTACGAACCACGTGATGTCAAACTCGGCATCAGTTCGGAAGGTCTGGTGCAAATCCTTTCCGGCGTAAAGGAAGGCGAGGAAGTTGTGACCAGCGCCCAGTTCCTCATCGATTCCGAATCCAAGCTGCGTGAGGCCGCCGCCAAGATGATGGACGTGAAAAAACCCACCGCGGCCGATCCACGCCCTGCCATGGACGAGAAAGTCACGGGCATGGACATGGAGGGTATGGACATTGAAAAAGGGAAAGAATAAGGCGTGAAACGCGTATGGAGTAACCGCCCATGATTCAGGCGATTATCGATGGCTCGCTCAAAAACCGGTTTCTGGTGTTGATCGCCACGGGCTTTCTGCTCGCGGCAGGCTACTGGGCGATCAAGAATACGCCGCTGGATGCGATTCCCGACCTGTCCGACGTACAGGTGATTGTATTCACCGAATACCCCGGTCAGGCGCCGCAGGTGGTCGAGGATCAGGTGACGTATCCGCTGACCACCGCCATGCTGGCCGTACCGTTCGCCAAGGTGGTGCGCGGCTATTCCTTCTTCGGTTTCTCCTTCGTTTACATCCTCTTCGAGGATGGCACGGACATGTACTGGGCTCGCTCGCGCGTGCTGGAATATCTGAATTTCGTCAGTAATAAATTGCCTGCCGGTATCAACCCCACGCTGGGGCCGGACGCCACGGGCGTCGGCTGGGTGTATGAATACGCGCTGGTGGACAGGTCGGGTAAGCACGACCTCTCCCACCTCCGCTCCATTCAGGACTGGTATCTGCGTTACCCGCTGCAAACTGTGGACGGCGTATCCGAGGTCGCTTCCGTCGGCGGTTACGTCAAGCAATATCAGGTGGAAGTCGATCCCAATGCCTTGCTGGCCTACCACATTCCGCTATCCAAGGTGAAACGGGCGATCCAGCGCAGTAACAACGACGTCGGCGGCAGGCTCATTGAACGCGGTGAGACCGAATTCATGGTGCGCGGCCTTGGCTATATCCAGTCGCTGGATGATATAAGAAAAATCGCTGTGGGCGTGGACAAAAACGGCACGCCTATACGTTTGCAGGATGTCGCCAACATACATCTGGGACCGGAATTGCGCCGTGGCCTTGTCGATCTCAACGGCGAGGGCGAGGTGGCCGGCGGCGTGATCATCATGCGTTACGGGGCGAACGCCCTTTCCACCATTAAGGCTGTGAAGGAAAAGCTGGAGGAACTCAAGGCTGGCCTGCCGGAAGGCGTGGAGATCGTACCGGTTTATGACCGTAGCAGCCTGATCGAACGGGCGGTGGATAATCTCACGGTAAAGCTGATTGAAGAATCCATTGTGGTTTCACTGATCTGCCTGTTGTTTTTGCTGCATGCACGTTCGGCGCTGGTGGCCATTCTCTCCCTGCCGGTCGGTATTCTTATCGCCTTCATCATCATGTACTGGCAGGGCATCAACGCCAATATCATGAGCCTCGGAGGCATCGCCATCGCCATTGGCGCCATGATCGACGGCGCCATCGTCATGATTGAGAACGCGCACAAACATCTGGAGCATGCGGTCAAGGCCAAGGGAGCAGAACTGAATGCCAGGGAACGCTGGCTTGCCGTGGGAACGGCATCCAGGGAGGTGGGGCCGGCGCTGTTCTTCTCGCTACTCATCATTACCGTGTCGTTCCTGCCGGTATTCACGCTTCAGGCGCAGGAAGGACGGTTGTTTTCACCGCTGGCGTTCACCAAGACCTATGCCATGGCCGGCGCCGCTATTCTGGCTATCACCCTCGTGCCTGTTCTGATGGGCTATTTTCTGCGTGGAAAAATTCCGCCCGAGGAAAAAAACCCCGTCAACAGGGCATTGCGTTTTATGCATCAACCTGCCTTGGCCAAAATCATCCAGTGGCGCTGGAAAAGTCTGTTTGCAGCCGTCCTGTTGCTGGCCGCCACAGCATATCCGCTGGCCAAAATCGGCAGTGAATTCATGCCGCCACTGGATGAGGGTGATGTGTTTTACATGCCCACGACCTTCCCTGGCATATCCATCACCAAGGCCAAGGAACTCATGCAGCAGACGGATCGGATACTGAAATCCTTTCCTGAGGTGAAATCGGTGTTCGGCAAGGTGGGGCGCGTTGAAACCGCGACCGATCCGGCGCCTCTATCCATGCTGGAAACCACCGTGCAGCTCAAGCCCAGGGATGAGTGGCCCGACCCCGGCAAGACCACCAAGGCGCTGATGCGTGAAATGGATCAGGCCATCCGTTTTCCCGGCGTAGCCAACGCCTGGACCTATCCGATTAAAACGCGCATCGACATGCTTTCCACCGGCATCAAAACGCCCATCGGCATCAAGATATCCGGGCCCGATCTGGCCGTGCTGGAAAAGAATGTCAAAAAAATCGAGCAGGTGCTGAAAACCCTGCCGGATACATTATCGGCCTTTGGCGACCGCACCGTGGGCGGTTATTATTTCGATTTCAATATCAACCGCGATGCGATCTCTCGTTATGGCCTGACCATCGCTGATGTACAGGATGTCATCCAGAGCGCCATCGGCGGCATCAATGTGACACAGACAGTGGAGGGGCTGGAGCGTTATCCTGTGAACCTGCGTTATCCGCGTGAATTGCGCGACAACCCGGAACAATTGGGCCGCGTGCTTATTCCGACTCCGGCCGGTGCGCAGATACCACTATCCCAGTTGGCTACGATTACCACCCGGCAAGGGCCGCCTTCGATCAAGTCCGAGAATGCCCGCCCCAACGCATGGATCTATGTGGATGTCACCACCAGCGATATCGGCGGCTATGTCGCCAGGGCCAGGAAGGTGATTGGCGAACAGGTGGATCTGCCACCCGGCTATACCCTCACATGGTCCGGCCAGTTCGAGTATATGGAACGGGCCAATGAACGGCTGCGGGTTGTCGTGCCCTTCGCCCTGTTTATTATCTTTCTGCTGCTGTATCTGAATTTCGGTAACGTCACCGCACCACTGGTGGTGATGCTCTCCATTCCGTTTGCACTGATCGGCGGTTTCTGGCTGGTGTTTTGGCTCGGATTCAATATGAGCGTGGCTGTGGCAGTGGGCTTTATCGCGCTGGCTGGCGTGTCGGCCGAAATCGGCGTGCTGGTTCTCACCTTTATCGATCAGGAAATCAGGAAATCGCGCCACGAAAAGGGGCACGCATTGCAGTCGGGGGAGATCATGAATGCGGTGCTTGGCGGGACCTCAAAACGGGTGCGCCCCATCGCCATGACCGCCACGGCCATCATCGCCGGCCTGCTGCCGATCATGTGGAGTTCCGGCACCGGTTCGGAGGTCATGCAACGCATCGCGGCGCCCATGGTTGGCGGCATGCTGACTGCCACGCTGCTGTGTCTGCTGGTATTGCCCCTGATCTATGGCCTGATCCTGCAATTCCAGGAAAAGCGGAATGTACAGACACCTGTACTGTAGAGGGAGGAAATAGTGATCAAGAATATCATCAACGGCTCGCTGAAGAACGGCATGCTGGTGTTCATGGCCACAGGATTTCTGATTCTGGGCGGCTTATGGTCGGTGAAAAACATCTCGCTGGATGCCATTCCGGACCTCTCCGACGTGCAGGTCATTCTGTTCACCGAGTTTCCCGGTCAGGCGCCGCAGGTGGTGGAAGATCAGGTCACCTATCCATTGACCACAAAGATGCTGCAGGTTCCACGCGCCAAGCTGGTGCGCGGCTATTCTTTTTTTAATTTTTCCTTTGTTTATATTATTTTTGAAGAAGGTACGGATATGTACTGGGCACGCTCACGCGTGCTTGAATATGCCAATGCCGCCGCACAGAACCTGCCTGCCGGTGTTCAGCCGGTGCTGGGGCCGGATGCCACCGGCGTAGGCTGGATTTATCAATATGTGCTGGTGGACAAAACCGGAAAGCATGATCTGGCCGAGCTTCGCAGCCTCCAGGACTGGGTAATCCGCTACCGTCTGGAAACGGTCAAGAATGTATCTGAAGTCGCCTCCGTGGGTGGTTTTGTCAAACAGTATCAGGTGGAAGTGGATCCCAATATTCTGCTGGGCTACAACATCCCGCTGTCCAAGGTGAAGCACGCCATCATGCGCTCGAACAACGATGTCGGCGGGCGTCTGGTGGAAATGGCCGAAACCGAATTTCTGGTGCGTGGCCTGGGTTATATCAAATCCGTTGATGATCTGAATCAAATTCCGGTAGGCGTGGATGAAAACGGCACGCCTATCCGCCTGATGGACGTGGCCCATGTGCATCTGGGGCCGGAACTCAGGCGCGGCGCGGTGGATTACAATGGCGAAGGCGATACAGCCGGCGGCATCGTGGTCATGCGTTTCGGCGAGAATGCATTGACCACCATTGAAGCCATTCGCGAAAAGATTGCCGAACTACAGGAAATCATGCCGGAGGGCGTGGAAATCGTGCCGGTGTATGATCGCGGCGATCTGATTGAGCGGGCGGTGGACAACCTCAAGGAAAAGCTGTTTGAGGAGTTTATCGTCATTGCCCTGGTATGCATGATTTTTCTGCTGCACGCCCGTTCCGCCCTTGTCGCCATCATCACCCTGCCCATGGGCATGCTGATGGCTTTCATTGTGATGCAATGGCAGGGCTTGTCCGCCAACATCATGTCGCTTGGCGGCATTGCCATCACGCTGGGAGCTATGGTGGATGGCGCCATTGTGCTCATCGAAAATGCGCACAAACATCTTGAACACGGCGAGGCGAAAAAGGGATCGGCGCTGACGATCCCCGAACGATGGTCGGCGATAAAGGACGCCTCGAATGAGGTGGCGCCGGCCCTGTTCTTCTCGCTGCTTATTATTACTTCATCCTATCTGGTGATATTCACCCTGGAGGAGCAGTCAGGACGATTGTTCAAGCCACTGGCCTTTACCGCCACCTATATCATGGCCGCCGCCGCCGTGCTTGCCATCACGCTCGTGCCGTTGCTGATGGGCTATTTTATTCGCGGCAAGATCATACCGGAGGAAAAAAATCCGGTGAACCGGTTCCTCAAATTCATTCATGGCCCGGCGCTTGCCAATGCCCTGAAATATAAATGGGCCACCCTTGGCATCGCCCTGGCTGTGTTGCTGAGCGTAGCCTATCCCTTAAGCAAGCTGGGCAGCGAATTCATGCCGCCTCTGGATGAGGGCGATATCCTCTATATGCCCACGGCCCTGCCCGGCATCTCCATCACCAAGGGCAAGGAACTGATGCAACAGATGGGCAAGATTCTGAAAACCTTCCCGGAAGTGCAATCCGTGTTTGGCAAGAATGGACGGGCGGAAACATCCACCGACCCGGCCTCTCTGGCCATGACGGAAATCACCATCCGCGTCAAACCCAGGGAACAATGGCCGGACCCGTCCAAAACCACCAAGCAACTCGTCGATGAAATGGACAAAGCCATCCAGTTCCCCGCCGTGGCCAATGCCTGGGGCTTCCCGATCAAGACGCGCATCGACATGCTTTCCACCGGCATCAAAACTCCGGTCGGCATCAAGATCATCGGGCCTGATCTCTCCGTGCTGCAAAGAGTCGGCAAGGATATCGAGGGCGTCCTGAACATGTTGCCTGATACCAAGTCGGCCATGGGTGATCGGGCGATGGGCGGCTATTACCTGGATTTCGACATCAATCGCAAGGAAGCGGCGCGTTACGGCCTGACCGTGGGCGATGTGCAGGATGTCATCCAGTCCGCTGTTGGCGGCATGAACATCACGGAAACGGTGGAAGGGCTGGAGCGTTACCCTGTCAACCTGCGTTATGCGCGAGGACTGCGCAGCAGCCCGGAAGAACTCAAACGCATGCTGATCCCCACCCCGACGGGCGTGCAGATTCCAATTGCCCAGGTCGCCGATCTTGTCATCCGGCGCGGGCCGCCCTCAATCAAGAGTGAAAACTCTCTGTCCGACACATGGATTTACGTGGACATCAAGACCTCGGATATTGGCGGCTATGTTGACAGGGCCAAACAGGCCGTCGCCGCACAGGTAAAGATTCCGCCCGGCTACGAGGTGCTCTGGTCCGGGCAGTATGAATACATGCAGCAGGCCAATGAGCGCATGCGGCTGGCTGCGCCGCTGGTGTTGATCCTGATCTTTCTGCTGCTGTATTTCAATTTCAAAACACTGATTGAACCGATGGTGGTTATGGCCTCGGTGCCGTTTGCACTGGCTGGCGGCGCCTGGCTGATCTACCTGATGGACTACAACCTGAGCGTGGCTGTGGACGTGGGCTTTATCGCGCTGGCCGGCGTAGCGGCCGAGATCGGCGTGCTGGTGCTCACGTTCATCGGCCATGAAATAGAGCGCAAGCGTGCAGAGTTGAAACGCCCGCTTTCCTCAGTAGAAATATTTGAAGCTGTGCTCAATGGCACTTCCCAGCGTGTACGTGCCATCGCTATGACGGCCGCCGCCATCATCGCCGGGCTGTTGCCTATCATGTGGAGTTCGGGCACGGGATCAAGCGTTATGCAGCGCATCGCAGCGCCCATGGTCGGCGGCATGCTTACCACCCTCGTGGTTTGCCTGGTCGTAGTGCCGGTATTCTACGGCATGATTTTGCAACTCAAAGAAAAACGCGCCGTCAGCACCGCCGCAAACCCACATGCATGAGAAGGAGGAATTACATGGAAATGAATGTCGTCATCGCCATTATCCGCACCGAGATGCTGGACCGGGTGGAGGCCTGTTTGCAAGACCTTGGCCTCGAAGGCATCAGTGTCAGCCGTGTCAAAGGCTATGGAGAGTATGAAAATTTTTATAGCAGGGACCATATGACGGCCTATGACCGTCTGGAAATTTTTACTTCTGAATTAAAGGCGGAGGATATTGCCCGTTGCATCATGGGCGCAGCCCACTCCGGCCTGCCGGATGATGGCATCGTCAGCATCCTGCCTGTCCGGAAATTCTACCGGATACATGCCCAGCCAGATCATGGCAGTGAAAATGCCGGGGAATAAAACACGATGAATACAGAAAAAAGGAGAATAAGATATGATAAAGAAAATAACGATGAGCCTGATTTTGGCAGGTATCGTGGGAATAAGCCCGGCATTTGCATCCGGCGATCATAAAGGCATGGATGCGCATCACGGAACGATGGACGGCGGCATGAGCCATGAGATGGACAAGGGTCACATGAAGGAAAAGATGACGGGAGAAATGAAAGACGCCATGAACGGCACGTTTCTCATCAGGAAGGATGTTGATGGCTACCAGGTCAGCTTCCATGTCATGAAGGCGCCTGAAGGCATGCAAAAACATGGCGGGACGCATCATTTCATGTTCAAAGCCGAAAAAAATGGCAAGGCGCTGACAAATATTCTCGTGAACTCCAAGGTCATACACCCCAAAAAACAAACGGAATCCAAAATGATGATGAAGATGGGCGACTGGTATATGGCCGGTTATGACCTCGGCCATGAAGGACAGCATCAGCTTATGGTGTTGTTTAAAACATCAGACGGCGTCAAGCACTTTGGCGGCGTCTTTTACCCGGAGAAATAAGGAGGAAAGAATGGAACGGCGAATGTTCAAATCCGGAAAAATCCTAATGGCTTGTGCTGCGCTCTTATTTGCCGCCTATAGCCAGGCTGGTGTGCCATCAGCACAGGCTGCGCAACTCAAGCGCGTGCCCACCGAAAAGGTGTGCATGATCAACAACGAATTCATGAGCAAGAAGCTGATTCCCGTGGAGGTGGACGGCAAAACATATTACGGCTGCTGCCAGGCCTGTTACAGCATGTTGAAGAACGACGCCAAGGCGCGGCGCGCTGTGGATCCGGTTTCCGGAAAGCAGGTGGATAAAGCAACCGCTGTAATCGGATCACTGCCAAACGGCAAGGTCTTTTACTTTGAAAACGAGTCCTCGTTTACCTCCTATCAAAAAGCGCATGGCAGCTGATTTGTGATTGCCATGAATTGAAATATCTGGCGGGCAGAGCGGACTACCGGGTAAGGAGTTTGATATGAACATCGAAATCATAAAACCTGTGCAACATGGCCTGATGATGGCTGTATTGGCCTTGATCCTCGGCGCCCTGTGGGCCGCCTTCATGGCGGTCAACCACGAGTCCCTGCATAACGGCTTTGAACAACAGCAGGAGAAAGGCCAGCAAGTGCAAATGAACCGCCTCATACAGGACCTCAGCATGGAACAGATGGACATGGGCCATCCCCATGGTGATCAACATGCGGCGGCAAAACATGTGACAAGCGGTCAGCATTCACATTCAGGCAGCCTGGCGAAAGATGCCATGCAGCGGCTGCTGCGTGGCCATATCCACTTTATGGGCATCGGCGTGCTGGCTGCCGTGCTGCTGCTGATCACAGCATTCACATCACTGAAGTCATGCTGGAAGAAGTTGCTGGGTTGGACGTTGGGCCTTGGCGCGCTGGCCTATCCCGTTGCCTGGATTGTGATGGGATTCCGCACTGTAGAGCTCGGACCTGAGGCAGCGGAGGCCAGCATTCTCTGGCTGTTCGGCCCGGCGGTCGGCCTGTTGCTGGCTTCGATGGTGGCCGTCTTTGCTGTACTCATTATCGAGGCCATGCGGTTGCACCATCGCTTGCCTTTTCTTGCCTGCTTCTTTGTTAAGTCAGGAAACGGGAACACGTGAATGCAAACATCTGACGCCAGGCGATTAAGATGACCAAAGCAAAAAAGAAGAAAAACATGCATGAAGACATAAGCTGTTGCTGTCAGAATAGTCAGGCGCATTTTCTCGATGGCGCCATGCAACGACTTGATCTTGATCCAGCTCAAAAACAGCTTCTTCTGCAGTCCTTCCGTGAGGTTACAGTCCAGATTCCTCTCAATGTTCATAGCAATGGGCAAAAGATTCTGCACACATTTACCGGTTATCGGGTACAACACAGTCATGCCCGTGGCCCGTTCAAAGGCGGCCTTCGCTTTCATCCCGATGTTCAACTAGATGAAATGAGAGCTTTGGCTCAGTTGATGACCTGGAAAACAGCGCTCGTTGATATTCCATTCGGAGGCGCCAAAGGCGGTATTGCCGTTGACCCTGCAACATTAACCGAGCATGAGCTGGAAACTCTGACACGCAGGTTTACACAGAAGATGTCGCCTGTGCTGGGGGTTAAAGAGGATATCCCTGCACCGGATGTAAACACCGGCCCACGGGAAATGGCATGGATATTTGACGAATACAGCAAATCCAACGGACACATTCCGGGGGTGGTAACAGGCAAGCCTGTTGAGCTTGGGGGATTAGATGGGCGCCTCGAAGCAACAGGATATGGAGTGGCCCATGTAACAGAGCTAGCACTTGATCAACTGGATATTCCCCTGAAGGGCGCAAGAGTTGTGATCCAGGGCTTTGGCAATGTTGGCTCACATGCCGCTCTCCGTTTTCAGGCCATGGGAGCGCATGTTGTGGCTATTTCAGACATGTATGGCGGGTTATTCAACCCACAGGGCATAAAGATTGAATCTGCAATTGAACATGTAGCAAAGACCGGGAGCCTGAATGATTTTCCTGGAGCAGAGCCGGTTACAAACAATGAACTATTGGGACTTCCCTGTGATGTGCTGGTTCCAGCAGCCCTTGAAGGGACTATCAATTGTGATATCGAACCAACCATTCAGGCAAAGCTCATTATCGAAGCGGCAAACATGCCGGTGACATATATGGCTGATGACAAGCTACGCCAGCGTGGCATTGCCATTATTCCCGACATCCTGGCCAACGCCGGTGGCGTCATTGCCTCATACTTCGAATGGGTGCAGAACATTCAGCGTTTTGCATGGGAGAGAGATAAGGTGTTTGCTCGCATGGAAGCACATTTATCCCGGGCTTATACAGAGGTTCATCAGTTAGCTGAGGCTGCACATGTTGATTTGCGTACAGCAGCTTATGAGGTGGCGGTGCGACGCGTATTGCGAGCTGTCGAATTAAGAGGGTTCTAGTGTGAATGCATGAACAAGGTTATCACCCTGTCACAAAGTGGCTGCATGCAGGGCTGATGCTGGGTTTGCTTGCAATGACAGGCATGGCTGTGACTGGCGCCATGATCTGGTTTGAAGGAGATGGAATTGTTTCTCATAACCACAGCCATCTTTCACAGAGAATGGAGTTCCTCATGGATATCCACTCCCTGTTATCCAAGCTGCTTTGGCTGTTTGTGGCAGGCCATGTTTCGATGGCTTTGATGCATATGCGTGCAGGGAACCGCCCCTTTGCCCGCATTGCGCCTTTCTCAATAAATATCGCGAAGGAACAAGATGGCCTGATTGGAAGACCCAGTACGTGTTGTTGCAGATCACCAAAAAAGGCAGGGAGGTAAACAATGGAAATGAAATGCATTATGGAGGCTACCCATGCCGGCCAGCCGCGTGATGGCGTGGTGATTATCCTGCCGATGGAAAAGTTTTACCATGTTCGCACGAAATCCGAAGTAGCGGCTGAATCAGCCTGAGCGTACGTGACCTGATGACAGTCGCTGAACTTGCCCATTTCGCCAGGGTGACGCCGGATACGGTGCGCTACTATGTCCGGATTGGCCTGTTAAATCCCGATCGCCATCCTGAAAACGACTATAAATTGTTTGCCGGAGGCGATATCAAACGGGTGCGGTTCATCCGGCGGGCAAAGTCACTTGGCTACACGCTGGCTGAAATTGAGCAGATTCTTGAGCATGGCATGCATGGTCACTCCCCCTGCCCTCTGGTGCGCAAGATCATTCAGCACCGTATCCAGGAAAACAGGATAAAGCTGAAGGAGATGAACGCCCTGCAGCAACGCATGGAATCCGCTCTCAGGCGTTGGCAGGACATGCCCGATGGGGTGCCCGATGGCGATTCCATCTGTCACCTCATTGAGGCGTTTACAGATGAGGACGCTTGACCTGTGACTAACACACACCTTCTAGAATAGTAACTGGACTATAGAAAGCCAGAAAGGAGGCGCTGATGAATGTTCAAACAAACGCCAAGTTTCCAGTATATCTTTTATTCCTTGCCGCTTTTCTCGTAAACGTATCTGCCGCCGTCGCTGCCGACTCGGAACGTCATCAGCGTGTGGATGGTATGGATGTCTATCTCGGTGTCATGCCTTCACAGATGATTATGAAGCACCCGCGCATGCATGGCATAGTGGGCCTTCCACAGGATCAGCAGCTCACGCTTCCGGATCAACCGCACATACAAGGCATGGTGCCGGCCAGCACCCACCGCTACCACGTGCTTGTTGCCCTGTTCGACAGCGCAAGCGGCAAACGCATCACGGACGCCAAGGTTGCGGCAACAGTGCAGGCCCCCGGCCTTACCGCGAAAGAGCAGAAACTTGAGCCGATGCATACGGAAGGTGCGCTGAGTTACGGCTACCATTTTCTTATGCTCAACCCTGGCCAGTACAAAATTCTGATTGATATCCAGCGGCCTGGCGCAGAACGCCTCACCAGGGTGAACTTCATTTACGCCCGGCCACGGGATTAAGGCCAGCACATGATGGAGCGCGCTGGATCATTTTTAGCGGCCGCACCTGGTTTCTTGCTTTTGGCTCACCTGCGCGGCAAATGGATAGTGGCGAAGCCGCAAAGCCATTCCACGATGAATCGGGCGAGGAATGCAGATAATGGCGGCAGAAAAA
This sequence comes from Zetaproteobacteria bacterium, assembly GCA_003228735.1. Classification (GTDB taxonomy): domain Bacteria; phylum Pseudomonadota; class Zetaproteobacteria; order Mariprofundales; family Mariprofundaceae; genus SZUA-181. The sequence continues at coordinate 48,780 of QIFG01000001.1, forward strand.
TGCACCTGCGGCATATGGGTAAAAGCCTATCCTCCAGCCTGAATACTGGTGGGCTTCCGCACCATGATAATGCATATTCTTATGATGTGCTCATTAACAAAGGAGAAAACCATGCAGAAAAGCCTTGCCATTATGGCAATTACAATCCTTTTAGGCGCGTGTTCTACACTGGCATACAACGATAAAGTTGCTGTCGAAACGAGCCGTGTCACGGAACACGAGGGAGGTTTTATTGCCAGAAAGGGCATTGAAGACGGATATGTGATCACCTTCCATGTCATGAGAGCGCCGGAGGGCATGGGGTATAGCAGGGTTTATTATCACCTCATGGTTAATATTGTGAAAGATAAAAAGCCGCTGACCAACTTGCAGGTATCCTCCAAAGTGAAGCACCCGAATGGCACTGCTGAAAAAATGGACATGATGCTGATGGGTAAATGGTATATGGCGCGTTACAACCTCAATCATGAACAGGGAAGGCATTGGATCACAGTGTGGTTCGAGGTGGCTGGAAAACAATATTCCAGCGGCATCTATTACCCTGAAATTGATTTCTCGGAGCAATCCCGATGAAACCCACACAACAAAATCTGAAACACATCACCATCAAACTCGCTGGCATGAGATGTGATGGCTGTGAGAACACCATTCGCAAGCGGCTGCTGAAACTGGACGGTATTTACGACGCCCGCGCCAACGATAAGACGGGAGAGGTGCATCTCAGTGTTAACGAATCTGTCTTTCGCATGACGGATGTGGATGCGGCCATCCGGGAGTTGGGCTATGAACCCAAAACAAACTGAGTTCTCCTAGGCAATGAAGTTTCCTTCGGCTAAGCGCTGGCTGATTGCACTGCATACCCTGGCCGGCGCCATTATCGGAATCGTCGTACTGCACCCCGTAACCAAGGCGGTGTACTGGTTTGAATTTAGAGACAACATGCTTGTGGAAGCGGACAGCCTGTGGGGTTTTCTCCTCAATCGCTTTGGATCGGCATTTTCTATAGAGATGGTTCCGATGAGTCTGATTTTCGCTCTTATCGGCGGCAGCATTGGTCTTGGTTTCGCCTTATACCACCTCGCCATTGTCGGCCGGAATCGGACGGTCCGATATCTGGAAAAAGAGCTTGCCGAAGACCTCCCATCACTGATCAAAGGTGGGGAAAACGAGCACATCGAATTCAAGGCCTCAGTCAGGTGGGATTTGCGTCAGGGGAAAACCAACCGGGTTCTCGAAGGCGTGATTGCGAAAACTATTGTGGGTTTTATGAATCACAGGGGTGGCAGCCTGCTCGTTGGCGTTACCGATGCCGGTGAAATTGTGGGGCTGGAGCATGATTACCAGACACTCAAACATAAGGATCGGGATGGTTTTGAACGTTGCATGACTGATATCATCAAGGCCAGATTGAGCGGAGACCTTTGTTCGCTTGTGCATTGCGCGTTTTATGACATGCAAGGCAAAGATATCTGCCGTGTTATTGTAGAGCCGTCCCCATATCCCGTTTATTACCAGGATGGGAAGGTATCCAGGTATTTTCTGCGCACTGGCAATGCAACCCGGGAACTTGATGCCCGCGAAGCGCTAGCGCACATCTCGCGAAGGCCGGCAAATGGGTAAGGGAATCTCGCGTGGATGCGCGGCCGAACCCAAATCCATGCCGATCCGACAGGTCGTCCCGGCGATGAGCACGCCGCTGGCCTCCATTTTCGGCAGCGGTTTTCTGGTGATTGTCCCCGTTCTGGCCAGCAGCGTGGGGCCGTATTCCGTGCTGGCGATGCTTGTCGTGGCATTTGTCGCTTTCCAGGCCGGCGCGGTTGTGCGCCACAATATTCTATGTGCGGAACCGGTGCTGGCGGCGGGCCGCAAACGCATGACGCTCATGCTGGAGCGCCTGTCGGATGCCGCCCTTGTTGCCGCCTATGTCGTGTCGGTATGCCTCTATATTCACATCATGAGCGCCTTTGTACTCGGTGCTTTCGGCATGGATTCGAGCTTCAACAAGAGTCTGCTCACCACGCTGGTGATTGGGCTGATCACTGCTATCGGCGTCATGGGCGGCTTGAAGCCGCTGGAGAAGCTGGAGAGCTGGGCCCTGTATGTGACATTGCTTATTCTGGCCCTGCTACTGGGCGGGTTCGCCGTTTATGACATCAGCAGCTTTTTGAATACGGGGCGTTTCGCGATGCCTGCCATGCCGCAGCGCTCTGCCTGGGAAATGGTGACGATCGTGGCCGGCACCCTGATCGTCGTACAGGGTTTCGAAACCACCCGCTATCTCGGTCAAAACTTCGATACCTGGACGCGAATACGGGCTTCGCGATGGTCTCAATATGTTTCGCTCGCAGTCTACATCGCCTTTGTGGCCCTGGCGCTGCCCGTCGTGCACGTCCTGAACGGAGAATATACGGACAATAGCCTGATCCGGCTTGCCGCAGAGGTGTCAGTACTGTTGGCGGCACCGCTGATTGTCGGCGCTGGCCTGTCGCAGTTTTCCGCAGCAGTAGCGGACACCCTGGCGGCCGCGGCAAATATGGAGGAGGTGACGCATAGCCGCGTGAGTCAACGCTGGGGCTATCTGCTGGTCGGCGGCACAGCCATGGCGCTTGCCTGGTCGGGGTCGACATTTGGAATTATTACCCTGGCATCGCGGGCTTTCGCGCTGTATTACCTGTTACAGTGCTTCGTGGGCTTTACGGTGTGCCGGAACCACCGCGAACGGACAAGGTTTATCCTCGTGGGGCTGGCCTTGCTCTTTGTCCTGGTGTTTGCCGTTCCGGCCGGATGATCACCATGCCACCATGGGCGATATCCGCCAGAATTTGTTCAGCGCCTTTGTGTATAACACGCTCGGCATTCTGGTGGCGGCGGGCATTCTTTACCTCTTCACCGGTCTGCTGTTGTCGCCAATTATTGCTGCGACAGCCATGAGTTTCAGTTCGGTGAACGTGATCACCAATGCGTTGAGATTACGCAGTGCGAAACTGTAGGAGCAATGTGGTAATGATGATGAATAGAAACCTTCAATCTGTGATCAATCAATATAAATGTGATAGTGAATCCGTCTATAACACTTGGTTTGTGAATAATGATGAACGACTCAAAGCATTTCGCTCCATTCGCAAGGGCGTTCAACAGGTTGTTGAGGATATCAGGTCAGGGATATTTCCAAATGACTTCAAGGGATCATCGCTTGAATTCGTCATCACCTGTATCAGCGAACAGAAACAGGTGTTTGCCGGGGCCTCGCATCCATTTTACTGGAAGCCGAAACTCAGGATTCCCGATATTTATGAAAATGAACAGAACAAGCGTGCCTTCGGTGCTTTTTTAGACCGCTGTTTGACTACCACGAATGAAGAAAAACTACTCAAGGAAATAGTTCGCCTGGATGGTCTGAACATCAAGGGGCTCGGGCCTGCTGTAGCAAACATCCTCTATTTTCTGCATCCGACGCTGCTCCCTCCATTCAACACCGCTATTGTGAATGGGTTTAACCGCCTGTTCGGTGAAAAGAGGAAGCTCGGCTCATGGTCTGAATACCTGGCCATGCGTGCAGTGATGCTTGAGGTCAATCTGCAACATCGCACACTGCTTTCTTCTGATCTTGGAGCCATTGCCGGTCTGTTGTTCGATATCGGAAGCAATAAGCTATTGACCGGAAATGAGCATACATTGACAGACGCTGAGCGTGAAAAGGTTGAAAAGAGTCTGCGCAAGAGGGTCAAGGAGGTCGAGGAAGACGACAGACAGGAAAACCTGCATTCAGAGATGCAGGCCCACCTGCTCAGGGTTGGCAGTGCACTTGGTTATGATGTGATCTGTGCCAGCAATGACCGCTCCCGCTGCCACGCGGGAACAACATTGGGTTCAATGAGCATGCCTGTCTTTCCAAAGCTTCCTGTGAACGAGGCTACGGGTAAAACTATTCGACTGATTGATGTGCTTTGGTTTGAGAAGGATAGCCACCGTGTTGCTGCCGCGTTCGAGGTGGAGAAAAGCACAACCATCACTTCGGGCATTGGACGAATGATAGATTTGCACCATTCTCTTCTGGAATCAGCCTCATCGTTATATATCATCATCCCCGACAAACGCGAGAAAGAGCTGCACCTACTGATGGCAAGACCATCTGTTCGTGCCACTCATGTGAATGTGGATATGCATTACATTCTGTTTTCCGATCTTAGGAAACATTGTGATGCGCTATGCATGTTTGGTGAAAGCAAGGACATCTTGAAAAAGATCGCCAGAACCACGGCATGAAATTAGGCGTGAGGAAAGCTCTGAAATGATCAATTGGATGGGTTCACACATTGGCTGCTGGCAGTTGTCTGCATCCTGGGGTTCGTCATCTTCGCCATCTGCCTCAAGCGCTCAGAGCAATGGAAGGCTTTTCCGGGTGTGCCTGTGCCTGGTGATGAAAATGAGTGAGTTCAAAAGGAGATTGCAATGGAAGGTTTAGGATCATTCTTACTGTTTGCCGCATTGTTCTACATCATGATGCGCTACGGCTGCGGCGCGCACATGATCCATGGCCATGGCGGCGGCAAGCATGAAGGCCATGGCGAGCATAATGATGCACAAGGAGCCAAGTTCATAGACCCTGTGTGTGACATGGAGGTCGAGCCCGACCAGGGCTACGGTATGATGCACGAAGGCAATCTTTACCGCTTCTGCTCACGCAAGTGCCTGGATCAATTTGATACCCAACCATCTCTGTTTACTCATAACCCCAAACATCAGGAGGAAAGTCATGAACACTAGAATTTCCCTTGCTGCAGTCGGACATGCCACCAGCATCTTTCTCACCACCACCTTCACGCTCTGTGTAGTCTTTGACCTGGCGTTTCCGGAACACGCCATGTATTCGGTGTGGCAGAAACTGCTGCCAGGTTTTGAATGGATCAGCTGGAAGAGCTTTCTCATAGGCTTTGTTGAAACCTATGGCTACGGCTGGTATATCGCGCTGATCTGGGTGCCCATTTACAACGTGTTTGCTTCACGTTCAGGCCGTTGCACCTGCGATAATAAATGAGTATTTCAACCATCGATGGATAAACGCCAGCAGATGAAATGGATCAAAGGTGAATAACCCGCCTCGCATCGGCGTTGTCCTCAGTTCCGGCGGCAACCGTGGCATTTATGCGCATACGGGGTTTTTATCCGCCATGGAGAACATGGGCCTTTCCATCGCCGCCATCGCAGGTTGCAGCGCCGGGGCGGTTGTCGGGGGGATCGCGGCCAGTGGCGCTGATCTGCACTGCTGGTCCAAGGCTCTCGCACACCTCAAGCCCGGGCAATTCTGGACTCCGGATTCATGGCTGCGTATCGCTTGGCAAATAGCGGTTAACAAGGGGCGAGGCTACACTGGAATCTCCAGCACTGATGCTGCGGTGGATTTCTGCCGCAGCCAGTTGGCAGTCCAGAATTTTGAGGAATGCAAGACGCCTTTCTATGCCTTGGCCATGAGCCTTTGCCGAGGCGCCAAGGTTGTATTTTCGGATGGAGAGCTTGCCCCCCGCATGGTGGCAAGTGCTGCCATGCCGATGCTCTATCGTCCCGTAGAAATCGACAACGATTTGTATTGTGATGGCGCCACAGTGGAATTGGCGCCAACAGAGGCCATATGTTGCAGACATCAACTCGATATACTTATCATTCACCATGTTGCTGCCAGCATTAAGGGACATTCTGAAACGGCAGGTGTTCTAGATAACTCATGGTCGATGGGTGAGATTTTGGGACTATTGCTTTTCCGCCAGCGTCCCTGGTATCTCTCCGATAAACCGTTGACCTTCCGCCAATGTCCCTGCGGCTGCAAGGCCCTGATCATGGTCATCGAACCGGATTTGCCGGAGCTGCCGTGGCCTGAAGCCAAGCGTGGCCCGGCAGTGCAGGCCGCAGCCAGGCGCCAGGCCGAGACGCTATTGGCGGCCCATCTGGATCACCTCCTGAAAGATCCGCAGGCCTTGCATGCGCTGGTCGAAGCGGCCGGCCAGAAGGCCGGCAAAGACGGGCCATGTTGAGCCCGCTCGTGGCAAAGCCCGGCATGCCTCAACCTTCAGATGACGCAATTCACATCAGTGGCGCCGGCCCGGCGGGACTGGCCGCGGCAATTACCATCGCCAGGGCTGGTGGCAAAGCCATCGTCCATGAACGAAAATCGGATGTAGGTCTGAGATTCCACGGCGACTTTCAGGGCATCGAGAACTGGACTACTGAAGGAGATGTGCTGGAAGAGCTATCTGCCATCGGCATTAAGCCGGATTTTGAGCACACGCCCTTCCATGAAGTTGTCTGCTATGACCCGGCCGGCCTCGAATACGTCTACCGCTCAGCACAACCTCTTTTCTACCTGGTCTGTCGTGGAAATCAGCTGGGCACGCTGGATGCCAGCCTAAAAAAACAGGCGCAAGCGGCAGGCGCCGAGCTTCGCTTTGATGATGCCATGCATCGCATGCCGCATGGCGGCATCGTGTCGGAAGGGCCGCATGGCGCTGATGTGATTGCTGCCGGCTATGTATTTGAAACGGATATGGCCGACGGCGTTTATACAGCCCTGTCAGACAGGCTGGCGCCAGAGGGATATGCCTATCTTCTCATCCATAATGGACAAGGTACACTTGCCACTTGCATGTTTGATGATTTTCATAATGAACTGATTTATTTGAAGCGAACCGTTGGCTTTTTTGAGAAGAAGACTGGCGTGCAAATAAAAAATCCAAAACGCTTCGGTGGAGTCGGCAACTTTTTCTCTTCTGCCAGGGCCCACAAAGGCAATATCCTCTATGTGGGTGAGTCTGCAGGATTCCAGGATGCTCTTTGGGGCTTCGGCATGCGCCATGCGGTGCTTTCAGGCCATTTGGGCGCAAAGGCCATGCTGACCGGCAATACGTATGAACGCCTTTGGAAGAACCGCCTTGGCGGATTGTTGCGCGCATCCCTGGTGAACCGCTTTTTTTTCAGCAAGATGGGCGACCGGGGCTATACGGCCTTTCTGAAACGTATCAGCCAGGTGGATGATGCGCGTGAATGGCTGCACGGACACTATGAACCGTCCTTGTGGAAGAACCTCGGTTTTCCGATTATCCGGTTTTTCCGCCATTCCAGATTAAGAGGAAGAATATGCCTCAGGGAAGGATGCGATTGCACCTGGTGCCGCTGCCGGCATGCGTGCTCTGAGGAAGCAGGTTGAACGCCCCCTCAGGCCTGCCGATCAATAAGGAGTAAATATGCACACCTATGATTTGAGCGCATGGCAACATGACCATGATTTTGTGCATCAACATGATCACGCCGAACGCCGAACCATGTTCGTGATGATTCTGACGTTTGCAATGATGATAGGAGAAATCGTTGCTGGAACCGCCTTTGGTTCCATGGCCTTGCTGGCTGATGGGTGGCATATGGGCACGCATGTTGCAGCCTTTGCCATCGCCCTTTTTGCATATGCCTATGCCAGGAGACATGCAGATAACCCCCTGTACAGCTTTGGCAGCGGCAAGGTCAGCGTGCTAGGTGGCTTTGCCAGTGCGACAGCCCTGGCGGTCATTGCTTTGATCATGGTGCTGGAATCAGTACACCGCATGTTTGAGTCGCGAGATATCTTGTTCAATGAAGCCATTGCCGTGGCCGTGATAGGACTCATAGTTAACATAATATCCGCCGTGCTCTTGCAACATCCGCATGCCGATAATCAGCACCATCACGACCACAACCTTCGTGCCGCCTACCTGCATGTACTGGCGGATGCCATAACCTCAGTGCTTGCCATTGTGGCCCTGCTGACCGGCAAGTGGCTGGGCTGGCAGTGGATGGACCCACTGATGGGGATTGTCGGTTCAGTCATCATAGGCCGTTGGTCATATGGCCTGATTCGCGATACAAGCTCAATTCTCCTGGATGCGGCCAACGATACGGAACTCAGGTCGGCCATCCGCCATGCCATTGAGTCGGAGGACGATGAGCGGATTTGCGATTTGCACACCTGGGATATTGCATCGGGCCAAAAGGCCGCAATTATCGCCATCGTAGCGCATTCACCGAAGACGCCTGAAGATTACAAGCAGCGGATAGCCGGCGTATATCCGTTCGCACACGTCACGGTCGAAATTCACCGATGCCCAGGCGATAAACTTCCCAATGAGAAACCAGTTTGCGGCGGCATAGTGGCAGCTTGCTAGTATCCTTGCCAAGGGCACGCCATTGGCGGCGGGACGCGCCTTGCCTTGGTTCCTTGGGGGTGACTCTGATGACGCGCTCTTTTACGGGACAGGACACTAGTGTTACGCGCAAATGACGAACGATAGGAGTCAAGCCATGAATATTGATCCGGTCTGCGGTATGAAAGTTGCCGAAGATAGCAAACATACGCACACCTTCCGGGGCGTGGATTACCATTTTTGCAGTGCGCACTGTCTGGAAAAATTCGGTGAGACTCCGGAAGACTACATGGGCGACGACTGCACGCATGATCCGGTCTGCGGGATGAAGGTGAGCCGGGATTCATCTAATCATGTGGCCCATGCCGGTCACGACTACTATTTCTGTTCCAATCACTGCGTCGAAAAATTCACCGCCGATCCGGCAGCTTTCAAGGGAAAGGATCAGCCGTGCGAGCATGAGCATGCCGCCAAACCCGCCGTAACCGAGAATCCCGAGGCGATGTATTTCTGCCCGATGTGTCCCGGCCAGGAACAGCAGGGACCAGGCATCTGCCAATCGTGCGGCATGGCGCTGGAACCCATGGCGACGCCCCAGCTTGCACAAAAGACCGAATACTTCTGCCCGATGCATCCGGAGATTATCAGCGATGCCCCCGGTTCATGCCCGAAGTGCGGCATGGCGCTGGAGACGCGTACGGTTGCCGCCGAGGAGGGAAACCCGGAACTGGAGGATATGAGCCGCCGTTTCAAGGTCAGCGCTGTGCTTGCTGTGCCGGTGTTTGTGCTGGCCATGGTGGCCGACCTGGCGCCATCGTGGCTGCCTGCCGGCCTTGATATGGGTACTGTGCAGTGGATCGAATTTGTGCTGGCGACACCCGTGGTATTGTGGGGCGGCTGGCCTTTTTTCGTGCGCTTCGTGCTGTCTGTGAAAACCTGGAATTTGAACATGTTCACGCTGATTGGCCTCGGTGTCGGCGTGGCCTGGATTTTCAGCGTGGTTGCGCTGCTGTTGCCGGGCATCTTCCCGCTGGTTATGCAAATGGAGGGTGGTTTCGTCGATGTCTATTTCGAGGCCGCTGCCGTGATTACCGCGCTGGTGCTGCTTGGTCAGGTACTGGAGTTGCGCGCCCGTTCGCGTACCAATGAAGCCATCAAACTGCTGCTCGGCATGGCGCCGAAGACCGCCCGCCGCGTGAATGCGGATGGCTCTGAAGCCGATGTGCCGTTGGAGGATGTGATTCCGGGGGATGTGCTGCGTATCCGCCCCGGCGAGAAGATTCCGGTCGATGGCGTGGTAACCGAAGGCGAGAGCCATGTTGATGAATCGATGGTGACCGGCGAACCGATTCCGGTGGACAGGCGCACCGGAGACAAGCTGATTGGCGCCACAATCAACGGCAATGGCTCGCTGTTGATGCGCGCCGAGAAGGTCGGGGCCGATACCCTGCTGGCGCAGATTGTGAACATGGTCGCCGAGGCCCAGCGCTCGCGTGCGCCGATCCAGAAAATGGCCGATACCGTGGCCGGGTATTTTGTGCCGGTCGTGGTTGGCATCGCACTGATTGCCTTTGCCGTCTGGCTCTTTGTCGGGCCAGAGCCACGGCTGGCGCACGCCATCGTCAATGCCGTAGCCGTGCTGATCATCGCCTGCCCCTGTGCGCTGGGCCTTGCTACGCCGATCTCGATCATGGTTGGCACAGGCCGGGGCGCCACGGCCGGCGTGCTGATCAAGAATGCCGAGGCGCTGGAAATCATGGAGAAGGTGAATACGATCGTGGTGGATAAAACCGGCACGCTGACGGAAGGAAAACCATCCCTGACCACAGTCCTCGCCCTTGCCGGTCATGAGGAAGAAGAAGTGCTGCGGCTGGCGATGAGTCTGGAACGCGCCAGTGAACATCCGCTGGCCGAAGCGATTGTTGCAGGCGCAAAAGAGCGGGATTTGGAGCCGGAATTTGTTGAAGGATTTTCCGCTGTGACGGGAAAAGGCGTCAGCGCCACTGTTGGCGGCAAAGCTGTGCTGCTGGGCAATGCAGCGCTGATGCAGGATAACGGCATTGACACCTCCGGCGCAGGATCAGCGGTCGAAGAACATCAGCATGGCGGTGAAACGGTTATGTATCTGGCTGTGGATGGAAAGCTTGCAGGCATTCTGGGGGTTTCCGATCCGGTCAAGGCATCCACGCCCGATGCAATCAAGGCATTGCATGAAGAGGGCATCGAAGTGGTGATGCTCACCGGCGATAACCGCAATACCGCAGCAGCGGTCGCATCGAAGCTGGGTATCGACCGTTTCGAGGCGGATGTGCTGCCCGACCAGAAGGCAACTGTCGTCAAAGCACTTCAGGATGAGGGGAAAATCGTGGCCATGGCCGGTGATGGCATTAACGATGCGCCGGCGCTTGCCCAGGCCCACGTTGGCATTGCCATGGGTACGGGCGCCGATGTAGCTATGGAATCGGCCGGGGTGACGCTGGTCAAGGGTGATCTGACCGGCATTGTGCGCGCCCGCCGGCTGTCGCGGGCGACGATGAAAAACATCCGGCAGAATCTCTTTTTCGCCTTCATCTATAACTCGGCCGGCGTGCCTGTGGCAGCAGGTGTGCTGTACCCCGTTTTCGGCCTGCTGCTTTCGCCGATCATTGCTGCCGCTGCCATGAGCTTCAGCTCGGTGTCGGTGATTACCAATGCCCTGCGGCTGCGCAAGACAGCACTTTAGGTAGAAAGAGAAATACCGTATGGGACATGGTGGCGAATATGCCTATGGCATGTGGGTGGTGGCGGCCTTTAACGCTGGCCTGTTTCTCTTTTTCATGCTTAGTTTTCTGAAGCCAAGGGGTGGGGAAGAATGGCGCAGCATGGGCGTGGTCACCGCCTTTCTGGTGGCCCTGTTCGCTGAGATGTACGGATTCCCGTTGACGATCTATCTGCTTATCGGCTGGTTGGGTGACGCTTATCCGGCGTTGCAACCTTTCAATCATAAGTTCGGCCATCTGTGGGTCGTGGCATTCGGCGGCTCGACCTTCGCCTGGGCGGTGGTGATGGGTGGAAGCTTGGCACTTATGGTCGCCGGCTACATGCTGCTTTCAAAAGGCTGGACGCAGATCCACGCCGCTCGCGGTGGCCTGGTCACCGACGGCATCTATGCTTACGCCCGTCACCCGCAATACACGGGGTTGTTCCTCGTCATCATCGGTTTTCTGGTGCAGTGGCCCACACTGCTCACCGTGTTGATGGCCCCCATTTTACTCTACGCTTATGCGCACCTGGCCAGGGTTGAAGAGCGGCGCGCCGAGGCGGAGTTTGGTGAGGCATACAATGAGTACGTGCGCAGAACGCCGGCATTTTTTCCGCCTTTGAGCCAGTGGAAAGCGTTTCTCACTGCGCCCGTGCCCGATGCTGCTGGTGGTGAACGGGGATGACCTCCAATAAACATGAAGCCGTTTGATACTCGGAACAATCCCGAAGATGCGGTACAAAAGGAGTACGCCAGGCTGGCTCCTGATTATGACGAGCGCTGGTCATTTTACGTTGAGGCGTCACTCCATGAGACTTTGAAGAGAATCAAGATCGAACAGGGCCAGAGCGTGCTGGATGTCGGTTGCGGCACCGGGGTGTTGCTGAAAACGTTAGCGGATACTTATCCCGATGTTGCACTGGCGGGCGTTGATCTCACGCGGGAAATGCTTGCAGTCGCCCGTAAACGGCTGCCCAAGGCCGTTCGCCTGGAGCAGGCCGGAGCCGAAAAGCTGCCCTTCGATGATGAATCATTCGACACCGTTATATCCTGCAACATGTTTCACTATATCAGGGAGCCCATTGCCGCACTTGAAGAGATGCGGCGGGTGCTGAAGCCAGCAGGCGCTTTTATTGTGACGGATTGGTGTGATGATTATCTGACCTGCCGGATGTGTAATCTGTTTCTACAGGCCTTCAACCCGGCCCACTTCAAGGCCTACCGGAGGGAGGAGTGCAGCAACCTGCTTGCCGCGTCAGGCTTCAGGGGAATCAATATAGAACGCTACAAGATTAACTGGCTCTGGGGGATGATGACGGCAACGGCCCACAAGCAGGGCGATTGAGCGGATGCTGCACGAGCAGATAATCCTGCACCGGCGTACCGCCTATCAGATGTTCCTGAATGATGCGTTCCAGAACATCCGGCGTGCAGGAGTGGTACCAGACGCCTTCGGGATAAACGAGTGCGATGGGCCCCTGCTGACATATCCGCAAACAGTCAGCCTTGGTTCGGTAGATTCCACCCTTGCCCGTCAGGCCGAGTTCATCGAGGCGGGATTTCAGGTAGTTCCAGGATTCGAGGCTTGCCGCCTTCTCCGAGCATTTTGGCTTGGTCTGATCGCAGCACAGGAAGATATGGCGCTTGATGCCACCTATTTCCAGGGCTGAAGTGATTTTTTGCAGTGATTCCAGCATATCCGCATCTTAAGAGACATGAAGATGTTTTCATATCGTCTTAACGGTTTCGCAAGAACCCGCGCCTAAGATTCCGCCCACCTGACGCTGCTACCTCCTCCCCTCCCTCCTCTGTGGCGTCAGGTAACCTTTCAAGCCCCGGCCTCCCAGCCGGGGCTTTTCTTTTATCCGGGATTAATCAACCCGGTATGGTTCGAGTTCGGCTCGGCTCCCCAGTCCGGACAAATCTGGGCACTGGCAGGAGAGGCTGATTCTACCTTGATTGCGAACACCTGCTTCCAACCCGAATCGGACATTGGTGAGTAACTACTTTCGGTCAAATCGCGGCATGTTAAATGCACCTTGACTCCATACCATAGTAATGGGTTTAGGATTCATTTTTAGCAAGTAAAGGGGCACGGCATGCACTCAAACCACACAAATACTCCGTCTTCTTTTGCGGTTTCGATGCCTTGCAACGGAAGGGCGATGTCTTTCGATAGGTCATGGAGAAGCATGCTGGGCACTACATCGGGGTCGCTATTTACCATTGCCTTGCCCAAGCTGTTGTGCCCCGTGTGCTGGCCAGCCTATGCGGGAGCTATCAGCTCACTGGGGATAACATCCATACTGAACACGGCATGGCTGACACCACTCACGATTATCACGCTTGTGCTTATTCTGGGCACCCTCGGTTTTCGCGCCGGGACGCGCAGGGGCTTCGCGCCCTTTATTTTGGGGATGCTGGGAGCAAGTGTCTTGCTTGTTGGAGAGTTCATAATGAAGGTCATGCCGCTAATGTACACAGGGGGAGCCTTACTGATCGCCGCTTCCATATGGAACGGATGGCCACGCAAGAAAGATACGCTCAGTAGTTGCCCGGCCTGTGCCAAACCTTGAACTTGACTCTATACCAAGGTGCAGGGTTTATACTTACAGTATAAGACCAATCAAAGGAGATCATATCATGAGCACCAAACGAAGGATCGAGGTATTCAGTGCAGGTTGCCCGGCCTGCAACGAGGCAGTTGACCTGGTTCGCCACCTGGCCTGTGATTCATGCGAGATTAGCGTACTGGACATGCATGATAAGCAGGTAGCCAAACGGGTAAAAGCGCTTGGGGTACGATCCATCCCATCTATCGCGATTGACGGAAAATTGGCGGATTGCTGCTCTGGCAGGGGGATCGATGAGGCCGCCCTGCGCGCTGCCGGCATTGGTCAGGCCTTGGCATAGGACATAAAGCGCCAGAGGTCAAAGCCTATGAAGCGGAAAACCATCGGGTGGGTTGCGAAGGAGGCGGGCGTAAACGCACAGACCGTTTTATACTACGAACGCCGGGGGCTGCTTAAGGTATGCGCCCGTTTGCCCTCCGGGTACCGCCTGTTTGACGATGAAACCGTGCGTCGCATCCGCTTTATCCGTCATGCGAAAGAACTTGGTTTTACGCTTGAGGAGATCAAGCAACTTCTCGGTCTACGCGCTGGCGGTTCAGAATGTGCCCAAGTCAGGAAAGTAGCCGAGGCCAAAGCAACTGATATTCAGGAGCGCATTGAGAAGCTCTCCAGTATGCGGGCGGTATTGCTTGATCTCGCCCGGCGATGCGAGCAGGACGGCAGCATTGATGCCTGCCCGATTCTCAAAACCCTGGAAGCGGCAGATGGCTAATTCATCAACCTTGCTGAAGGCCGGCATAGTCGGCAGCGCCATTACAGCTTTGTGCTGCTTCACTCCAGTCTTGGTAGTGCTGTTTGGCACGTTGGGGCTGGCCACTTGGGTGGGATATTTGGACTATGTGCTCATGCCAGCGCTCGTCTTTTTCGTTGGCCTTACCGCTTATGCATATTTCCGAAAAGAGAATGAGGGTACGTCATGCAGGTAAGGCAAGAGTCCACTATTACCTGTCCTGAATGCGGGCATCAAAAAAAGGAGACAATGCCGACAGATGCATGCCAATGGTTCTACGAATGCAAGCGCTGTTGTGCTCTCCTCAAGCCAAAGGAAGGCGACTGTTGTGTTTACTGTTCTTACGGTGATGTTCCGTGCCCACCAATACAGCAAAACCAGTCCTGTTGTGAAAAGTCAGAATAACTAGCGAATGTCCGTTTCTGGCTGAAAGCGGACAACAGGCATCCCTAGAATCCTATGGTTCGAGTCCTGATTTGTTCCCCGTGCCGGACTCGAACTAAATGGGAACGGGGAAAAGAAATCCTTAATCAAATGCGTTCTGCGGCAAGCCTGCCTTCGTTTTCATCTACAAAGCGCAGCACAGTCAGGCCGGCGATGAACAGAACCAGAACGGAGAGGATGGACAGGCGCGGGCTGCCTGTAAGCAGGCCGACATACCCCATCATCACCGGGCCGATGACCACGGCGAAGCGGCCCAGCATATTATAAAATCCGAAAAACTCCGCCGCCTTGTCCTTCGGAATCAGCCGGGCATAAAAGGAGCGGCTCAACGACTGCACGCCGCCCTGCACCAGGCCAATCGCCACGGCCACGGCATAAAACTCGGCAACATTGTCGATGAAACAGGCCCAGAGGGTCACGCCGATGTATACGCTGATGCCGATATACAGGCCGGTCTTCGCGCCCAGACGCTCGCCCAGCTTGCCAAAGAGCAAAGCCGCCGGAAAGCCGACAAACTGGGTAATGAGCAGGGCCACGATCAGGGCATTGGCCTCAAAGCCAAGCGACAGGCCATAGTCCACGGCCATGCGGATTACCGTGTCCACGCCGTCGATATATAGCCAGTAAGCAATAAGAAACAGGAACACGACCTTGAGTCTGCGAATCTCACGGAAGGTGGCGCATAACTGATTCAGCCCGGCACGGATCGAATGCCCACGGGCTTTACCCCCGGCAGGCTCTTTCACGAACAGGAATACGGGAATGGAAAACACCGCCCACCACAAGGCGACCATGATAAAGGAGATGCGCACGGCCTCGGTGCCGTCGGCCAGTCCGAACGTCTGCGGCCACAGCATCATGCTCACATTCAGCGCAAAAAGAAGGCCGCCGCCAAGGTAACCGAGCGCAAATCCGAATGCAGACACGACATCGAAACGATCTTCAGCGACCAGGCCGGGCAGCAGGGCATCATAGAAAATATTGCCGCCGGAAAAGCCGATGATGGCGAAGATGTAGAGCACCACGGCAAACAGCCAGTCGCCCTCGGCAACGAGGTACAAAGAACCGGTCATGACGATGCCCATGACGGCAAAGAACATCAGGAATCGTTTTTTCGAGTTGCCCTGATCGGCAATCGCGCCCAGCAGTGGCGCAAATACCGCGACGATGATGCCGGCAATCGAATTCGCCACGCCGAGCATGAAGGTACTCTCGCTAACCGATGCGCCGCCGCTCCAGTACTGTTTGAAAAAGACAGGAAAAAAGCCAGCCAGAACCACCGTGGCAAAGGCGGAATTGGCCCAGTCGTACAGGGCCCACGACCAGACGCTTTTCATGCTGTTGTCAATTTGGCCCAAGCCTAAGCCCCCGGCATTTGAATTTCAGCAGGAATTTTGTATGGTTATAGGTTCCCGCTGATAATATTGTTGATCGAGAGCATACAGGCAAGCGCAAGGAGGGGGTATGCAGGATCATGATGCTGTCGCGCGAAATGGCACGGCAGCGGAAAAACCAAGATGAACACGCTGAAGCTGGTTGACTCTCCGGAGCAACCCGGGCATCTGCCTGAGGAAGGCAGACGTCCGCCGAAGATTCTAGCTGTCGGCGGCGGCAAGGGCGGTGTCGGCAAGAGCTTTATTGCCGCCAATATGGGCATCGCTCTGGCCAAAACGGGAAAACGCGTTGTGCTCGTCGATCTTGATCTGGGCGGCTCCAACCTTCACACCTGCCTCGGCCTGGGTCATATCAATACAACGATGTCCGATTTTTTCACGGCTCCCAGATACCCCATCAATGACCTGATCGTCGATACGAACATCCCGCACCTCAGTCTGATCAGCGGCGCCTCCAATACCCTGGACATTGCCAATCTCCAGCATTTCCAGAAGACCAAGATTATCCGCAACCTTCCCAAGATCGAAACGGATTACGTCATCCTTGATCTTGGGGCCGGCACAGCCTACAACACGCTCGATTTCTTCCTTGCCGCCGACTGCGGCATGGTCACCGTGACGCCGGAACCGGCCTCCATCGAGAATTCCTACCGCTTCATCAAGAGCGTCTTTATGCGAAAGCTGAGATCCAATCAGATTTCAAGCGAGCTCCGGGAAGTCATACACCAAATCATGATGCAGCATCATGCCGGTGGCCGCAGACTCAAAACCCTGGCGGACTTCTTTGAAGAAACCGAGAAGGCCGATCCATTAACCGCCGCCTGGATTAGAAGCGAGCTGGAAAACATCCGCATTCAGCTGGTCGTGAACCAGGTGCTCGACTCCGGGGATATAGAAATTGGGCATTCATTCAAAGTGGCCTGCAAAACATATTTTGGCATCGGCATTGATTATGCCGGATACCTGCACCACGACCCAACCGTGCTGCAGACGCTTCGCAACAAGAAGCCCTTCCTGCTGGAGAACCCCAAATCAAGGCTCAGCATCAGCCTTGAACGCATTGCTCACACCATGAGCGAAAGAGTTGTCAAATGAGCAGGAAACGGAAGAAATCTGCCGCGGTTATTTCCCTTGATACAGCCAAGGATAAGCCAAACTATTACGAAATCCTCCAGATCGAACCGGATGCAAGGCAAGCGGAAATCATCAGAGCCTACCGGCGGGCCAAGGAAACCTATAAGCAGAACTCATTAACCGCCTACTCCCTGTTCAGCGATGAAGAGATAGAAAAATCCCTGGCCCTGATTGATGAGGCCTACCAAGTTCTGGAATATCCTGAAAAAAGGCGCCTGTACGATCAGGTTCACCTTCCTGCCCAGGAAGAGGAAACCACCCCTCCGGCCAATGAAGATACCGATGACAAAGATGAGGCTCCCCCTTCTTCACCCCCCCCTGCCTCCATCCAGACGGATGCCGAATTTGAACGGTTCGTGGCAGAAACCCGGGAGTTCTCCGGCGCCGCCCTGAAGTCCATCCGCGAACACAGGCATATCTCTCTGGAGGATATCGCCGCCCAAACCAAAATTTGCAAGTCAAACCTGAATGCCATTGAAGAAGAACAAAGCGCACTGTTTCCGCCCAAGGTCTTCATGGTGAGTTTCCTGCGGCAGTACGCGGCCCTGATCGGGCTTGAGCCGCAAAAAGTCGTAGACAGCTACCCTCCGCTTAAAGACCTGGAGTAACCCTCCTGCTTTCTACTCTGACGCCCATGCATCTGATGATTTTCCGGGGCGCAGGAAGAGTTAGGGAAGCTCTGAACAAGTCTTCCATGAGCCGCGTTGCCGTCCCAATCGGGATGATCGCAAGGAAGGCGACGCAGGTCGTAGCCATAGC
>QIFG01000095.1 GCA_003228735.1 Zetaproteobacteria bacterium
ATGGCATTGCATCAAGGCAATGAAATGAAACAGTTCCGAACCGGACAACTCATGTGCTCTAAAACCGGACAAGTCTATTTGTTGCCAACACAACAGCAAGAAGTCGCAGCCAATTAGCCCAGAGTTTCCCCTTTTGTTCGTCCTCTACTTCTAAGTAAGTTGCTTGCGTAATATAAGCACTCATAGAACAAACCAACCCGGCTATAACTCCAATAACAAAAGATTTAACAGATTGACCGAGCATGCTCGCGTCTATAAGCGTTGAGTCTGGATGGGTGAGAACGTTTCCGTAAAACGTCAGCAATGCCAAAATCGCTCCGCCATTGAATAGTAAAAGGCTTTTAATTGACAGCGTCGCAAAAGAAATCACGCCTTGAAAAGATACTAATTGCCCTTCAAATGATTTTTCCCAGACCCGCATTCTGTGTTCGTGCTCGTTATCCATTCATTGCTCCGATTTTCACGTTAGAACCTGGGCGAAAAGGGTCAGGTTTTGAATGTTGAATCACTGCCCTCACAGCCTTTGATTAATGAACTAACCAGAAAGTAGCGCATGGCTGCATATTCAGCAATTTCCCGCATTATGTACATAACCTAATTCACGCTTTCGGCCATCGGCTGCCAAAACCGGATTATCTCATCTGTGGGCTTGACCATCGGCACGGATATGGCGGATATCGGGTTAGGCCTTTACCTTCTAGTTTTTACTGGATGAGGGGGATGATGTTGATGCCTCCTGCTGTTGTAATTAAAGGCGTAAAAGGGCACAATTTAGGCACACGGGGGCGTTTGGTTTCGACGGAGATGCTGAACCCTGTGGGGCATGCCGGGTTGTTGGCCCCGTAAAAAGCTGGCAATTGCATTAATTGCAAACGACGACGTAGAACTAGCTTACGCTGCGTAAGTTACCCCGCTCCTGAGGTGTCCATCCATTAGGAATCCGGGGCCATTTAGATGGAATCGTTTCAAAGGTTGTAGGCTCGTGGCACTTTGAAATTAAACCAGTACGAACCGGCCCGGCGGGCACTTTGTTCGTTCGGTTTCCACTGGGCGCTATAAGAACGAACTAAGCATGTAGAACCATTGGCTGATGATTTTCGGACGCGGGTTCGAGTCCCGCCGCCTCCACCAGTCTAGGATGTTTGCTGAAGAC
This sequence comes from Zetaproteobacteria bacterium, assembly GCA_003228735.1. Taxonomy (GTDB): domain Bacteria; phylum Pseudomonadota; class Zetaproteobacteria; order Mariprofundales; family Mariprofundaceae; genus SZUA-181. The sequence goes on from QIFG01000095.1 coordinate 1,154, forward strand.
AAGCCCCTGCTCTTAAAGGGGGCTTGTCATTCTTGACCTTGCAGGCAGGCGGTGGTAGCAAGCTTGCCCGCGATTTTCACCTGCTTGGGAGCAGGGAATTGCGGGTGGTTAACGCGCGAAGTACAAAAAGGGGAGGGGTATGGGCGCTAGTTACCTGGCTGCTGAATACGCGCCAATCCTCATTTTTATTGTTATTGCCCTGGCGATGGGTGCAATGCCGCTCATGCTGACCGTGATGGTTGCATCGCAAAAGCCCGACCCTGAAAAATTATCTGCCTATGAATGTGGTTTTGAAGCATTTGAGGATGCGCGCATGCAGTTCGACGTGCGCTTTTATCTGGTTGCCATCCTGTTTGTTATTTTCGATCTGGAAACCGCTTTCCTGTTCCCGTGGGCCATCGTGCTTGATGATATCGGCATGTTTGGCTTTGTTGAGATGATGCTGTTTCTGGTGATCTTGCTGGTGGGCTATGTCTATGCCTGGAAGAAGGGGGCCCTGCAGTGGGAATAACTCCGCACCTGCCCCGTCTTTTGCTCCATGGCGGCGTTGCTGCGATGCTCGAACCCTCACATATGAGCCAATTGCGAAACTCTGAGTGGATGAGTGGCAATCTCACTTCGAGGCCATTTTTGGGATGGAATAAGGTGCATGGTGGTTCCATGGACCGCAATTCCAGCGCGAAAATGGGCTGGGGTGGGGGAGCCAATCGCCGCGCACGAGTTTTGCAATTGGCTCATGTCCCTGCATACGCTCCGGTTCTGCACTTCTCGCGCCTTGCCATGAAACAAAAGTCAGGGCATCTGAGGAGTTACCAGTGGGAATAGAAGGTCTTCTGGGCAAAGGGCTCGTTACTACAACTGCAGACAAGGTTATTAACTGGGCCCGTACCGGCTCGATGTGGCCGATGACCTTTGGCCTGGCCTGCTGTGCTGTGGAGATGATGCATGCCGGCGCTTCGCGCTATGACCTGGACCGCTTTGGAGTCGTATTCCGCCCTTCCCCGCGTCAGTCGGATGTGATGATTGTGGCAGGCACGTTGTGTAACAAGATGGGCCCGGCCCTGAGAAAGGTCTACGACCAGATGGCTGAGCCACGCTGGGTGATTTCCATGGGCTCCTGCGCCAATGGTGGCGGTTATTACCATTACTCTTATGCCATTGTGCGTGGTTGCGACCGTATTGTGCCGGTTGATGTGTATGTTCCCGGTTGCCCGCCTACAGCTGAGGCATTGCTGTACGGCATTATCCAGCTGCAAGAAAAAATCAAACGCACGAATACGATTGCCCGGTAAGCGATGAGCGAACAGTCGGCAGTCACAGAACAGGCAGAGACCATGCTTCCCGAGTTATCCGGTTTGCAGGAGCGCTTTGGCGATCAGGTGATTGATGTGTCGCAGGGCATTGATATGCCAACGGTGGTGCTGGCCAAAGAATCGATCGTTGAAGCCTGTCATTATCTCAGGGATGAGCATGCCTATGCGCAGCTGATTGATCTTTGTGGTGTGGATATGTCCGAGCATCCGGGTTGGTCTGCTGGCACGCCCCGCTTTCAGGTTGTCTATCACCTGTTGTCTGTCTCGGGAAACAAGCGTCTGCGCCTGAAGGTTCCGGTGGATGAGCGTGAACTGATCGATTCCGTCGTTGAGGTATGGTCTACGGTCAACTGGTTCGAGCGGGAAGCCTTCGACATGTTTGGCATTATCTTCAACCATCACCCTGATCTGCGCCGCCTTCTCACCGACTATGGTTTTGAAGGGCACCCCCTGCGCAAGGACTTTCCGCTTACCGGGCGTGTTGAGATGTTTTTCGATGATACGCAGTGGCGCTGTGTGTACAGGCCAAACAAGCTGGAGAATCGTGTGCTGATTCCCAAGGTGTGGCCGGGAGATAAGCGTGGCTGAGATCAGAAATTACACGCTTAACTTTGGCCCGCAGCATCCGTCCGCACACGGTGTATTGCGTCTGGTGCTTGAGCTTGATGGCGAGGTGGTTGAGCGCGCCGAACCGCATATCGGCCTGCTGCATCGCGGTACCGAGAAACTCTTTGAATACAAGACCTATCAGCAGAATGTGCCCTACTTTGACAGGTTGGATTATGTCTCGATGATGGCCAATGAGCATGCCTATGCGCTGGCCGTGGAGCGCCTGCTGGGAATCACGCCGCCGGAACGCGCCCAGTATATCCGTGTCCTGTATGCCGAGATCACGCGCGTTCTGAATCACCTGCTGTGGCTGGGGGCGCATGCGCTGGATATTGGCGCCATGACCGTATTCCTCTATTGCTTCCGCGAACGCGAGGATCTGTTTGATTATTACGAAGCCGTTTCCGGTGCGCGCATGCATGCGGCCTATTTCCGGCCGGGTGGCGTCACGAAAGATCTGCCAGACGGGCTGCTCGAAAAGATCGATGCGTTCACCGAGCGCTTCCCCGGTTATGTGGATGAGTATGAAACCCTGCTGACCGAAAACCGTATCTGGAAACAGCGCACCGTCGATATCGGCGTGGTGGATGAGCAGGCTGCACTGGACTGGGGCTTTACCGGGCCGATGCTGCGCGGCTCCGGCGTGGCCTGGGATCTGCGTAAAACCCAGCCTTATGATGCTTATGATAAAATGGATTTCGATATTCCGGTCGGTGCGACGGGCGATTCCTATGATCGATATCTGGTGCGTGTGGAGGAGATGCGTCAGGCCAATCGCATCATGAAGCAGTGTGTCGACTGGTTGGCCGCCAACCCCGGTCCGGTCAAGATTGATGATTACAAGCTGACCAACCCGTCCCGAAGCCTGATGAAATCGGATATGGAAGCGTTGATTCACCACTTCAAGTTTTTCTCGGAGGGCTACCCGGTTCCCGAAGGCGAGGTATACGCCGCCGTCGAGCATCCAAAGGGCGAATTTGGTGTCTACATCGTTGCCGATGGTTCCAACAAGCCCTACCGCATCAAGGTGCGGGCACCGGGGTTTGCTCATGTCGAGGCCCTGGATTACATGTGCCGGGGTCACATGATTGCCGATGTCGTGACGGTTCTCGGCTCGCAGGACATCGTATTCGGGGAGGTTGACCGATAAGCGCCCCACAGTTTTCGAAAGCGCGGCTGACTGAAATTGAGGCGCTGGTGAAGCGCTATCCGCATGCGCAGTCCGCACTCCTTCCCGTACTGCATCTGGCGCAGCAGGACTTCGGCCATTTATCCATGGATGTGCAGCAACTGGTGGCTGATACACTGGATATCCGGCTGATGGCCGTGCGTGAGGTGGTGACCTTCTACACCATGTTCCGTGAGCAGCCCTGCGGTAAATACCTGATGGAAGTCTGCACGAATCCGGGTTGCATGCTGAACGGCGCTAACGAAGTGCTCCGGCACACATGTGACAAGCTTGGCGTCAAGGTAGGCGGAACGACCCCGGACGGCCTGTTTACGGTTACTGAGGTGGAATGCGCTGGCGCCTGCGGCGGCGCGCCGGTCGTGCAGATCAACGGCGTCTATCATGAGAAAGTTGACGCCGCCCATATGGATAAGGTTATCGAGGATGCGCGAAGCGGCGAGGGGGCAGGGGCATGATTCCTTCTGATCCGAGTCAGGTAACCGCCATCTGTTTCGACAACATCGACGTGCCGAATATGTGCAAGCTTGAGGTGGCGCGAGAACATGGGGCATATGCCTTTTTGCCCACCCTGCTCAAAGAGTTCACTTCCGAAAAGATTATCGATGAGGTGAAGACCTCGAATATTCGCGGACGCGGTGGCGCCGGCTTCCCGACAGGGTTGAAGTGGTCGTTTGTGCCGCGCAACACCGGCAAGCCGACCTATCTTTTGTGTAATGCCGACGAAGGCGAACCTGGCACGTTCAAGGATCGCGACATCATGCGCTTTGATCCGCACCTGTTGATCGAAGGCATGATCATGGCGGGCTTCGCCCTGGATGTGCGCGATGCCTATATCTATATCCGCGGTGAGTTTGTGCATGAGGCCAACGTGCTCAATGAAGCCATTGCCGAGGCTTATGCCGCCAATCTGCTCGGAGAGAATATTCTGGGCACGGACTACAACATGAACCTGACGGTGCACCGTGGCGCCGGCGCCTATGTCTGCGGTGAAGAAACAGCCTTGATCGAATCGCTGGAAGGCAAGCCCGGACGCCCGCGCTTCAAGCCGCCATTCCCGGCCGTGGAAGGCTTTTACCGTTGTCCGACCGTGGTCAACAATGTCGAGACGCTGTCCACCATCCCGGCCATTCTGGAGCATGGCGGCAAATGGCACGCCTCCATCGGAGTGCAGAACAGCACCGGTATGAAGATTTTCTCCGTGTCCGGCCATGTCAACAAGCCGGGCAACTATGAAGTGCCGATGGGCACGACGCTGAGGACTCTGATTGAGCAGCATGCCGGCGGGCTGCAGCACGGCAGTGCACCCAAGGTAATTATTCCGGGAGGCTCTTCAACGCCGTGGCTTCTGGCCGAGCATTACGATGTGCCGCTGACCTATGACGATATGGTTGAAGCCGGTTCCATGCTGGGCTCCGGTGCGGTGATTGTCATGGACGAAACAGCCGATCTTCTGGCATTGACCAAGCGCCTTTCACATTTCTATGCGCATGAGTCCTGCGGCCAGTGTACTCCCTGCCGCGAGGGTACGGGCTGGATGGAGCGCATCCTGAACCGAATTCAGAATGGCCAGGGCCAGCCGGGCGATATCGAGGCATTGAAGGATGCGGCTGTGCATATGGACGGACGCACGATTTGCGCCCTTGCTGGAGGTGCGGCGGCTCCTGTATTATCACTGATCAAGCATTTCCCCGAGCTTCTTGAGGCCGGCATCGTGGAGAAAGCGGCATGACCACGCTTTATATCAACGATCAGGAAGTTTCCGTCCCCGCCGGCACGAGCATTCTTGAGGCTTGCCAGAAGCATGGCGCTGAGGTGCCGTACTTCTGCTATCACCCTGAGTTGTCGGTGGCGGCCAATTGCCGCATGTGCTTGGTGGAAGTGGAAGGCTGGCCCAAGCCGGCGGCTTCGTGCTGTACGCCTGTGGCCGATGGCATGAAGGTCAGCACGCAAAGCGGGACGCTTGAAAAAGATCGCAAGATGATGATGGAATATCTGCTCATCAATCATCCGCTGGATTGTCCGGTTTGCGATCAGGGCGGTGACTGCAAGCTGCAGGACTACGCCATGCAATATGGCGCTGCCAAAGGCCGTTATGCCGAAGATAAGCGGGCTGTCGAGAATCCCAAGCTTGGGCCATTCATTACCACATGCATGACCCGCTGCATTCACTGCACGCGCTGCGTGCGTTTTGCCGATGAAATTGCCGGCACCAGCGACATGGGCGTATTGGATCGCGGCGATCACATGAGCATCACCGGCATCGTTGATGAATGCCTGAGTTCGGAGCTGTCCGGCAATCTGGCCGATATCTGCCCTGTGGGCGCTCTTCTTGATGGGCCTTCGAATGATGTCAGCCGTCCCTGGGAGTTGACCCGTCACAAGAGCACCTGTACGCAGTGCCCTCAGGGTTGCGATATCAGTATTGAGTCTCGTAATGATGAAGTGATGCGCATTCATCCGATTGAGGACAGTCCGGAGGCATGGATATGTGACCGCGGTCGTTATGTCTATGACGCTTTCCGCTCCGCTAACCGTCTGCTGACCCCGAAGGCTCGAGTGCGCAACAGGCTGGCCGATGTGGATTGGAATGAGGCCTGTGAGCAGGCCGCAAAACTGCTGAAGGACAAGCGGGTCGGAATTATCTTTTCACCGAACTGGAGTGTGGAGGGGCTGACTGCGATTCGCCTGCTGCGAGATGCTGCATTTCCCGAGGCGCGTGTTGCCTTCGATCTGCACCGCCGGGATTTGCGTCCCTTTGCTTTTGATGAGGGTTTTGGCCAGACCACCCAGCAGATCGAGGATGCCGCCGAAGTGGTGATTCTCGGCTCTGATCTACGGCAGAGATTGCCGCTGGTGAAGCAACGTCTGCGTCGGCGAGTGCGTCAGGATAAGCCCGTGACGCGTATCGGAGCGATGAACTACCGCACGAATTCCGGTATCGAAAAGGATGCTCTGATTCGGCCCAGTGATTGGCCGGCTGTGATTGCCCGCGCCATGGATCAGGTTTCCGAATTTGGCAAGTCGGCTGCCGGCATGAGCCAGTGGCAGGCGGCTGTGAAAGGCCGGCATGAGGCTGGCAAGCTCCTGGCAGATGCGTTGATGGCGGATTCCTGTTCGTTGCTGGTTGGTGAAGAGATTCGCGGCCATTCGGATGCAGCAGCACTGATTCACGGTCTTGATCTGCTCATGCGCGCCTGTGGTCACACGGAGGCCGATAATGACGGGCGCAACCTGATTCCCGAGGGGATGAATGCGCAGGCGCTTTCGGCCATCTTTGGCGATATCCGCACCAGTGTCGGCGATCTGTTTGATGCGGCCGCAAATGGAGAGTTGGATGCCGTGCTGTTGATCGGCAGCGATCCGGTTGGCGACGGGTTGTTCCCCATGCAGGCCAGAGCGGCTTTGAAGAATGTTCCGCTGGTTCAGGTTGGCGCTATTCAGGGCAAGATCAGTGAGCACGCACAGGTATTGCTGCCCGCTGCCGCCTATTCCGAGATTGAAGGAAGCTTCATCAATATGGAAGGCCGCGTACGTGTGGCCACGTCCCCACTCAAGTCTCTGGGACTGGAAAGGCCACTGTGGAAAGTCATGATGCGCCTGGCCTGCTGCCTGGGTCATGACGTTCCTGCCATACAGTTGCAAGAGCTTCGCGAGCATGTTTGCAAATTCCTGCCGGATTTGGCGAAGGCTTGGGATGCGGACGACAATGACGCCTTCATAATGTCGACCGGGCGTAATTCTGACGCCTCCTGTCTGCCGGCTAAGGCTATGGCAAACGGCGGTGTTCTGGATGTGGTCAGTCGTTACTCTATGTATCGCGAAGGCATGTGGGCACGGGCCTCAAACTTGCTCTCGGAAGCTGGCAAGCGCCATGCACTGGCGGATGTGATCGTGCATCCGGACACGTTTTCCGGCCTGGGTCTGAGTGAGGGCGAAAGCGAGTTGCGCACCAGCCGGGGTGATTTCCGTTATCAAGTCAGTACACGCGAGGATGTTTCGCCGGGTGTGGTGTTCGTGGCCAAGCGAGGACTGGCCGGCGATATATCCAACGAGGTGAGCGTGCAGCTTGGAGGTTTAACATGAGTTGGGTGGACGTTGCCATCCAGGCAGGCATCTGGGCGCTGGAGATTCTGGTGATTGCGGCGTCGGTTGCCCTGTCGGTTGCCTATATCATCTATGTTGAACGCCGTGTGATCGGCTGGATGCAGGTGCGTAAGGGTTGTAACCGCGTGGGTTGGGCAGGCCTGCTGCAGCCGATTGCCGATGGCCTCAAGCTGTTCCTGAAGGAAACGATTATCCCGACCACAGCCAACAAGTTCCTGTTTGTGGCGGCTCCCGTCATGGCCATGGCGCCTGCCTTTATCGCCTTTGCCGTTGTGCCTTTCGGCGAGACGACGTTGTTTGGCCTGTGGGAGACGGCGCATGTGATGGCCATTGCCAACATCAATGTCGGCATCCTTTATGTCATGGCGATTTCAAGCCTCAGCATCTACGGTATTCTGATGGCCGGTTGGGCCTCGAACTCCAAATACGCCTTCCTGGGCGCGATTCGTGCCACCTGTCAGATGGTGTCCTATGAAATATCCATGGGCTTTGCCATTGTTACTGTTCTGATGCTGTCCGGCACCATGAATCTGGCTGGCATTGTGCATGCCCAGGCCGGGGGTCTGTTACACTGGTACATCATTCCGCTGTTCCCGATGTTTCTGGTTTTCTTTATCTCCGGCGCGGCTGAGTGCAACCGTTCGCCGTTTGACCTGCCTGAGGGCGAGTCCGAAATCGTGGCCGGATTCTTCGTTGAGTATTCGGGCATGTGGTTCGCGACTTTCTCGCTGGGTGAATATGCCGCCATGATTTTGATCAGCCTGATGACATCGATTCTGTTCCTGGGCGGCTGGCATGCGCCGATTGCTGCACTGGACGTTATTCCCGGGACGGTCTGGCTGCTGGGCAAGGCATTCTTCCTGATATTCGTCTTTATCTGGTTCAGGGCGACATTCCCGCGCTACCGTTATGATCAGTTGATGCGTCTGGGCTGGAAGGTCTTCCTGCCATGGACCCTGGCCTGGATCGCTGTGATCGGTATCTGCATGTATACGCCGGTCATTCAGGATGTGATCGCCTTCTGGCGTCCGGGAAGCGGCGCATGACAATTTTTCTGGCCGGAAAAATTACATGCCCGCAGGGCGCCCGTATGGGTGATGCAGCCGGAGGCGCATCATGAATCTGATTCAGCGCGCTGTACGCACCTGGCTGCTGACGGAGTTGCTCCGTGGCATGATGCTGACCGGCAAATACTTTTTCAAGAAGAAAATCACGGTTGAGTATCCGGAGGAGCGCACGCCGCTTTCTCCACGTTTTCGCGGTTTGCACGCCCTGCGCCGCTACGATTCCGGCGAGGAGCGTTGTATCGCCTGCAAGCTGTGCGAGGTGGTGTGCCCGGCCCTGGCCATCACCATTGAGTCCGAAGAGCGTGGAGACGGTACAAGGCGTACGACGCGTTACGATATTGATATGACCAAATGTATTTTCTGCGGTTTTTGCCAGGAGGCGTGCCCTGTGGACGCCATCGTTGAAACCCAAGAGTTCGAGTATGCCAGCGAGACGCGTGCCGAGCTTTATTACACCAAAGATATGCTGCTGAAGGTTGGCGATCGCTATGAAAAACAGATCGACGCTAATTTAGAAGCGGATGCCCGTTACAACTAGGGCATAGGGGAGAGATAAGGAAACGATGTTGGAAGCCGCGTTCTTTTACCTGTTTGGCGGACTTGCCGTAGTCGCCGCCCTTGGCGTGGTGATGGCGCGCAACACCATCCATTCAGTGATGTTCCTGATCTTCTGTTTCTTCAATGCTTCGGGCCTGTTCTTCATGCTTGATGCGGAGTTTTTGGGCATCATCCTGATTCTGATCTATGTCGGCGCTGTGATGGTGATGTTCATGTTTGTCATCATGATGCTCGAGGTGAACTTCGCCCGGCTTCGAGAAGGCTTTCTGCAATACCTGCCGATCGGGGGCGCGATTGCCGTGATGTTGCTGATTGAACTCATAGCGGCGGCAACCAGCGGCGTGTTTTCCAGTAAGACCGCATCCACAGTTGAGCACTTTGGCCGTGAAGTGAACAACACAATGGAGATCGGCAAGGTGCTGTACACGAAATACCTGCTCGGCTTCGAGATCGCAGCCATTATTCTGCTGGTGGCGCTGGTTGGCGCAGTCGTACTGACGTTGCGTTCACGTAAGGACGCCAAGTATCAGGTCATATCCAAACAGGTGAAGGTGCGCAAGGAAGACCGCCTGCGCAAGGTGGAGATGTAGCATGATTGGACTCTCATCCTATCTCACCGTTGCAGCTTGCCTGTTCTCGATTGGCGTGATCGGCCTGTTTCTGAATCGCAAGAATGTCATCACAGTGCTGATGTGCATCGAGTTGATGTTGCTGGCGGTGAATATCAATTTCGTCGCCTTCTCGCATTTTCTCCAGGATCTGGCCGGCCAGATATTCGTGTTCTTCGTGTTGACGGTGGCGGCCTCCGAGGTGGCGGTGGGTCTGGCCATTCTGGTCGTGTTCTACCGTAACCGCCGTTCGATCAATGTTGATGACATCAATACCTTGCAGGGATAGGGGAGGAAGATGACGCTTAGCATAACCGAACTTCTCCTGATCCCGGCCCTGCCGCTGATCGCTGCTCTGTTGACCGGCATATTCGGCTGGGCGCTGAAGGAGAAGCTTTCCCACCTGATCTGTTGTATTGGCGTGATTGCCGCTGCTGCCCTGTCCGTGCATGTCTTTTTGCAGGTGCTCGATGGCGCCAGCTTCCACGGCAACATCTGGACCTGGATGATTTCCGATAACTTCATCGTGCCCGTCGGCCTGATGATCGACCGGCTGAGCGCCATCATGATGGTTACCGTCACGATCGTATCGGCCTGTGTGCATATCTATACGATCGGCTACATGCACGGCGATCCGGGATATTCACGGTTCTTCTCTTATATCTCTGCCTTTACGTTCTCGATGCTTGTGCTGGTGATGGGCAACAACTTCTTCACGCTGTTCTTCGGCTGGGAGGCGGTGGGCCTTTTCTCCTACCTGCTGATTGGTTTCTGGTTCAAGCGCGAGAGCGCCAACGTGGCGGCCATGAAAGCGTTTATCGTCAACCGCATTGGCGACTTTGGCTTTGCCATCGGCATCCTGGCCGTGTTTTATTACTTCGGCACCATCGAGTACAAGGCGGTGTTCGAGGCTGTGCCTGCACTTGTGGCCGCTGATTTCAGTCTGGACTTCATGGGCTGGGAGGTTTCGGCCATCACCTTCATGTGCGTGGCCCTGTTTATCGGCGCCATGGGCAAGAGCGCACAGGTGCCGCTGCATGTCTGGCTGCCTGATTCGATGGAAGGTCCGACACCGATCTCCGCCCTGATCCATGCCGCCACGATGGTGACCGCCGGCGTGTTCATGGTGGCGCGCCTTTCCCCGATGTTCGAATACTCCGAATTCGCACTGGCGATGGTAACCGTCATCGGCGCCATCACGGCCTGGATGTGCGCCACGATCGGCCTGGTGCAGAATGACATCAAGCGCGTGATTGCCTATTCGACCTGTTCACAGCTTGGTTACATGTTTGTGGCCTGCGGCGTTTCAGCCTATTCGGTCGGTATCTTCCATCTGATGACGCACGCCTACTTCAAGGCTCTGCTGTTCCTGGCCGCTGGTTCGGTCATCCACGCCGTCATGGCCGAGCAGGACATCCGCAAGATGGGGCAATTGAGGAAATACATGCCGGTGACCTATATAACGATGCTGATCGGCGCCATCGCCCTGGCGGGTGTGCCGCCGTTTGCCGGCTTCTGGTCGAAGGACATGATTATCGAGGCGACCATGGTGCGCGATATGGGCTGGGCCAGCGAGGTGGCCTACTGGGCTGTACTTTCCGGCGTGTTCATGACCGCCTTCTACACCTTCCGCATGTTCTTCCTGACCTTCCATAATTCGGATCGGGTCGATGAGCATGCCAAGTCACATCTGCACGAATCGCCAAAGGTGATCACGGTGCCGCTGATAATTCTCGCCGTGGGCGCGATGCTGGCCGGCTGGTGGGGTGTGCAGGCGCTGGGCATTACCAATGCGGAGATGGCCAACAACTATTTCGGCAGCGCCATCTTTGTCATGGATGCGCATAACCCACTGATCACGCTGGAAGAACACGGTTCGCACGGCTGGTATCACTTTATCTTTACCGCACCGTTCTGGCTGGCCATCGGCGGCATCGGGCTGGCTTTTTTCATGTATTTCCGCGAGACGACGCATCCGGCCAGGATCGCCGCCACCTTCCCGTGGCTGCACTCCTTCCTGCTCGACAAGTGGCGCTGGGATGAGATGAACTGGAAGGTGCTGGTTATGCCGGCGCGTTGCCTGGGCAACATCCTGTGGAAGAAGGGTGATCTGGGCATGATCGACGGCAAGATCATTCACGGCGGCATCGTGGGCACTGTGCTGGCAGGCGCTGCCAAATTGCGCAACCTGCAAACCGGTTATGTTTATCATTACGCATTTGCCATGGTCATCGGCGTTTTCGGCCTGCTGACCTATCTGCTGCTGGGGAGTTAGGGCCTGTTAACACTAATGATGATTGAAGCGCTGCTGTCCCAAATAAGGCCAGTCAAGGCGCGAGGAGGAATATTTGGTGAATCCAAATAAACGACAAGCAATGCTGGATGGCCTCGCCTTTATTGGACACAGCCGGGGCGCAGCCCTGCGGGACGGGCCATTTTTGTGCTCTGCGGCGTTATTTCTCGCTGATGTGCATCAAGCACACTGTGCTCGAAATGCCTTGCTGAGCCACAAAAATGACCGCGTCGCTGCGTTTAGAATTAGTGTTAACAGGCCCTAGGCGATGGGCGAGTTGAACAACGTTCTGGGCTTCCCGATTCTCTCCCTGAGCATCTTCCTGCCCCTGATTGGAGCGGCGGCTATCTGGCTGTTCGTTCATAACGACCAGGCCGTGCGCTGGTCCGCGCTTCTTGTTTCCGTGGCCACCTTCCTGGTGACGCTGCCGCTGTGGTTCTCGTTCGATACTTCCACGCACCATATGCAGTTCGAGGAGTTCCACCCCTGGATTGAGACATTCAACATCAATTACCAGCTTGGCGTGGACGGTATTTCGGCGCCGTTTATCCTGCTGACAAGCCTGCTGACGGTGATCTGCGTGATTTCCGCCTGGGAGTGCATTGCCAAACGCATCAAGGAATACATGATCGCCTTCCTGGTGCTGGAGACGACGCTGATCGGCGTGTTCGCGGCCCTGGACACGATCCTGTTCTATTTCTTCTGGGAGGCCATGCTGATTCCGATGTATCTGATTATCGGCATCTGGGGCGGCAAAAACCGGGTATACGCCACCGTCAAGTTCTTCCTGTATACGCTGACCGGCTCGGTGCTGATGCTGATTGCGCTGCTGGCCATGTACTTCGAGGCCGGCAACACCTTTTCCATCTTGGCCCTGATGGACTACCCGTTCAGCTTTGCCTGGCAGTTCTGGATTTTCCTGGCCTTCCTGATCGCCTTTGCCGTCAAGGTGCCGATGTGGCCGGTGCATACCTGGCTGCCGGATGCGCATACCGAGGCGCCGACAGCCGGTTCCGTGATTCTGGCCGGTATTCTGCTGAAGATGGGGGCTTACGGTTTCCTGCGTTTCTCACTGCCAATGCTGCCCGATGCCTCGCAATACTTTGTGCCGCTGATGGTGGGCTTAAGTCTGATCGCCATCGTCTACATTTCGCTGGTGGCGATGATGCAGACGGATCTGAAACGGCTGATCGCCTATTCCTCGATTGCACATATGGGCTTTGTCACCCTGGGCACCTTCATGTTTACACAGCAGGCGGTCGAAGGCGCCATTATCAACATGATCAGCCACGGCTTTGTTGCAGCCGCGCTGTTCCTCTGTGTCGGCGTCATGTACGACCGGCTGCATACGCGTGAGATCGGGGATTATGGCGGCGTAGTCAATGTTATGCCGGTGTTTGCCGCGGTGATGCTGTTGTTCTGCATGGCCAATGTGGCCTTACCGGGAGCCTCCTCGTTTATCGGCGAGATCATGGTGTTGATCGGTACCTTCAATGCGGAGCCGGTGCACCTGGGCATGTCCACGAAGTGGGTGGCCATTGCGGCGGCAACGAGCATTGTGCTTTCGGCCTGTTATACATTATGGATGTACAAACGCGTCATCATGGGCGATCTGACCAAGGATACGGTGAAGTCGATGCCGGACATGAGCGTGCGCGAATTCGCCTACTTCGTGCCGCTTATTCTGCTGGTGGTCTGGATGGGCCTGTATCCGCTGCCGGTGCTCGATGTGATGCACGTATCGGTAACGCACCTGATCGAGCAGGCCACGACCAGCAAGGATGCCGTAGCCCAGGCTCTGGCCCAGGGCCTGCCGCCCACCGGAATGCATTGAGGTAGAACGATGGCAAATATCACGTTTCCGTTTCCGTTCCCCGTAATCCTGCCTGTGCTGCCGGAGATCATCGTGGCGGTCATGGCCATGGTCATCCTGATCTGGGATCTGTTTCTGCCGGCTGAGCGAAAGCAGTGGACGGCCTATGCCGCGATTGCCACCTGCCTGGTTGCTATTGATGCCACGCTGAGAACAACCGGCGCCGATGCGCAGATGGCCTTCTATGGCCAGTTTGTGCTCGATCCGTTTGCCGGCTTCACCAAGCTTCTGATTATCGGCGCCACGATATACGGCATTGTGCTGTCGCTGGACTACATGAAGAGCGAGAAGAATATCGGCGAATATTACTCGCTGATGCTGTTCTCGATGCTGGGCATGATGCTGATGGTGTCGGCGACAAACTTCATCATCATGTATCTCGGCCTTGAACTGATGGCTCTGTGCCTCTATGTGCTGGTCGGCTACCAGCGCGATGTGCTGCGCTCATCCGAAGCGGCGCTGAAATACTTCATTCTCGGCTCATTGGCCTCCTGCATGCTGCTGTATGGCATTTCCTTCCTGTATGGCCTGAGCGGAAGCCTTGATTTTGCCGCCGTCGGCCAGGCTCTCGGCTCGCTCGGTGATAATTCCTCGATGGCTGTTTCTCTGGGTCTGGTCTTCATCATTGCGGGCATGGCCTTCAAGGTGTCGCTGGCGCCATTCCATATGTGGACGCCGGACGCATATGAAGGTGCGCCAACGCCGATTACAGCCTTCATGGGTGTTGCGCCCAAGGTGGCTGGCTTTGCCATTCTGGCGCGAGTCGTTATTGATGCCCTGCCATCACTGCAAGCCGACTATGTCACCATCTTCTCCTGGCTGGCCGTGCTGTCCATGGCGGTCGGAAACATAGCGGCCATCGCCCAGCGCAATATCAAGCGCATGCTGGCCTATTCCACCATCGGCCATGTCGGCTTTATCCTGCTTGGCCTGATTGCCGGGGGCCCAGAAGGCTATTCGGCCATGCTGGTTTATCTGGCTGTTTACCTGTTCATGAACATGGGTGCATTCGCCATCATTATTCTGATGCGTCGCGAAGGGATTCAGGGTGAGTTGCTGGATGATTTTGCCGGCATGTCCAAGGTTCGGCCCGGCTATGCGCTGGCCATGGGCCTGTTCATGTTCTCCCTGGCAGGCATCCCGTTTCTGGGTGGCTTCTGGGCGAAATACGCTGTACTGATCGCCGCCGTTCATGCCGGCCATTTGTATCTGGCTCTGATCGGCATTCTGTTCTCGGCTGTCGGCGCTTTCTATTACATCCGCGTGGTGAAATACATCTACTTCGATGAAGAGCGCGTTGCATTTGATTTCAGTGAGAACCCCCTGATGCAGGCTACCGTGGCCGTGACCGCTATTGTGGTCGTGGCTATCGGAATCTTCCCGCAGCCGCTGATGGATATCTGCCGCGCTGCCCTTGGCGGTATCGTTTAGTCTTTTCATGAGTTCTTTAGGGCTCGCCATTTCGGCGGGCCTTTTTATGAAGGGGGATGCGGAAAGGGCGTTGGAGCATGATGGGTGTAAGCGAATGGCGATAGCGCTTGCTATCTGTGTCCATTCTGAGTATAAATCGCGCCCTTTTTAGTGATACGGAGTAATAATAGTGAAGGCTGACATTCATCCTGAATATGTAACCGCCAAGGTTGTCTGCAACTGCGGCAATACGTTTGAGACACGTTCGACCAAGGGCGATATCCATGTGGAGATCTGTTCCGCCTGCCACCCTTTCTATTCGGGTAAGCAGAAGATTGTTGATACCGAAGGCCGTGTTGAGCGTTTCTACAAGAAGTACGGCAAGAAAGAAGCCAAGGCTTAGGGCGGGTTTATCATGTATGCAGTAATCCAGACGGGCGGCAAGCAGTATCGCGTACAGGAAGGCGATATTCTCCGCGTTGAAAAGCTGAATGCCGAACCCGGCGCCAAGGTAAGTTTTGATAAGGTGCTGATGATCGGCGAAGGCGACAAAGCCAAGGTCGGCAGCGATGTAGCCAAGGCCAAGGTTCCTGCTGTTGTTACTGAAAACGGCAAGGGCAAAAAGGTTGTGGTTTTCAAGAAGAAGCGCCGCAAGAATTACCGGATCACACAGGGACACAGGCAGGCATATACTGCCGTTCGTATTGGCAAGATTGCCGCTCCAAGGGCGAGCGCTGCCAAAAAGACGGCGGAAAAGGAGTAAGGCGTGGCACATAAAAAGGCAGGCGGTTCCAGCCGTAACGGACGCGATTCAAACGCCAAGCGCCTTGGCGTGAAAAAATATGGTGGCGAGCAGGTCATTGCCGGCAACATTCTGGTTCGCCAGCGCGGCACCAAGATTCGCCCGGGTGCAAATGTCGGATGTGGCCGTGACTACACCCTGTTCGCACTGTCGGACGGAAAGGTGGAGTACTTCAAGCGCGCAGGCCGTACCACAGTGCGTATCGCCAGCTGATACGCTGACTGAGGATTTTTAAGGGCGCGCATTGTCGCGCCCTTTTTTTATGGCCTGAACAGGATGTGCTGTCATCAGGGGATGAATCCCATAGGATTTGCAAATGCGTTTTATTGACGAGGTGAAAATTGAGGTATGCGCCGGCAATGGCGGAGCCGGCAGCGCTTCGTTCCGGCGCGAAAAATACATTCCCAAGGGCGGGCCGGATGGTGGCGATGGCGGCCGTGGCGGACATGTTGTCCTGGTCGCCAGCAGAAACAAGAATACCTTGCTGGACCTGTATCTTCGCAAACGCCTGTTTGCCGAAAACGGTCAGCCGGGCCGAGGCTCGGCGATGCATGGCCGCAACGGCAAGGATATTGAGGTACAGGTGCCGGTGGGCACCGTGGTCAAGGATGAAGCCGGCATACATCTGGCTGATCTGGATCATGACGGTGGTCGCTTCATTCTGGCCCACGGCGGCCGTGGCGGCCTGGGGAATATGCATTTTTCCAGCAGTACGAATCAGGCGCCGCGCTATGCCCAGCCGGGCGAATCCGTCGAGGCCTGTATCCGCCTGCTGGAATTGAAGCTTATGGCCGATGTCGGCCTGGTCGGCTTGCCGAATGCAGGCAAGTCCACGTTTCTGGCGCGCATCTCCAATGCGCATCCGAAAGTGGCGGATTATCCGTTCACGACATTGAAGCCGATGCTGGGCCAGGTACGTATGGATGATGATGGCTTTGCCGTTGCCGATATTCCGGGGCTGATTGCCGGTGCGCATCAGGGCAAGGGTCTGGGATACCGCTTTTTGCGCCATATCGAGCGCACACGTCTGCTTCTGCATCTTGTGGATGCCGCCTGTCCGGAGGGCCGCAGCATCACCGAACAGGTGCACGAGGTGGAGGGTGAACTGCAAGGCTATGGTGTGGCAGTATCCAGCAAGCCGAGGCTGATCGTGTTAAACAAGATGGATGCCTTGGATGATGAACTGCGGCAGGCTGCCCGGCATGAGGCCGAGACGCTGGAGTCGCCCGTAATGTGCATTTCCGCTGTGAGCGGCGAGGGTGTTCCGCAACTGTTGCGGGAGACCTATGAACGCTTGAAGAGCATGCGTGAGGAAGCAGCATGATTAGCATGCGTGAGGAAGCAGCATGATTCGAACAAGAGATGATCTCCGGAAGGTTCGGCGCCTGGTGGTAAAGGTGGGCAGCTCACTACTGGCCGATGCCAGCCATGGCATCAAGCAGGCCGTGGTGGAGCGCATCGCCGACCAGATCGCCAGGCTTTGCGCTGATGGCCTGGAGGTGGTGATCGTGACGTCAGGCTCGGTGGCGCTTGGCCGGGTGCATATGGGCTGGGTCGGGCGGCACTTGTCGGTGCATGAAAAACAGGCCGCTGCCGCTATCGGCCAGCCGCTATTGATGCATGCCTATGCGCGCGCCTTTGCCAGGCATGATCTGCATGTGGCGCAGATGCTGCTGACCAAGGACGATCTCAGGCATCGCCGCCGCTATCTGAATGCGAGCAACACCAGTGAAACGCTGTTTTCGATGAGTGTGATTCCGGTTGTGAATGAAAATGACACCGTTGTTGTGCAGGAAATCAAATTCGGCGACAACGATAATCTGGGTGCGTTGGCCAGCCTGCTGATTGATGCCGAGATGCTGGTGATGTTGACTGATGTTGATGGCCTGCATGAGCGTAATCCTGCCGAGTATCCCGAGGCGAAGCGCTTATCCCTGGTTGAATCCATTACACCGGAGGTTATGAGCATGGCAGGCGATGTGGGAAGTCATTTTGGCACCGGCGGTATGGCGAGCAAACTGAATGCCTCGCGCATTGCCACGCGTGGCGGCGTGGCGTTTGCCATCATCAACGGCCACGAGGATGGCGCTCTCAGCCGGTTGCTGGCAGGAGAAGATGTCGGCACATTGTTTCTGTGCGGCGTGGATCGGCAGTCCAAGCGCAAGCATTGGATAGCTGAGATACTCAAACCGGCCGGACGCATCATCATCGATGTTGGCGCCGAACGTGCAGTCAAGCGGCATGGCGGCAGTTTGCTGCCGGTGGGCGTTACCGATGTCGAGGGCATGTTCGACAAGGGCGAATGTGTCGAACTGTGTGGCCCGTCGGGCGTGATTGCCCGTGGGCTCTGCAACTATAATGCTGATGAAATGCGCAGGCTGGTCGGCGTCAGCAGTGCCGACATTGAGTCAGTGCTGGGGTACAGTGATTTTTCATCGGTGATTCACCGGGATAATTTGGTACTGATGCAAGCCGAAGACGGGATGTAGGGAGGCAAGGGCATGGATGCCAAGTCAGTTATCAACAAGCTTGGAGCGCAGGCAAAAGCCGCGGCCGGCATCATGCGGGCGGTGGATACCGGCGCCAAGAACGATGCCCTGCTGCTGGCGGCCACCGTGCTGCGGCGTGAGGCGGACGAAATCCTGGCGGCCAATGCCCTGGATATGCAGGCGGCATCAAAAAGCGGTCTGAGTGAGTCAATGCAGGAAAGGTTGCAACTGGATGCAGCCCGCGTCGAAGCCATGGCGGAGGGGCTGGAGCAGATTGCCGCCCTGCCCGATCCGGTGGGCGCGGTGACGAACCTGAGCAATCGCCCTTCCGGTATTCAGGTTGGACACATGCGCGTACCTCTTGGCGTCATTGGCATTATTTACGAGTCACGGCCGAATGTTACAGCTGATGCTGCGGGCCTGTGCCTGAAGTCCGGCAATGCGGCCATTCTGCGAGGTGGTTCGGAAGCCATTCACTCCAACCGCGCTGTTGCCGCCTGCCTGCGCCGCGCGCTGGTGGATTCGGACCTGCCGCAGGATGCCGTGCAACTGGTTGACAGCACGGATCGTGCGCTCGTTGGCGAATTATTGAAATCAGAGGATTTCGTGGATGTCATTATTCCGCGTGGCGGCCGCTCGTTAATCGAGCGCGTAGCGAGTGAGTCCAGGGTACCGGTGATCAAGCACCTGGACGGTATCTGCCATGTGTATGTGGACAGCAATGCCGATCTTGATATGGCGCTGGATATTGCGATCAACGCCAAGGTGCAGCGGCCCGGCGTCTGCAATGCGATGGAGACATTGCTGGTGCACCGGGATGTGGCGAATGAGTTCGTGCCCAGGGCTGTACACGCCATGCAGGCGCAGGGAGTTGAAATACGCGGCTGCGAAACCACCTGCAAGCTTGTCAAAGGCGTTGCGGAAGCTAGCGAGCAGGATTGGCAGACCGAATACCTGGCTTTGGTGTTGTCGGTACGCGTGGTGGACGATGTGGAGGCTGCCATGCAGCACATTGCCAGCTACGGCTCCGGGCATACCGACACCATCGTGACCAGGGATTATGATACGGCCCAGCGCTTCCTGCGCGAAGTGGATTCTTCCTCGGTGATGGTCAATGCCAGCACGCGCTTTGCCGACGGCTTTGAATACGGCCTCGGCGCGGAGATCGGCATTTCCACGGATCGCCTGCATGTGCGCGGGCCGGTCGGCCTGGAAGGGCTGACGAACCAGAAGTGGATTGTGCTCGGCCATGGCGAGGTTCGGGGCTGAATGGGGCAGTTGGTTTTTCCGCTTCTCTGACGGTTTGCAGAAACTGAATCCCACGTCCATTGGCCTGTTCGGCGGCAGTTTTGATCCGCCGCATGTTGGACATGTGGCGTTGCTGCAGGCCGCACTCGAATTTCTGCCTGAGGTATGGGTGGTTCCGGCCGGCAATCCGGTGCACCGGAAGCTCTCTGAACGGGCAGATGCGTACACTCGCCTTGATTGGATGCAGCGTACTTTTGCTGATGAGGCGCAAGTTCAGGTGCTCGACTGGGAAATGGATACCCGAAAGCCGACTCCCACCATTGAGACCCTGCGCCGCATGCGGGAACTGCATCCGGAGCTGAGTCCCGTTTTGCTCTTGGGCGAAGATGCCTTTGCCGGCATATCCACCTGGGTGGACTATCCCGAGCATCTTGGCTTGTGCGATGTGGCGGTGTTTTCGCGCTGTGGCCAGCCGCAGTCCGAGCCAGGTGACTGGCGTCCCGCACAGATCGATCAATGGCAGGAGCAGGCAGAAGGAAGTGGCCGTATCATCAGGGTCGAAGTGCAGTTGCCTGATGTGTCTGCCACTCTCTTACGCAGGATGGCCATGCAGGGGGAGTCCCTGCGCGGCCTTGTCCCCGAAATCATCAGAAATGATATTGAAAGCGCGTATGGGAAACATCGCGCCGGAACAGGAGTTGGAATTTGAACGAACAGGATGCATTTGAAAAGTTCAGTCAGAGCATTGTCGATGCGCTGGAAGACAAAAAGGCGCTTGATCTGATCGTTTTGGACGTACGCGGCCATAGTCCGGTTGCCGATCGCTTCATTCTGGCATCGGGGCGTTCGGACAGGCACCTGAAGGGTCTGGCAAAGGCTGTATCGGAGGCTGCGCATAAACAGGGTCTGGTGGCGCATATCGAAGGCATGGAGGCTCTGGAATGGTTGCTGATCGATCTTGGCGATGTGGTTGTGCACCTGTTTTTGCCGGAGATCAGGCAGAGCTTTCAGCTTGAAAAATTGTGGGCTGCGCCCGACAAAGAGGCCAGCGCCAGCATATCGTGAAGCTGCGGTTGTTTGTGATTGGGCGTGGAGCCAGTGGGCTTGCTGATTTTGAAGCACGGTTTATCAGACGCATCAGGGCATATGCTGAAGTTGATGTCATTGAGTTGCCGGAGGGCCGGGGAAGGCAGGCGGAGCAGCGCCGGCAGGAAGAAGCCAGGCACATCCTGCGCCGGGCCGGCAAGGGGTTCGTTTTATTCGATGAAAAGGGGCAGGCGCTCGACAGTCGGCAATGGTCCGTGTTTCTGGGCCGCCTTCCTGGCAATGCGTCCCTGGATTTTGTAATTGGCGGGGCAGATGGCGTCAGCGGTGAGGTTCGGCAAACCGCTGCCCATGAGTGGAGTCTGTCCCTGTTGACGCTGCCGCATCAGCTGGCGCGTGTGCTGGTTCTGGAGCAGATATACCGGGCCTTCACGATTCAACAGGGCCATCCGTACCACCGCGCATGAGAAATTTGTGGAATCCTCGAAAACATCCGAGCTGCTTGCTGCGGTTTTTCGAGGCTCCCCTTTGTGTCTTGCTGTTCTTTGTCCTGCTGTCTGCAGGTATGCCACCCGCCTTCGCTGAGACGGAGACCCCGACCGAGCTTAAGAAAATCGAGCAGGAGCGCGCCCGCCTGACGATCGTACGTGAGAGGCTGGAAAAGCAGCTTGGCAGTCTGGGTCATGAGTTAAAGACGCTGGACAGCGCCCTGGTCGGGGCCAGGGCCGCCAGTCGTCAGGCGGGGGAGCGGACAAGGCAGGCCGATGTTGCATTGACGCAGTTATTGGAGAAACAGCGAAGACTTAAGGAGCGCGTCGCCCGCCTGCGGCGTCAGATGCAGGATGAGGTGGCCGTTGCCTACCGGCAGGCCGGCAGCAGGCGCCAGAGCTTGCTTGCCCTGCAAAACGCCTCTGTTGCCGAGATTCCACATCGTCAATATATGCTGTCCAGGCTGCTTGCTTCCCAGCAGCGGGATCGCCAGGAATATGTCGATGGTTTAAAGGAGTTGGCCAGGCTGGAGGATGAGGCCAGGCTTCGCCGCGATGATCTGGAGAAATTTCGTATTCAGAAAAAGGAAGCGGAAGCGCGGCTTACGGAAAAGCGCCAGGCAAAGCGGGCCATGTGGCGCAGGGTGAAGCAGGATGCACAGTTGA
Organism: Zetaproteobacteria bacterium; assembly: GCA_003228735.1. Lineage (GTDB taxonomy): Bacteria > Pseudomonadota > Zetaproteobacteria > Mariprofundales > Mariprofundaceae > SZUA-181. The sequence goes on from QIFG01000095.1 coordinate 22,915, forward strand.
CCCGCCAGCGTGACCGGCAACTTGCCTTACAGGAAGAAGCATTGCGAAAGCTCCTGGCCGGATTGGGAGCAAGGCTCTCCGTTGAGGATGAGGCCGTCTCCTGGGTTTCGGTGCGCAAACAAAAGGGCGCGCTTCCCTGGCCGATCAAGGGGAAGATTGTGCGTGCCTTTGGCACCAGGCCTGCGCCTGACAGGCCGGGACTTGCCGGGGTGCAGCTTGCGCCACGCGGGCACGCTAGGCAGGTTAAGTCGATCGCTGCCGGCCAGGTGCGTTATGCCGACTGGTTTGGCGGCTATGGCCTGATGATGATTGTGGATCATGGTGATGGCCTGATGAGCGTATATGCGCATAATGATGCTTTTCTCAAGCGTTTTGGTGATTGGGTGCAGGCTGGAGAAGTATTGGCAGAGGCCGGCAGTACCGGCTGGGTAGAGAGCGTGTTGTTGTACTTTGAATTGCGTGATGCGGGCAAAGCGGTGAACCCGGCCCGCTGGTGCAGCAGAAAGTAAAATATGAGAGTAGCCTCGCGAAACCTGTTCGCAAAAGGATGTGCGGGTAGCTCATGGAACTGGAGCATAAGATGACCTTGAAGTTTCGACGTCTGATAGTAGCCGCTGGCCTGGTGGTTGTAGTGACCATGGCCATTGCCGCCTGGAATCCGGCCGGCCAAATGGCCGTAGCGGCCACCAGTTATCAACAGTTGCAGAAATTTTCGCATGTCATGGAGATGGTGCGCCGCTCGTATGTGGAAGAGGTCGACGATGAGAAAATCATCGAAGGGGCGCTTTCCGGCATGCTGTCGAATCTGGACCCGCATTCCACCTATCTGGACAAGGAAATGTATGGCCAGATGCAGGTGGAAACCAAGGGGGAATTTGGCGGCCTGGGCATCGAAATATCTGCAGCCGAAGGCGGCATACGCGTCGTTTCCCCTATTGAGGACACACCTGCCTATCGCGTTGGCATCAAGGCTGGCGACCTGATTCTCAAGATTGACGATCAGATTGCCCGCGACCTGACACTGATGGAATCAGTCAAGTTAATGCGCGGCAAGCCAGGCACCTCGATACGGTTGACGATCTTCCGCGAGGGGGAATCAACTCCGCTGGAGTTCACCGTTGTGCGCGATGTTATCAAGGTAAAGTCTGTCAAAAGTGATTTTCTGGCGCCGGGCTACGCCTATCTTCGCATTACCCAGTTTCAGGAGCGTACGGCCAGTCTCATGGCCGAGCAGGTGGCCAGCCTGATCAAGCGGTCTGGAGATCACCTGCAGGGAGCAGTGCTTGATTTACGCAGCAATCCGGGCGGCCTGTTGAATCAGGCTGTTGAGGTTTCGGATCTGTTTTTGAACAATGGCGGTATCGTCAGCACCAAGTCCCGCACGGGCAGCAATATGTCCTTCAAGGCGAAGAAGGGCGATGTATTAAATGGGTTGCCGCTGGTTGTGCTTATCAACAACGGCTCGGCTTCGGCCTCCGAGATTGTTGCTGGCGCCCTGCAGGACAACCACCGCGCTGTGCTTGTCGGCATGCCGAGCTTTGGCAAGGGCTCGGTTCAGTCCATTATCCCGCTGCCGGATGGCTCCGCACTGAAGCTGACCACCGCATTGTATTACACGCCCAGTGGCCGCTCCATCCAGGCTACCGGCATTGAGCCGGATATTCTGGTGGAGCCGGTACTTGTAGCGGATGCCGCCAAGAAGAAGAAAATACAGGCTGTACTGGAACGCGATCTCAAGGGGCATATTGAGAATGGCGATTCCCACAAGGATAAGCCTGAGGCTGCCAAGGGCGAACCCAGCAAGGCAATGCTTGGCAGGCTGGAGCAGGATGTGCCCCTGCAGCGGGCACTGGATCTACTCAAGGGTCTGCATGCTCTGCGTAACGCCGGGTGACACGGCACATCTATGTAGTTAGAGATTAGGCGTGCGCCGGCCCCCGGTTTGGTTGCATGCCACCTTACTGCTGTTGCTGTGTATGCTGGGGTTGGGCACCTGGCTATCGATGACAACGGATGAAGAGGGTGCGCCGGGCCATCGTGAACAGGCATTATCCGGGCCTGGGGACGTAACGCCAACTCCGCTTTCCCCGAAACTCACTTATGAGGACTTCCAGCTTGCTCCTTCTCTGCGGGAGATGACCGGCAAGCGGAATCAGGCCAGGGCTCCGTCAAAGGGCATCGCCATTATCATGGACGATGTCGGGTACGATCTTAAGCAGGTGCGCCGGGTATTGGCGCTGCCCTTCCCTGTAGCGCTGTCCATCATGCCTGACGCTCCTCATGCCAGAGAGTCTGCGGAGATGGCTAACAGCAATGGCCGTATTGTGATGTTGCACATGCCCATGCAGCCCGTCAGCCAGCTTTCCAGCGCCAAAACAAGCGAAGGCTTTCTGCGCGCCGATATGCGCCGGCCGGAGGTAAGGCGGCTGATTTCCGGAGCGCTGGGGAAAGTGCCTTATGTTTCGGGCATCAATAATCACATGGGATCTCTGCTGACAAGCATGGCTATGCCCATGCGGTGGGTCATGGAAATATGCCGGCAGCAGGGGCTGTTTTTTGTGGATTCCCGCACCAGCAAGGAGACGGTGGCGGCTGAACAGGCCAGGCTGGCCGGAATTGGCTGGGGTGAGAGGCGGGTATTTCTCGATCACAATCCTGATCCCGAGGATTTGGAAACCGCCTGGAAACTTGCCAAACGTTACCTGGCCCGTGATGGCTATTGCATCGTGATATTGCATCCCCATGCCGAGACCCTGGACTTTCTGGAGCATCGGATTTCCGAATTCGATAAGCGCCAAATTGTCTCTGTGACTGATTTATTGCATCAGGGACAGGAGACCTAAGCCCTTTACAGGATATCTCAAAATCGACGATGATAGCCTCAAATAGTGCTGAATATTCAAGGGGAGACTGAAACCCACCTTAGGGAAAGGCAAGTTACAGTCGGATAGTTGAATAACCTGGAGCCCGGATGGGAAGATAGCTTGATGATGATTGAGGGGTTGCAGGAAATGTCGTTGATTGGCAGATGGGAAGGTAGCTCTGTTGCTTCGTAAGACTGGTACGCTGATGGGCCTGGATATTGGATCGAGCAGCATCAAGCTTATTGAGTTGATGCGGACTCCTTTCGGCTATGAACTAAGATCCATAGCCGTGATATCCCTGCCTCAGGGGGCGGTTGAAAGCACGGTGGTAAAAGATTCAGCCGTCGTATTGCAAGCGCTGACAGATGCAATAGAAGTTGCGCAACCTTCGACACGAAAGGTGGCAATCTCCGTTTCAGGCCCGGCGGTCAGCATCAAACGCGTCAGTGTGCCAAGGATGCCCCATGATGATTTGCCGGCCTACATAAACAAGCGGGCGGGCAAATATCTGGACTGTGATATCAATAAAGTGTTTTTCGATTATCAGATATTGGGAAACGTGGCGGATAATCCCACACAGCTGGATATTATTTTAGCCTCCTGCAAACGGGAGGTGGTTGAGCCATATCAGTCATTGCTCGGAAAGGCCGGGTTGCAGGCCGTGTGTTTGGATTATTCCGCGTTTTGCCTGGAAAATGCAGCCGAATTGATTCAAGGGCGCGCAACACGGGAATACCCCGATCCGATGGAGGATGTCCATGGGAAACGGTGGATGCGGAGGACCGCATTGTGGTTTGAAAAAAAGCGCATACCGATGCGCTGGTCTGAACATGCTGATGCGCTGGTCAACATCGGGGTTCATACAAGCGATATCAATATCCTGCAAAATGGGCACATGAGCTATGTGGCGGACTGCGCCTGTGGGGTCGAGAAGCTGACACAGGAAATCCAGCATTTTCATGACATGAACTATCAGGATGCGGAACAGATGGAGAGGATACGTTCCCCGGAGATCAATTCTCAGGCGCTGGAGGATTATTACGAAACACTTGCGGCAGGACTACAGCAGGCGTTTGAGGCTTATGCCGTTAAGCATGCGGCTCATCCCATCCAGAAGATTCTGGTCAGTGGAGGCGGCGCCCTTATCCCTGGTTTGGAGCATCAATTGGAGCAGCGGTTGGGAATCAAGACAATGGCGGCAAATCCATTCTCGACCATCAGAGCCAAGGCATCCCGTTTTAATGCTGGTTATCTGAGGGCCATCGGGCCAACGATGATGGTGTCCGTTGGCCTGGCCCTGCGGGGTTTTGACGAATGATGGGATCAGGCATGTTTGGCAGGTTTTCCCGTATGCCGCCCAAGAGTACGCGATGATCCGCATCAATATGTTGCCGCATGAAAAAGCGCTTCAAGTTCAACCGAGGTCTCCCGGCAAGTATTACTCTTTGGCTGTTGTATCAGTTGCTGCTGTGCTTGCGTTGGGCTGGTATATGAAATACATGACAAAGACTCCTGAGCCCGAAGAGGCAAAGTCCTTTGAAGTGGCCCAAGCTCCTGCATCACCAAAGCAGACGAAGAGAGGCGGGGTTCTGGCGTTTCCGGACGGGCATGAGAGCGAGGCTGTTCCCGCCGGGAGAAATATCCTGCATGAATCCAGGCCCGCCTCCCCTGAATCGCAGACTGTGGATAAAGCCGCTCTGGAAGCTGCCGATGTTAAAGATAAAGTGATGGCGCAGACCCAAGCTTCCATTGTTGAAGATCGTGCGCCGAAGACGGTTCAGGAAGTTGATATGAAAGCCAGTGACCTTAAGTCCGCCCTGATGAGTGTAGAGGCATGGCGTCTGGCCTGGAGTGAGCGCGATGTCGATAGCTATTTTGCTGCCTATGGTGATAACTTTGTCCCATCAGGGCGTTTTGACTTGATTGAGGAATGGAAGCGCTACAAACGACGTGTAATTTTGTCTAAAGTCTTTATCCATGTAAGCCTTGGCGATATCAAGGCTGATTTGCTTGAATCGGGGCGACATGTTGCCGTGCGTTTTTTGCAGCAGTTCAGCTCCGATAGCTTCAGTAGCGAAAATGAAAAGGAACTTGTTCTCGAGAAAGGCGATAATGGGTGGAAAATTGTTCGTGAGATCAGCAAATAGAGTTTTACTTGGCCTGGCATTGGTCTGCCTGGGGCTGTATCCGGTTGAGGCTGCTTCCGGCCTGGATGCTGAGCAGAGCATTCGGGCATACAAGGAATTACAGGCCGGCGAGCACCCGGCTGTCCAGGCTTTGTCGCAGAATGAACTTGCTGTGCTCAAGGCGGTCAGCGCACTAAAGGCCGGCTGGCCCAGGCAGGCTCTCCAGATTTTACAGCAGGACGAAGTCTTAAAAAAGGATCCGCTTGCCGCCCTGATTGAGGCCGAAGCTCACCGCCGCCAGGCCCTGGATGCCGTAGCCCGGGCCGGAAGCTATATTCAGTCGTTGGATGCAAAGAAGAAGAATCTGGAAACGGCCGATCTGTCGCAGGATTTGATCGAAGCAGAGGTGCGTCTGCAGGCCTTTGTCGATCAACTCGATGGCATTGATGGCGTCCCGTACGATTTACTTGCGCTTGCCAGCAATGTGCACAATGTGTTCATGGTTGATAAGGGGCGTTCGCGGATGTTTGTTTACGAGCGCGATGATTCCGGAAATTTTCAGCGAGTGGCGGATGAATATGTTGTCACCGGCGCCAAGGCTGGCGATAAGCAGTTTGAAGGAGATAAGCGAACGCCCAACGGTATCTACCGCTTTGTCGATAAGTTGTCCGGCTCCGGGTTGGACCGAAAGTATGGCCCCGTAGCTTTTCCAATCGATTATCCCAATTCCCTGGATCAGTTAAATCACAAAAATGGTAATGGTATCTGGATGCATGGCTTTGATGTTGGTGTCGGACGCCGGCCGCCACGCGATACGCGCGGATGTTTTGCGCTACCCAATGATCGCTTGCAGGCAATGAGTCAACATGTGCGCCTTGGCGATAGCTGGGTTGTTGTCGGTGAGAACTTCGTATTTTCTGATGAGGATGCTCGCCAGCAGCAGCTCGATAATGTGCGTTCAAGTATTGATGCCTGGCGCAAGGATTGGGAGTCCCTGGATACAGACGCCTATATCAGCCATTACCATCCAAAATTCCGTGCCGGCAAGAAGGATTTGAAAGCCTGGCATCGCTATAAGAAGCGCATCAATCGCGGCAAGCAGTTTATTCAGCTTAAGCTCGATGATTTCACTATTATTCTCGATCAGAATCCGGCTGGATTTTCCCAGATGGTCGTGGCGGAGTTCGAGCAGGATTACCGTTCAAATAACTATGCAGACCATACGCGCAAGCGCCTGTATCTGGCGCGAGATGAAAAAAACGAACCATGGCGTATCCTGATCGAGGAACAGATTCGGCCATGATGGCCGGCCGCAATGAGTAAAAAAGAGGAATCAAAACCCGCTGGCCAGGTCAAGGACCATACCGCCAAGCGTATGCAGCAACTGGTGGAAGAGAACAGGCACCTGCGCCAATATGTTACTGAGGTCATGAGCCGTCTGCGTGAGAACGAGCGGCTGTTCTCACGCCTGTTTGAATTGGAAACAAGGGTGCTGGCCGCTTCCGATGTTGAGGTTTTGTGCTTTACCCTGCTCAAGAGTATGCGCGAGGATTTTGATCTGGATATGGCGCGCTTCTGGATCGATCAATCCGGTCTTGCCGCAGGGCGTCAGTTAACCTCGCTGTCAGACAATGATCTGGTCTGGCTTGATGGCGAGGAGATCAGGAAGGCGGGACTGGCCGGTAAGCGGGTTTGCCTGAAAAGCCTTTCGCCCAAAAGGAAATTTGCCTGGCTGGCGGCTCGCGATGAACATCTTGGCTCACTGGCGCTGCTTACACTTGGCGATCTGGATGCGCCTTTTGGCGTGCTCGGATTGGGCTCGGTGGATACGGATCGTTTTCGTCAGGATCAGGGCACGGACTTTCTGCAGCATCTGGCCCAGGTGGTCAGCCTGGGTCTTGAGAATGCGTTCTCGCGTGAACGGTTGGACAAGCTTGCCTCCAGCGACACATTGACGGGAAGCAAAGACATGCGTTTTTTGCAGCCTCACAGTCACCAGCCACTGTCACAATGGTTTGGACGGGATATGAATGTGGCCTGCCTGTATATGGATGTGGATGGCTGGAAAGATGTTATTGAAAAGCAGGGCCAGAAGAGCGCCGATGATATGCTGATCAAGCTCAGTGAGATCGTACGCGCGCATATTCGCGAACGCGATCCTCTGATCCGCATGAATGGGGACGAATTTTCCCTGCTGCTGCCTGGCTGCACAAAGAAGAAAGCTACGGAAATCGCTTTGCGGATTCTGGAAGATTGCAAGGCGGCGAAGGTGGATGGGGAAGACATCGGCATCAGTATCGGGCTCGCCTATTGTCCGGCGGATATAGAAATGCAGGTCAAAGAGCTGATCGAATCCGCAGATCAGGCCATGTATGTGGCCAAGGCGCTGGGTGGCGGGCGTCTGGAGTTGGCGGAAGACGGGGAATGCAGCTAGCACAGGCGATTAAGGAATTTCTGCACGAGCTTGCAGAGGTGCGCCTGGCGTCACCCAATACCGTTGCCAGTTATGGCCGGGATTTGCGCGACTTTCTTCAGGGCCATAAAGATTTACCGGTTGCTGATATTACCCGGCAACATCTTCAGGACTGGCTTGTGCAGTCGCATGCAGCAGGTCTGGCGCCGGCAAGTATTGCCCGGCGATTGTCTGCTATGCGCAGCTTTCTCAATATGGCAGTGGAATCAGAATGGTGCAAGGAAAATGTTGCCGCTGGACTTCGCCCTCCCAAACAACCGCAGCGCCTGCCGCGCACATTGCCGCCGGAGCAGACTCAGTTGCTGCTGGGAAAAACCGACGCCAGGACAGAACAGCGGGATATTGCATTGCTGGCCGTGATGTATGGCTGCGGTCTGCGTGTCTCTGAAGCCGTGGGCCTGGATATCAACGATATATCTCTGGATATGGCTGAGCTGCGCGTGCTCGGCAAAGGGCGTAAGGAGCGGATTGTGCCGGTTCCCGAAGGTGTGCTTCGCTTGCTGCGCGACCATCTTGGAGTCAGGCGTCAATGCGCCGATCACGATCAGCAGGCTGTATTTCTGAACCGGAACGGAGGACGGCTTTCCGCCCGAGGTGTGCAGCACATGTTGAAAAAACGCGCCCTGGCAACCGGCGCGGATGTATCGGTAACGCCGCACCGTCTGCGCCATTCCTTTGCCACACACCTGCTTGCCGGCGGCGTTGATTTGCGCGCCATTCAGGAATTGCTGGGCCATGCCTCGCTGACAACCACCGAACGTTATACGCATCTGGACATCAAGAGCCTGACCGAGGCCTACGATCAGGCCCACCCCCGAGCCAAGCGAAGGCGGTGAGATCGTAATTGAAACGAAAAAAGGCGCGCAGCCAGTTTGACTTCACGTCTTTTTACTGTGAATTTTTTCCTTGTTACAGGGCGGCGAGCGATAGCCATCCCCCACTCTGCTTTAATCATTTCGTATCAACCCATTTTCAGACCCAGAAGGAAGGAGGGGGCTTTTGGTCAATCGCATGGCCTGTGCTACAAGTATGCTGTTGTTGACGGGAAACTATCAGCCAGCAGGTGAATTAAGTATTGCGCCCCCGAAATTGCGAGAGATATCCTGTTGAAACAGGCAATCTACTTGTCATGACAACAAGCAGGAGGGTAGGTTCTGCGCTGGTTAGAGAGGGGCAGGGAGAAGAAGTATGAGCAGCGAAGAACAAAGCCGCCTGGAAATTACCCTTGAAGACATGAATGGAAAATTTGACCTTCTCCTGGAAGGCCATACATCTCTTGAAAATATGGTAACCGATCACCGCGCCGAAACACGCCAGGACAAACAGGAACTCTTGTCGCTGATCAAGACAGTTCATGACTCACTGGATGCCAAAATTGATGGGGTTGAACAGCGCCTGGATGCAAAGATTGATGGAGTGCGGGATGAATTGAAGGAAGACATCCACGCCGTAGGTGAAAAGGTGGAAGGTCATGAAGATCGCATTGCTCAACTGGAGAAAAAAGCCGCCTGAGTACTTTGTAAAAGTGCAAGGTCAATATCCGGCCCCGATCCGCCGGGCTACAGGGTTCTGAGAAACTCCAGCAGGGCGGTTTTCCGCCTGGCTGACAGGCCGGAATATATTCGCATAACTTCCTTTTGATCGGCCTGAATGAAATCCTTGTCCTGATCGTAAACGGTTTCAGTCTCTCGTACACCGGCGACATAAATCATTTCTCCACGTCCGGTGGCCAGCCATTCAAAGCGGACATCCAGATGCCAGGCCAGCCGGGAAAGGTTCAAAACACTGGGGACAGTCACCCCGCGTTCCCATTGACCGCAAGCCCCACGGGAGACGCCAAGCATCGAGGCGAGCTGAGCCTGTGATAATCCCTTGTTCTTGCGGGCAAGCGTAATTCGTTGAGCAATATCCATTTGCCAAAGGATAGTATTGCTTTCTTATTGCTGACAAGTATTTATGTACATGCTTGGAAAGTGGTCAGGGGTCAGCGATCCGGGCATAGGTGAAACAGCAATAACTCATGCCTGGCACCATTATTCATTGGCTTTCCTGGCATTAGGGCTGACGGCTTTGAGCACAGCTTCGATTGCGCTCAGACCTTCGTCGAGCAGCTCGCCATCACTGGATGCCTTGAGCAGTTTGGCAGAGACTTGCTTGGCTTTTGGACTAGCTTCATTTGCAGCTATAGATGGAATGTGAGTCAACTCAGACACCGTCATCTCTAATGTCTGTGCAATCCTGTCCAGGGATTCGATTGAGATGCCCACTAAGCCCCTCTCAACCTTACTTAGTTGCGATGGGTCCATGTCTGCCAACAGCGCCAGTTTATTCACGCTCAATCCAGTTCCGCCTCTCAAAAAGCGAATACGCTCCCCCACCTGTTTCTTGATATCACGCATATAAGGGAAGCGTTGCATCCGTGGAATATCATGCAAGGAATGTCCGTCCGTAGCATAAGGCTTGACATTCCATAGTAGTCTGTGAACCTAACGAATCTTTGTACATGTCTGGAAAGAGTGAGGGGTCAGCGATCCGGGCATAAGAGATACAGGGAGTGGGCCAGTATCTGGCCTGGGAGACGGGAGTGAAATATCTATCAAGAAGTATAACGGCAGTTGGCCCCTGCTGTTTAATCCTGATTGGGGCAATCTTTCTTGCTGGCGCAGCCGCCGCGCAAAGTCAGGCAACATCCGCCGAGGAGATTGATTCTGCGAGCGCGGAGGAGCAAAAGCAGCCATCGGTTCTTATTGAGGACGGCCTGGCCGCCTTTCGGGCAGGCGACTTCGAGAATGCCTACAATCTATTGCTCCGTGGGCTGCCTTCGTTTCCGAATGATCTGATTGCGCATTACTTCGCGGGTATAGCCGCTCTTAACATCGGCAAGGCATCTGAGGCCAAGACCCTTTTCCAGACATCCATCGAAATAGACCCCGAATATCTGGATGCCCATTATCAACTTGGCATTTTGCTGGTGAACGAAAAGAAAGATTACGAGCGTGCAATCAAGAGTCTGTCGCGTGTTTATGCCAAAACTCCGAAACGTGAAAATCTCGGTTTCTTTCTCGGCCTGGCCCATTACGAGCTTGGCCAAACATCAGAAGCGCTCCGTTATTTCAATGAAGGCGTAGCCGGGGATGACGATATCAGGGGCCTGACTTCCTTCTATACGGGCATGATCTATCTCAAGCAGGAGCAAAAGGAAAAGGCTCTGGTTGCATATCAGCAGGTGAAATCCATTGATTCGGCCTCGCCCTGGGCAAGGGAGTCCGAGCGGATTGTTGCATCCATTCTTGCAGGCAAGCCGCCAGACGAAAAGCCATTCCGCATTTCGCTGGCCTACAAGATTCAGTCCGACACCAACGTCAATCTTTCGCCCACGGAAGCCATCACGGGGGTTGAACCGAAACGGAGCGGCGCCACCTCCATTATATTCCTGCATGGGGAATACGACATTATCCGTACCAACACATGGGGCCTGACCGGCACCTATTCATTGCTGGACTCGGAACCTCATGTGGCAGGCGTGGAGCGCATTCAGGATCACACGGGCGGGCTGGGCCTTTCAAGGGCAGGGCTTTTCGGAGGCAGAGGCGTTGCCAGGCTGAATGGTTCCTTTGAGTTCCTGAGCGGGGATAACCAGAAACGACTGGTATCCTACAATGTGCTTCCATCGTTTACCTTCCACACGAACCGGAACAACATGACCATCGTTCGTTACGGCCTCACGAGCACGAACTTTTCAAGCGATCCGGCAAACACGGCGGATCGCCGCGATAATACACTGCACGAACCCGGCATCCTTCACTTCATCCATTCGGGAGATTTCGCCCATTATGTACAGGCCGGCTACACCTACGCACAGCAAAGGGCGAAAGGCGATAACTGGGATTACCATGCCAACCGGTATGTGCTTGGCGGCCAGTATTCATTTGCGAGAAACTTGCGGCTGAATGCCTACGTGAACTACGCCAGAATCCGGTATGACAACGAGAATAATATCTTCGGCGTTTTCCGCCGCGACCGGCAGACAGATGTCAGCCTGATTCTTTCACGGGATTTGAATGACCACTTCACCTTAACCGTGGATGGCCGCTTCACGAGAAACAACTCAAATATTGATCTTTACAAATACAGGAAGTATGTCGCATCCGGCGGCATCACATGGTCTTACTAATGTTATTCAGGAGGCTGTTATGAGCCATAACAACTTGTTTATTGGATTTCAGAATTATGTGCCAAAGTTATTCATTCTGGTTTGCCTTGGCGTTTTTTTCACTGGTGGACTGGCAGCTTCTGCAAAAGCTCAAGACTCCAATATGATCACTTCTTTTAACTTCTTGGTTGACAGGTTGCGAGCTTTTGCTTCCGAGGAAAGGCGTTCGTTTAATGTGCTTTTCTCAGCCACGACTGCAGGGAATATTTGATCAATGAACATAATGGCTAACTAAGAGAGTGTGAGCACTTGGTATTCCACGTATTTTCTCCTACAGGTGGACATGGTTTCCACCATATCTCATATTAAGCCAAAAGGGGATAGGAGTGACGTTGCAGCCATATCCGCTGTGATGACTTCTCTGGTTTAGGCGCAAGCCAATGTTCATGGAGGGTATCGAATGTCTATCCCGTTTAAGAATCCAACACCGCATCACACCTTTAACGTAAGCAGAGAAAAATCAGCGCTTACCCGGCATTTTAGAAAGCGGGGAGTGCCGCGCTCCCAGAGCGGCAAGCTGCTGCTTGCAAGCTGGAATATCGCCAATCTTGGCGCTCAAAGCAGAACCGGGGACGATATCAAGGTCATTGCCCATATCCTGAAGCGGTTCGATCTCATTGCCGTGCAGGAGGTGAATGCGCGCTTCCGGCATTTTGTCGATGTTGTCCGCGAGATGGGGAAGAGCTTCGACTATGTTATGAACGACACGGCGGGCAACACCGAGCGGCTGGCCTTCATCTACCGAAAGCGGAAGGTGAAAACGAGAAACCTGTTTGGTGAAATCGCGCTCAGGAAACGCGAATATCCCAAGCGCACCGTGACTGTCCGCTATAAGGAAAGGAGAGTGGAAAAGAAGGTGAAGTATCCTGGGGTCAGGTTCGTGCCTTTTGATCGCAACCCTTATATCGGCTCATTCCGCGCCGGGGCACTGGATTTCACCCTTGCCAATGTGCACCTGTATTTCGGCAGGTTTCAGAACTCCAAAAAGCCGGAAGATCATGCAAAATACTGCCGCCGCGTGCTTGAGATTTTTGCCCTGAGCCGGTGGGCAAGCCGCCATACCGAGCCTGAAACCACCTACGATCAGGATATTATCCTGCTGGGCGACATGAATGTTCCGAACATGCAGCCGGACGAGAGCACATATAAGGCATTGCTTAAATTCGGCATGCAGCCGCTTGAATACCTCACCAAGACGGGCGGTTCAAATATCGGTAACGACAAAACCTATGACCAGATGACCTTTGCGCCCGGAAGTATCGGTGACAGGATTGTCGGCAAGGGAGTCTTTGATTTTGACAATGGCGTGTTCCGGGACTTGTGGAAACAATTAGATGCGGACTTGCCAAAGAGGCGCGCGACATCCAAATTCAATGCCCATGTTAAGCACCACTTTTCCGATCACCGGCCTGTCTGGGTGGAACTGGATATTGGCTGACAAGGCTTCGACCCTATGATCTCCCTGATCAGAAAAGACGGTCAGTTGCCTTCACCCACAGCATTGTACTATGATTTGTACAAATATTGACTGGAGATCATGCCATGAAAGCAGTTACCTATAGTACAGTACGGCAAAAACTGGCCGGCATGATGGATAATGTCTGCGAGGCGCACGAGCCGATTATTGTGACCCGGCAGAAGTCGGAGTCTGTAGTCATGATGTCTCTTGAGGACTACGAAGGCATGCGTGAAACATGTTACCTGATGAGCAATCCGCGCAATGCCATGCGTCTTATGCAGTCCATTGAAGAACTTGAAACTGGCGGCGGGACGGGACACTCTCTGGCCGGGGAATGAAAATCGTCTTCGCCGAAAAGGCGTGGGAAGATTATCTGTACTGGCAACGAAATGACAAAAAGATGCTTCGGCGCGTCAATGCGCTGATCAAAGAGATCACCCGTACGCCGTTTAAAGGCCGGGGCAAGCCTGAACCCCTGAAAGAGAACTTGGCCGGTTACTGGTCCCGAAGAATCGACCACGCCCATCGGCTGGTGTACAAGGCAGATGATGCGGCAGTGTACATCGCCCAGTGCCGCTTTCATTATTGACGAAAACAAACTCGATGGCGTGGCTTGGTGCGAGCAATCCAGCTATGCTGCGATGTATTACTTGGAGGTGATACCATGAAACTCAAGGTGGTCATCCACACGGCAGAAGAAGGAGGGTACTGGGCTGAAGTTCCGGCCATTGCAGGTTGCGTGTCACAAGGCGACTCCTTCGAGGAACTGCTATCCAATCTTTATGAAGCCGTAGAAGGCTGCCTCTCCGTAGATATTGAGGACGTAGAACTGTCTGATAAGGATCGTCTTCTGGAGATTGCTGTTTGAAGCAAATCAGCGGCAAAAGGTTTTGCCGGATTCTGGAAAAGTTCGGTTGGATCCAAAGTCGCGTTTATGGAAGTCACTATATTTTCACAAAACCTGGAAACTCCATCCGTATTTCGGTGCCAGTGCATGGCAACAAACCACTGAAAATCGGTCTGCTTAGACATTTTATGAAGATTACAGGTATCTGTGAAGATGATCTTTGATGCGTGTCTCCGCGAATGATATTTTCACTTATCTGGGCGCAGAATAATAATGGTCTGATCGGCAAGGATGGCCAGTTGCCGTGGCGGCTGCCCGCTGATCTGGCCTGGTTCAGGAAGCAGACGATGGGCAAGCCCATACTCATGGGCCGGAAGACCTTTGAATCCATTGGTAAGCCCTTGCCGGGCCGTACAACTTTGATCCTGACCCGGCAGGAAGACTATAACGCCGAAGGTTGCACCGTAGTTCGCAATCTGGATGAGGCGAAGGCTGCTGTCCCGGATGCGGGAGAGATCATGGTGATTGGTGGAGCAGAGGTGTATGCCCTGACTTTACCCGAAGCCACACGTCTATATATCACTGATATCGATGCCGTCCTTGAAGGCGATGTATGGTTCCCGGACTTCGAACTTGGGGATTGGCGCGAGACCTCACGCGAGGATCACGGGCCGGATGAGGCGAACCCGTATTCCTACAGCTTTATTACACTGGAAAGAAAACAAAGCTAGGCTTCAGCATATGCAGATATTACGTTCCTTCAATGCGGCTGCGCAGGCCGAGGGTATCCATGGCGGTGCGGTCACGATCGGCAACTTCGATGGCGTGCACATGGGGCATAAGCAGATTCTGGCCGAACTCAGGGGCCATGCCCTGGCCGTGAACGGCCCGGCCGTTGCCGTCACTTTTGATCCGCATCCGCGCGCCATCCTGTATCCGGAAGAGGCTCCCCGCCGCCTGTGCCACCTGCACGAACGGCTTGAACTGCTCAGGGACTCCGGCCTGGATGCCGTGATGCTGCTGCACTTCAATAAGGAACTGGCCGCGCTGAGCGCAGATGAGTTTATGCGCCAGCTTCATGCGTCACTCGGATCCAGCCATATCCATGTCGGCTACGATTTTGCCTTCGGCCACGACCGCGCCGGACATGCCAACGATCTGCGCATGCTGGGCGAGGAGCTTGGCTTCAACGTCAGCGAAGCATCGGCCTTTGAAATGCATGGCGCCGTGGTTTCGTCCAGCCGTATTCGTTCTGCCATCGAGGCGGCGGATTTCAGGCTGACCGAAGAGCTGCTCGGCCGCTCCTACACCGTATCCGGTCATATCTGCAAGGGCGAGGCTCGCGGCCGGGAACTTGGCTTTCCGACGGCCAACCTCGATCTCAAGGACTTGTCGCATCCGCCTGTTGGCATCTATGCCGTGCGGGCGCGCTGCGAGGGGAAGCAGTGGGATGGCGCTGCCTATATCGGTTACCGGCCCACCTTTGCCGGACGCACGCTGTTGCTCGAAACACATTTGTTCGACGACAGCCCGGAGCTTTATAACAAGAATCTTCAGATCAGCTTTGTCGAGCGAGTGCGTGAAGACCGCGCCTTTAAGGGAGCGGACGACCTGGCTCGCCAGATCGCAAAGGACTGTGAGGCAGCTAGAGAAATATTGAGCAAGGCATGAACCACCAAGTCACAAAGACACCAAGAAAGGATATTCCGGAAGAGACCAATCATATCGCCCAGCAGATTGTTGATGCGGCATTTTCCGTTCATTCAGCACTCGGGCCGGGATTGCTTGAATCGGTGTATGAGTCCTGCCTTTGCCATGAACTAAGGAAACGTGGCTTGTGCTTTGAACGCCAGCTATTCTTGCCCGTCATTTACGACGGCGTAAAGCTGGATGCGGGCCTTCGCCTTGATTTGCTGGTTGGCAATCAGGTTGTGGTTGAGCTTAAGGCCGTGGAATTGGTTCAGGAAGTACATAAGGCGCAGTTGCTGACTTATCTGAAGTTGACTGGCCACAGGCTTGGGCTGCTGATCAATTTTAATGTTCCCGTCATCCGGAAGGGCATAACAAGACTGGCCTTGTAAACTTTGTGCCTATCGTGGTTAATTATGGAGTTTTATCTTGACTGAGAAGTTCGATTACCGACCGACCGTTTTCCTGCCGAAGACGGAGTTCCCGATGCGTGGCAATTTGCCGCAGAATGAGCCGAAGCGGCTGGCGAAATGGGAAGAGGAAAAGCTGTATGAACAGCTGCGCGAGCTGCGAAAAGACTCGCCGAAGTTCCATTTGCATGATGGCCCGCCTTACGCAAATGGTTCAATCCATATCGGTCATGCCCTGAACAAGGTGTTGAAGGATATCGTTGTCCGCTCCCGCTCCATGCTCGGCTTCGACGCCCCCTTTGTTCCCGGCTGGGATTGTCATGGCCTGCCGATCGAGCTGAAGGTCGAAGAAAAATTCAAGAAGAAGAAGAAGGAAGACATCAGCGATTCCGAATTTCGTGCTGCCTGCCGCGAATATGCGAAGGGGCAAATCGATGTGCAGCGCGAGGAGTTCAAGCGGCTCGGTGTGATTGGCGACTGGGGGCATCCGTATATCACCATGGACTACCGTTTCGAGGCCAACACAGTACGCGAAGTCGGTAAGTTTCTGGCCAACGGTGGCCTGTACAAGGGCGCCAAGCCGGTGCACTGGTGTGTCTCCTGCGCCACGGCTCTGGCCGAGGCCGAGGTCGAATACGAAGACCACACCTCGCATTCGATTTATGTGAAATTTGCCGCCGACGAAGATTTGACTGACATCGATCCTGCTCTCACCTGTAGCAATCCCGGTGATGTCGCCATCGTTATCTGGACGACAACGCCGTGGACGATTCCGGCCAACCTGGCTGTCTCAGTCGGTCCTGCCATCGAATACAGCGCCGTGAAAATCACGGATGCGGGCGATAACGCCAATCTCAAAGCGGGCGAAATCCTGATTCTGGCTGAAGAGCTTAGGGGGAAGGTTTTGGCCGAAATTGGCGCAAAAGGCGACGTTATTGCGCATTTTCCTGGGAAAACACTCGATAATCGTCGTTTCCGCCATCCTTATCTCGATCAGGACGCCCCGATTCTGGTTGGTGATCATGTGACGCTGGAGGCCGGTACCGGCTCTGTACACACGGCCCCCGGCCACGGTCAGGAAGATTACGAGATCGGCATGCAATACGGCCTGCCTGCATTTAACCCGGTCGGCGATACCGGTGTTTTTGAAGCCGGTACGCCTGTGGTTGAAGGGCGGCATGTCTATCAGGCCAACGCCATTATGGTTGAGCACCTGCAAAACTGTGGCGCACTGCTGGAAACCAGCCAGGTGAAACACTCCTACCCGCATTGCTGGCGCTGCCACAAGCCGCTGATTTTCCGCGCTACCCCGCAATGGTTTATTTCGATGGATGTGGGCGGCCTGCGCGACAAGGCGCTGGCTGAAATCGGCAAAACGGCATGGACGCCTGAGTGGGGTGAAAACCGTATCCGCGGCATGGTTGAGCAGCGGCCGGACTGGTGTGTGTCGCGCCAGCGCAACTGGGGCGTGCCGATTACTGTAATCCTCTGCACGCAGTGTAAATCACATGCCGTGACCACGCCGGAAGTATTGGAACATATCGCCGGGCAGGTTGAGCAGGGCGGTGCGGATGTCTGGTTCTCTGAGGATGTGTCTGAATTCCTGCCAAGGGATGCAGCCTGTCCGCAGTGCGGCGGTGCGGAGTTCGAAAAGGAAACCGATATCCTGGATGTCTGGTTCGATTCCGGCAGCACGCATGCCTGCGTGCTCGAGCAGCGTGATGATCTGGATTCACCTGCCGACCTCTATCTGGAAGGCTCCGACCAGCATCGCGGCTGGTTCCAGTCGTCATTGCTGGAGAGTGTCGGTACGCGCGGCGTCGCTCCGTTCAAGGGGGTGCTGACGCACGGCTTTGTTGTCGACGGGCAGGGAAACAAGATGTCCAAGTCACGCGGCAATGTCATTGCACCGCAGAAGATCATCCAGCAAATGGGCGCCGATATCCTGCGACTGTGGATTGCTTCAAGCGACTACTCGGCTGACATTCGCATTTCCGATGAGATTCTGAAACAGCTGGCCGAGGCCTATCGCCGCATCCGCAACACGATCCGTTTTGTTCTCGGCAACCTCGAAGGTTTTGATCCGGAGTGCGATGCTGTTCCGGTTGAAAAGCGGCAACCGCTGGACCAGTGGGCTTCACATCGGCTGTCACAGCTTGAGCGTCATGTGCATGCCTGCAATGAGAGCTATCAATTTCATCGTATTCATCAGGAAATCCACAACTTCTGTTCGGTGGATCTGGGTGGCTTCTATCTGGATGTCATCAAGGATCGCTTGTATTGCGATGCGGCCGACTCGGAAAGGCGCCGGTCTGCCCGCGCCACACTGTATGACCTGGCCGATACACTGATTCGCCTGATTGCACCTGTGCTGCCGTTCACGGCCGAAGAGGCATGGGAACACCTGCCGGGATCGGATGAAAAAAGCATTCATTTACAGACCTTCCACCCCGTAGCCGACATCCGGATTGATGAAGCGGCATGGGAGAAGTTCTTTGAGATTCGTGAGCAGGTGAATACGGCGCTTGATCAGGCCAAGAAGGATAAGGTGGTCGGTTCCTCCATTGCCGCCACGGTGACGGTGCCAAATCTGGACGCCTCATTTGCCGAACAGCTTGGGGAGAGCTATGAGCAACTGTTCATTGTCGCCAAAGTGGCTGCGGGTGAAGCCATTTCAGTCAAGGTGGCGGACGGGGTGAAATGTCCGCGCTGCTGGAATGTAGGCGAGGCCGCCCACCCGGATCATGCCGTGCACAATGAGCTTTGCGGGCGCTGCTTTGAGGCGGTTGAATCGCAGGCATGAGCCGTTTGCACAAGCAGATCGGCCTGTTCGGCCTGCTGCTGATCGCTGATCAGCTCAGCAAATGGTGGATTGAACAACCCGGCTTCAACTCGTTTGCCGTGATCGACGGCTTTTTCAACATCGTTCGCGCCCACAATACCGGCGTGGCGTTTTCACTGTTCGCAAACCTGAAGCAGGAATACATCCTTACCGGCGTGACCCTTGGTATTGCCGCCATGGTGTCGATATGGTGGTGGCGTGAGCGCCATTCAAGGAGTGTGGAACCCTGGTTGCTGGTGCTGATTCTGGTCGGTGCGGCCGGCAATATCTGGGATCGTATCCAGCATGGTTATGTCGTGGACTTCCTTGATTTTTATCTACGCATCAATGGCCAGGAATATCACTGGCCGGCATTCAATGTGGCCGATTCCTGCATCAGCATCGGCGTGGTTCTGCTACTGATCACCAGCTTCAAAAAGAGATAGACAAGAAATTCACCACCAAGACACAAAAAGGCGGAACGCCGTTTGGACGGATTTCAGGCCGCCCGAAGGGCGAGGGCCGGAAGCCCAGGTCACAAAGACACCAGGAAAAACCGGGGTTATGGAAGTAACATCTCCAGACAGCGTGTTTATTCTTTTTCTTTGTGCCTTGGTGTCTTGGTGGTGTTCTGTTTCTTCTTTCGTCTGACAGGCCTGAGGCGGATGCCGAATATCAGCTTTGCCACCTCGTTGAAATGTTTGACGTAATGGATGGTCAGGCCTTTCGCCACATTCTTCGGTAACTCTTCCACATCCACTTTATTGGCATACGGCAGGATAACCTCCGAAATGCCCAGCCGCTTGCAGGCCAGTAGCTTTTCCCGCTCGCCGCCGATTGGCAGCACATCGCCGGTCAGGGTCATCTCGCCCGTCATGGCAATGGATTTCGGCGCCTTATCCAGGGCCAGAGACAGTAAGACGGTTGCCATGGTGATGCCTGCCGAAGGACCGTCCTTGGGCACGGCGCCTTCCGGCACATGCAGATGCACAAAGCGCTTGTCGAAGAAACCGGTGTCTGCGCCAAAGCGGTACAGGTTGGATGAGATGTAGGACAATGCCGTTTCGGCGGACTCCTGCATGACCTTGCCCAGTTGGCCGGTCAGCTTCAGTCCCCGGCGATCCTGATGCACCACGGTGGTTTCGATAGTCAATGTGGTGCCGCCCAGGGCTGTCCAGGCCAGGCCTGTACAGACGCCGACGCCGGTGCGCATGTGTTTTTCGTAGAAACGCGGCTTGCCGACATACTCGTCAACATTGCGCGCACCGATGCGGATCGGTGTTTCACATTCTTCCTCGGCCAATTTCCGGGCCACCTTGCGCAGCAGCTTTTTCAGCAGTTGCTCCAGCTGGCGGACTCCAGGTTCACGCGCATAGTCTTCCACCAGTTTATTCATCGCTGAATCGGAGAGTGAAACCTCCTTTTTGCTCAGGCCATGCGCCTCAAGCTGACGCGGCCACAGGTGTTTCTTGCCGATGGCCAGCTTCTCGAAGCCCATGTAGCCGGGCAGGCGGATGATCTCGGAACGATCCAGCAATGGCCTTGGCACCGTATCAAGCTGGTTGGCCGTGAGCATGAACAGCACACGCGACAGATCGAAGCGCAGATCCAGATAATGATCGAGGAAGTCCGAGTTCTGTTCGGGATCGAGCACCTCAAGCAGGGCGCTGGCCGGATCACCACGGAAATCCGAGCCGATCTTGTCCACCTCGTCGATCATGATAACCGGATTGGCGGCCTTCACCTGTTTCAGGGCCTGAAGAATTTTGCCCGGCATGGCGCCGATGTAGGTGCGCCTATGCCCCTTGATCTCGGCCTCATCGCGCATGCCACCGACAGAAAAGCGGTAAAATGGCCGGTTGAGTGCTTCAGCCACGACCTTGCCCAGCGAGGTTTTGCCTACGCCCGGCGGGCCGACGAACAGGATGATCGAGCCGCCGACCTCTTTCTTTCTGGCGCCTACGGCAATGAACTCCAGAATGCGATCCTTGACGTCCTCCAGGCCGGAGTGTTCGCGGTTCAACACGCGTGAGGCAAGCTTCAGGTTATACCGGTCGCGGGTATATTTTCCCCAGGGCAGGGCGGTGAGCCAGTCGAGATAGTTGCGCGAAACGCCATACTCCGGGGAACTGGGGTCGAGCATCGAGAGTTTGCCCATTTCCTCGTCGAAACGTTCCTGCGCTTCTTCCGATAGCGTCAGCTTTTTGATGCGTTCGCGCAGGCGATTCGCCTCCTGATCCTTTTCGTCGATCTCCATGCCGAGTTCCTGCTTGATCTCATGCAGTTGCTCATGCAGGAAATATTTACGCTGCTGATCGGAAACGCGTTCATCGATATTCTTGCGGATACGGCTCTGCACCTTACTGACATTCAGCTCCCGGTTGAGCAGGGTCATCACCTTCTTCAGGCGCTCGAAGATCGGATACGTTTCCAGCACATCCTGAAGCTCCCCGCGATCCGCCGTTGTCAGGCTGGCGGCGAAATCGGCCAGGTGATGCGGCTCGGTCAGTCCGAATCTGGACAGGAACATCCTGAGTTCTTCTTCGTGCAGGGGATTGTGTTTCAAGAGCTCCTTGATCGTATTGACGATGGCGACCGTGTAGGCGCGCAGCTCGATGTTGTCTTCGTAGGATGTTTCCTCGTGATATTTCACGCGCGCCTGGATGGGGGGTGTGTCGCTTAACAGGCCCTCAATGCGGAAACGACTCAGGCACTCCACGACCAGATGCAGGCCATGACCCTCAATCTCAATCGCCTTCATAACCCTGGCTACAACGCCGACCTCATAGAGGTTCGATGGCGTGAATTTTTCTTCCTCATCACGCAGCAGAACAAGGCCGATATGGGGCTCTTTTCCATCTGCCAGTTGACGAACTGCGCCGATCATCTCGTCGCCTTCAAACACCAACGGCACGATCAGGCCGGGAAATAAAGGACGACTGTTCAGCGGCAGAAGGGTCAGGTAAGGGGGGAGTTGTTTGCTGGCGATGGCCAGGGACGAGACGTGCACCCCCTCGGCGGACTCGATATCTGACGGGTCAATAATTTCGGGATCATGGATTGAATCGTTCATATCCCTTATGTAGGGCAATAAGGTCTTTCTTTCAAGGCTTGAATTTGCTTATTGTTGTCCGCACAGTAATGAAAACTAATTCTATGGAGGCATCCATGCGCTGGTCTAAAGGCATTTTCATGCTTGTTATAACCAACCTGCTGATTTTCTTCACATTGGCGATTTCGGGAAACATCCTGATTCATTTCGTGTTGCCTTCGTTCGGCATCGATCTCAGGGGCAGTGTGGTCACACAGGACTTCGCCTGGGCGCTGATCTTCGGTTTTGGCGGCGCTTTCATCTCGCTCTGGCTCTCGAAGTTTTTTGCCAAGCGCGGCATGCGCATGCAGCGGGTGGAGCAGCCATCCACGCCAAAGGAAAGGCTTGTGTTCAATACCATACAGGAACTGGCCGGACGGGAAGGCATTAAAATGCCGGAGGTCTGGGTGTACATGGATGATGTGCCCAATGCCTTTGCCACCGGGCCGACACGCAATTCGGCCATGGTGGCTGTTTCCTCCGGACTGGTTCAGAACCTTTCGGATGCAGAGGTCAAAGCCGTGCTGGCGCATGAGGTCGGGCATGTGACCAATGGCGATATGCTGGCCATCACGTTGTTGCAGGGGTTGATGAACACCTTTGTGTATTTCCTGGCCCGCATGATTTCAAGGCCCATCATGGCGCGGAACCATTTCGCAGGCTTCATGGTCTATATGGCATTGCAGTTCGCCCTGTCCATCCTGGCCATGATCCCGATCTGCTGGTTTTCGCGCCGTCGCGAATTCCGCGCCGATGCCTATGCGGCTTCCGCCATGGGCGCCGACCCGATGATAAGGGCGCTGGCCAAGATTGATGCGCTGGCCCAGCAGACGCTGACCTCCCAGCATCGTGAGGAAGGCATGAACGAGGATGCGCTGGCGACCTTGAAGATTCACGGCCAAAGCAGAGGGCTTGGCCATCTTTTTGCAACACATCCGCCCATTGAAGATCGTATCGCAGCCTTGCGCCACCGGACTTAAGTAAGGCGGCAAGTAAAAGGGCATGGGAGGCAGAGCAGTGCGGGATAAACACAAGACTGCCGCCATGCTTGCTATCGGCAACGAGATTCTTTCCGGTCGTACTCGTGACGCCAATGCATGGCTGGCGGCACAGCGCCTGTTCGAGTGCGGTTGCAGGCTGGTGGAGATCGCCGTGGTGCCTGATGCCGAGTCCCATATTGTGTCGTCGCTGAGCCGGCTCAAAGACAGCTATGATGCCGTGATCACCAGTGGCGGCATCGGCCCCACGCATGACGACATCACGATGCAGTCTGTGGCCAGGGCTTTTGATGTCGCCCTTGTCGAAGATGAAGGCACGCTGTCGGCAATGGCCCGTCGCTATGGCAGGGCCAGCCTCAATTTTGGCCGCAAGCGCATGGCGAGGCTGCCTGAGGGCGCTGCCCCCATCATCTGTGAGAAGAGCATTGCGCCCGGCGCGCATATCGGAAACGTCTACGTGCTTGCCGGCGTGCCCGAAATTTTTGCTTCCCAGCTTGAAACCATTCTGGATAATTTTGGCGACAGGCCGTTCATGCGCCGGCAGCTTGATGTGGCTTTGCCGGAAAGCAGCTTTGCAAAACCATTGGAGGAAATTCAGGCGCATTTTCCGAATGTGGAAATCGGCTCCTACCCGCATCGCTGTGGCGGCAGGCCGGAGGGGAAAGTCTGCCTGAGCAGCCAGGATGCGCCGCAGCTTGATGAGGCTGTGGCTGCAGTTCGGGCTATGCTGGAGCGATTAGGTTAAAAGCAGGAAGGGAACTCAGCGGCTGGAGTAAACCGTGGTTTTTCCGTGTTTATCGAAGGTAAGGACGTCATAATGTTCTTTGGTTTCGCCTTCCATGCCGGGTGAACCGATGGGCATGCCCGGAACTGCCAGCCCCCGCACCTCAGGCTTTTCCTTGAGGAATTTCCGAATCACATCGGCAGGCACATGGCCCTCGAAAACATAGCCGTCTATCACGGCGGTATGGCAGGAAGCCAGATTCGGTGTAACGCCAAAGCTGGCCTTGATTTCGCCCATATTTTCGCTCTTTATGGTTTCAACTTCGAAGCCATTTTTTTCCAGATGTTTTACCCAGTCTGTGCAGCAGCCGCAATACGGGCTTTTATAAACAACCACTTAGAGCCGGACCCGGAAAATTGGACAGTGTTATAAGTGGATACCTTGCCTAATCTGAGCCACCGAAGGCGGCGTCATAAAGGAGCAAGGAATGAGAAGAAAGAGAAGGAACCACGGAGCAGGATTCAAAGCCAAAGTTGCCCTGGCGGCATTTCGGGGCGACAAGACACTGACGGAACTGTCGTCGATGTTTGATGTTCATCCGAACCAGATTGCAGAGTGGAAGAAACAACTTCTGACAGGGGCATCGGATGTTTTCTCGGGTCCGAGGAAAAACGGCGATGATCCGGATATTCAGGCGATGCATGCGAAGATCGGTCAGCTAACGCTGGAGAATGATTTTTTAGAACAGGCGCTCACCAAGGCGGGACGACTGAGCGCAAAGCGATGATGAACCGCAACCACACGTTACCCGTGATCAGGCAGTGCCGGATACTGGCGTTGCCAAGATCGACAGCCTACTACCACCCACGGCCTGTATCGGAGGCTGATCTGCAACTGATGCGCCGGATTGATGAACTGCATCTGGAGATTCCCTTCGCCGGCAGCCGCATGCTACGGGATCTTTTGCGGCTGGACGGTCTCAGGGTTGGTCGCAAGCGCATTCAGCGCCTGATGAAGCGTATGGGCATCCATGCGCTGTACTGCAAGCCGAATACGAGCAGGAAGCATCCGGCCCATCCGGTTTATCCATATCTGCTGCGCAATTTGCAGATTAACCGACCGAACTATGTATGGGCGGCGGATATCACCTACATCCCGATGCGCAGGGGCTTTGTGTATTTGTTTGCCGTTCAGGATTGGGCAAGTCGTCGTGTGCTCTCCTGGCGGCTATCCAACACGATGACAACGGACTTCTGCATTGAGGCTGTCGAGGAGGCTATCGCCCGCTTCGGCGCACCGGAGATATTCAACACCGATCAGGGTAGTCAGTTCAGCAGCATGGAGTTCACCGGCCTGCTCAAACAGCATGGCATTGCGATCAGCATGGATGGCAAAGGCTGCTGGCGGGACAATGTGTTCGTCGAGCGTCTATGGCGCAGCATCAAATATGAGGAGGTTTACCTGCATGCCTACGACACGGTGACAGCGGCTAGGCAGGGATTGGATCGCTACATCCGCTTCTACAACCAGAGACGACCACACAGTTCGCTTGACGGCATTACGCCCGATGCGTTCTACTACGAAAATCTGATCTCACTGCCAAAAGCAGCGTGAGCAGAAACCGGCAGGAGTCCACTTATAAATCAGGATTTACTGTCCAAATAAATGGGGCCACCTCTCTTCGGCAGCCTGGGCGACCGGCATATTCAGGCAGAGAATCATGATTGCCATAAAGGCTACCGTTACGTTCAGTCCAAGTTTCAATATGAACTCCTTAGGGGCGGATAGTGGAACTATACTACCTGTTAAATGTTATGCTAAGTTCTAATGGGGGTGCCGCTTGCGATGTGGCCAGATGCGTTACCAACTTTTCTCGCGGTGTATGAAGGGGGGATTAAACGATGCGTAAGGAAAAAGGCTTTACGCTTATCGAGGTGCTTGTCGTGGTGGCTATTATCGGCATTTTGGCCGCTATCGCGATCCCGCAGTATTCGGCTTATCGCACCAATGCGCTTAATACTGCTGCATACTCTGATCTGCGTAATGCCATGACTGCCGAGGAAGCGTATTATGCATCTAACCAGGAGTTTTTTGCGTTAACTGTGGTTGCTAGTGCTTCCGGCGCTCAGAATGGTACTTACTAATACCTTCATAAATAAAGCCACATGCAGAGTTCCACAGGTGGTTCGGATCAAGGCACGGTGCGCAGGGAATGGTTGTTCCCTTGCC
>QIFG01000050.1 GCA_003228735.1 Zetaproteobacteria bacterium
GAAAAACGCTGGGCTACAGAACACCCCATGAAGTGTTCTTCAATACCACATCGCGACTCACCGATGTTGCACTTGGCAGTTGAATCCGCCTTTTGCCCTAGATAAGAAAAGCGCAGAAAGTATTTCAGGAACAGTTTTTCTTTTAGGAGGAATATATTTATGTCGTTTGAAAATATCTGGATCATAGCTTCCGTCCTCTTCAATCCAACCAATCCCTTCTGACTTCCCAAATACAAATTTTGGATGCTTAAATTGTGCCATTTTTGAAATGCCCGTAAACCCGATGATTATAGCATGGTTACAACTCGCGCGGCCGTCTCTCAAGCATGCCGATGCATAACCAGCCATTCCAAGGTAGTTACACATGATCTCCCTTATCGGGCGGGTACTATCAACTAAAGAAGCATCGATTCCGCGAGCTAGCAGGAAATCTAGCAATTGTTGAGGCCACTTCCCTGACTCATCGGGGTGACACCTTAAATGTATGTGCTTGGCATTTGTTTGGGAAAGGACGGTTTTAAAGTCGCGATAAAATAATAACAATGCCTCTTTGGGAATCCTATCTGTACCGACATAACCACTAAGTGGAGATAAAAAAGCAGTTCTTCTTGTTGTAGAAACCTGACAGCTACAGCTGCCATATGACGGATATTGAGCCACATAGACGGCTGGAGTTTTGAGAAGCAATTTATGTGCTTGAGCTTCAATCTCATCAAAAAAAATAAGAGCATTGACCCTGCCTGAGCTAAGCTGAGTCATCTCATCATATGGCCCAAAACGAAAAGTCTTGCCAGTTAATATCCAAGGTAAGATTACTCGGTCAACTATTTTACCTTTATACTTTTTTATAGAGCGCTTTATGTAAGCTTCAGAATACTGGAAACCCTGTCTCAGCATATGCATAAAAGATTTACTTTGCCTTATTTTCCTTGCTACGCGTTGAAATAAATCCCTATCTGAAGCTTGACTTCTCTTCAACGGGGAATAATTAAAATTATCGCTACCTGAAAACAATTTTCTAACAATTGCCTCATTATACATAAATAAATACGTGATATTATGCCACATACACACAGAAACACAGTGCTCTGGAAGGACACACTCCAATATGTATCGTTCCCCAACTTGCATTTCACTTCCACTCAACCAGAGATCAAAGTTATATTGTTTAAGCTTCTTTATTTCTGATTTCATAAACAGGTGATATTTTAGCATTTCGTTATGCTTTGGAGTTAGCAAGTATTTTTCAATAGTTCCTTCTTTTTCCCAGGAGTTGAGGAGGCTAGTCAACCCCGGAGGAGTAGAATAATCCAATAATACAATAACGATCCTAAATCTTTCTCCCAACTTAGGGATGAGTGGCTGCATAACTTCCACAAAAGTTCGAGAAGTCCAGTAAATTAATAATTTCTTTTTCATTGAGGGTGCTTTCAAGCCTTCATTGATAAAATTAAGGCTCTAGACTAGCAGGCACTGCTTTTCCTTAGTATTTTCGATAACTCTTTGGCGAGCGTGTCCGCGTCTTTTTTCCATCGCCATTCGCATTCTTTCAAGTGTAATTCGAAGTTCGCCTTGACGCCATTGAACTTTGCCAGGCGTCGTTTGGTGAAGCTCCAGAGGGATTCCGATACCATTGATATGACAATGCCCATCACGAGCAAATTCGTTGGCTCCGTGGTGCACCCTGAAATGCTTGGAGTAACCGACATCCACCAAGTCATTATAGCCGCGCTACCTATCACTGTAGATCACACTGTCCACGGCTACTTTTCCTTTGATAACAGCCTGAAACGTTGCTTTCTTGCAGTCGGGAATGATCTCCGTATAGACCCGGCCATCACGCTCGAACACTCCAAAAACCGGCTGCTTGTTCGTGCCCCTCCCTCGCTTGAGCTTGCCATGGAACCCGCGCACCCGTTTGGCTCCAAAATAGGACTCATCCACCTCAATCTTGCCAACCAGTGATTCCTTTAAAGCTTCTTGATGAGCATAAATAGCCCGGCGAAACACCCCGTACCAATGATTGATTGTGTTGCGATTGCGACTCAGTAAAATCGCCGCCTGACTGGCTGTCACGTCCGCACAAAAGCACAGCATTATTTTTCTGACATGATATGCACTTAACTTACTGTTCTTTAACATGTTTCCAAACTAGGGGAGGGGGACACAGCTTGCTAGTCTGGAGCCTAATTAATTTTGAGCCTATTGCTGGGGGAAAGTGTCGCCAACGGTCTCAAATCTAACAACTAATCCATTTTCTTGAATATTTAACATTGTGTGGAAAAATCAGCAATCAGTTGCAAGAGCTGACAGCTTGCTTTTAGAAAGGTTAGTTAGGAATTCGTATACTATCCATCTCATTACTGGCACACCCGATGGAACCTGTGACTTTTTTGGATTGCTTCATTTTTTCATCCTGGTCGAATGCGAAAGCCTCTTTCTGATAAATTTCTGATAGTTCGTTAAAAATCTTCAGCCCTTCACCATCTTCAGCTTCTGCTCGTTTGATATCCGGCCATAGCGCCTTATCAAAATAAACATAGAGAGGGAATGTTTTTAGTAAACCGCTCAATTCGTCAGCAGGAAGTTGTGGCATATTTAAAGATGAGCGGTGAAGATCGCAAACAATTAAATCTTCCTTAATGTATCCTCGCTTTACAGCAGTATCCCTTAAAACAGTCCCATGATAAGGCACAAAACAGCTTACAGTTAATGCATCATAAGCTGTGACTTGCCGATTCAATTCGATTGTTTCAAAAATAAGCTCTCGAGTTTCATCAGGAAAGCCAATAATACTATTCAAAGAAAAAGGAATTCCACCACTAGTGATAATTTCAAATTTCTCTAAGAGAGTTTTATTTTTCAATTTGCGCAATAATTTTTTCGCACGGAACTCTTCATTACCACACTCCAGACCAAAAGACATACGATAACAGTTGACTTCTTTCAACATTTTTAAAATTTCAGGAGTTACATTTTCTGGCCTTGTATTGAACCAAAATGGAATTTTAAATTCTTTGTAAATTTCACAAAATGATTCGATCTCTTTCTTGGGACGAGCAAGGAAACTATCATCAGCAAATGAGAAGAAAGTTGGATTAACCTGGTCAATAATAGAGGCAAGATAATCACGAAATGACTCCAAGGGCGAACGCCTGACATAGCGACCAAGGCCAGCTTCCTTTGCCAAGGTTGCTTGCATCGGAGAATTGCAATAAGCACAGGTGTAAGGACAACCACGGTATGATTCAACTTGTACAGATTTAAAAAATTTACCTCCCATGGGGCGATAAAAACGAGCGTCTTCAAAGAGTGAGAAGTCTGGTATGACACTCGTGAAATCAAAAAGCGGTCCACGAGGATTCTTGAGAATAGTCCCATCTTCTTTCTTTATCCAAACCCCCTTCACGTCGGAACAAGAAACACCACTGCTAAGGCGCTCTGCGACATCCAGCACTATTTGCTCTCCCTCCCCAACGCCAATCATATCTATCCCTGGATAAGTCATAGCCAATTCAGGAGCCGAAGTTATGAAAACGCCTCCATGCAAAGTAGGTATCTTTCTGTCCTTGACCAGCGATATTAATTTAACGGTTTGAAAGAATGTATCTTCCACAATGCTTGTTAACATCAAATCTGGTTTAAACTCATCCACCTTCTTTACAAAATCTTCGTGTAAACCTGTTTTCTTTTTAACGCCCAAGTCTTCTTCATAAGAAAATGGTCTGGCATGCAGAAGTTCAACATTCTCTTGTTCGATCGATTTGATTTGAAAGGTCACACTATCTTCATCTTCATCCAGTTTCGCCCTCAAGGTGTTCATTTCATCACCGACAGAGACGTTTGCTGCCATTGCGCTGGCTCCTTCCCCCACATAAGGAGTTACATCAAAAATATCTACTTGATACCCTTCCTTGCGCAATAAGGACGTAAAAATACCGTATGCTAACGGGGGAGCCAACAACATAGAAAGATTCGGATATACTAACAATATTTTAAAATCGTGTTTTGATTTAGAACCAGACATAACATTTATCCCAGACTAGAATTACTATTTGATGAAGCGTTAGATACGGGAGCGTTGTTTACACTTTTTTTCAGCAATGTACCCAACATTAATTGCTCTTCCCAATCAACGCTTCTATGTGATGAAATAATACAAAATCCATTAATATCAGCATATTGGGAGAAAACCTTGGTCGCAGATGTCCGATAGAATGCAAAACCAACCCTCAGTAATTTCGCTATTGAAAGTGTAAACAACGCGATGAAATCCAACAGATGAAGGGATAAAGCACCTATTGTTATTACCAACCCTATTCTTCTCATTAAGATTAAGTCCAAGAGCTTTTGAGTGGCGGTGGTCTGCTCTGATGAAGTAGCAATTCCTCGTGCAAATATCCTCATCAGGCAATCAACCTCGACTTATTTCCAAAGACATCAGGGTCACTACTACTTCATCCCATACCAACCAGTCAAAGAAAGGAAGGCCAAAACCGACAGGTCGTTTCTTTCTGAGACAATTTCTCTACCCGCCAGATAATTATCTACAATTTGATCAAAGTATTCGCAATTGAAAAAGCCTGGTGTCAACAATTCCCTGTAGTCCCGCCGCCTAATTGTTTCTTTAATTTGAGGGGAAAATGAGGACTTATATATAAATTCCCCCGCATGGTTAAAATTTGGGTCAATATCATAAAGATATGAATGAGGGCCAACTTGGAGATGGAAGGGATAGTCAATGCAATGTTCAAGCATGTACTTTAACGGGTATTTTGTTGGCCTTAATTCTAAACCTCGCCCCCAGGATTCAGGTGTTGCCGCTAAAAACTCGTGGAGGCGACTATCGTAAAATGGCAAATTCATTTCCAAACCGTATTCATCGGCGATATAGGGCAACGTCGACACGGTTCCGCCCTGCCAATGAAACGAATTATATAAATGTGTATACCAAGAATACATTGTTTCAGGTGTCGCCTCTAAAGCAGGTTGATTAATGTACTCTGCCTCCATCTCTTCACTATAACGCCGACGCCCTTCTTCCGTCATAATGTTAGTATTATTTAAAGACCAAAGTGGAACTCGACGATCCCGAAGAAATAAACTCACGAATAACTGGCGCCTACAACCAATTGGATCATTTGATACTTCATCAAAAATGCCATCTTGAGCTCTTTGCCTAAAAAGATTATAAACAATATCGCTCTGAGACTTCCCATCCTGCATGGATTTAAGAAACGTCGGACCAAAAAGGTAGCTTGCCATTTTATCCGCATACTCCCTAAAGCCTAGATCTGGATGGTCGAGTATGGATGCGAATTGAGAAAACCCAAAATTATGAACCCCATCACTAATTTCGCCTGCAAAAAGTGCTTCGCCATTACTCGTTTTAGACAGATGCTCTGATAGCCTGGCCCAGTGAAATAAGGACATGCCTGAAAACATATGTGAGCGCAGAAATGGCTGTAAATATTCAGCAAGCTCAGGCCCTCTGTTCACATAATCAAATTCAACGACTTCTAGTTTAACACCAAAATAATCAGCTACTTTTTTTGCGCGATCGATTTCAAATGGATTTATGTACCCTGAGCGCTCAGAATAATTCATTCTTCCTATCACAGCTCTTACCTTGGTAGCCCCATGAAGCTTTACAAGACAGGCTAGGATGGCTGTTGAATCCCATCCCGATGAAAGAAACACCACATTGCCATTGGATGATGAACGTTGCTCAACTGCAGACAAAAGGATTTCAGAATACTTAGAGAGTTCTTGTTGGCCGTACTCATTGTTCGTTGGAATAATAGTTGGAGGTGCCTGTTGAAAGGTAATTTTTTTATCTTTCCAACGCACGGTTTCGCCCACGCCAAGACGCCGAACACCACTATAAATAGTGTGCCGTTTTGCTGGCCGAAAACCATAAATGTAAATTGAATGCGCTACAGAAACCGGGTCATATTTCACTGTGCTGTTTCTGAATGGAAGCATACTGAGATCGGTTGCAAACACGATACCATCTTCTATTTTCTGATAATATAAATCCATTTGACCGTAGCGATCACATCCGATCTCAAACGAGCCGTCCTTATCGAACCTGACAATAATAAACCGCCCTTCAAGCATGGTTATGCATGTCTCAATATGCTGAGAACATAAAAGGCGCTTAACATCACTGTGCGCTAGGTCAACACGCTCCATACCCAATTCAGTTCGCTTTCCAATTATGCGCCCTAAAACGAATGCGCGGACTTCCCCTTTTTCCTTTATAAGGTGCAGATCAGAATCACCCTGTATTATAAAATCAGGTGAGGCGTACTTGTTTTCCAAACCACTTTTAGATTGGTGCTGGGCCGCTAATTTTTTCCCTACTATGATTTTAAAGCTCATTTTTCCTCCTTGCCACGCTGCTGCCTAACTAGGGGTTTAGTCAGCACTAATGCGGGCCTATATGCTCTTGGGAAGGATTTAATCTGTTTATGATTTAGATGACATATTTCACTGTCCAGAGTGCCTAGTTCTTGTGACTCATTAACACAAGTGCTCATATGCTTAACCGCACATCAAGATCACCGCTCGAAAACTTTTGTTGCTTATGCATATTGATTTCTTCAACATCCGGATTTTCTTTCAACCAGGCAAGTGCTTCTTTCAAGGTAAAACAAGGATTAACTTTATTAAAATGAGCAAAGATTTGTTTAAAAAACTCTAAATCTTCCTCATAATCTAAAGTCATACGTAAGAAAGGATTGAACTCATAACCTGATATTACATGGTTTATTCTAAAATACCGGTCATTCTCCAGATAGTACTCTAGGTACTCGGTATTAGAAGGTATAATAGCTTCATCCAAAATGGTTTTTATCGCATTCGAGCTTATGACTTCTTTATTAGTACCAAAAGGCATGTTTTCTATAAAAGTAACATCGCAACCGCTCTGTAAGTGACTTTGCACAGCCACATCGACCATAACCTCATCACACAGCAGCGCGTCTCCTGTTATGCGGACAAAATGATCAAGGCCATAATATTTAGCTGCTTCATAGAAACGTGAAGATACATTTTCAAGAGATCCTCGAAACGTCAGGATATTCTCTCTTTCTGCTATATCAATCAGGATATTGTCAGATGGGTCCGTAGATGTTGCCAAGATAAGGCAACCCAAATTTTGACACCGTTTCATTCTGTCGATAACTAGTGCAATTGTTTCACGGCCCTCGATTTTTCGTACTGCTTTATTAGGAAGGCGGCTCGACGTACATCGAGCTACAATAACCCCCCCTACTTTATTCTTGAAGTTTGAAGGACGGCAAAGCTCACCTTTTTTCATATGACATAGAAGTTCTTTCTTGGCGAGACTCAAACTGGCAGTTGGGATTGCATTTAAAGTATCTTTTTTAAATTCAATATCACTTGGCTTCAAAAGATGCCCTTTGGAAAGATCACTTTTTAAAGCAGGGCTTTTCTTAAACATTTTCCGGTATTTTTTTTCATCATCACTCATTGGTCCTATTGGGAGCAACAGAGGGGCCAGTTTTTGGACACGTTTCACAAATCGTTTGAAATCAGTTTTACTTAAGGCGGAGTCATAGTCTGTCCATTTGTCATCCCGATTAATGGTAACATGCTTCTCAATAACACAAGCACCTTTAGCCAGCGCCATTAAAGGCACAATTTGAGCTTCTTCTTGTTCGCCTGCAATATGATCTGAAAAACCAACTTTAATCCCATATTGAGAGTATTTATCGATGAGATCGCTTATTTCTTCTAAAGAGTGGGCTTCTAATGGTGTCGGGAAAGTCTGCACACCAGTCATCAACACAATTTTATTTAATAGCCCCTTGTTGTTAAGAAAGTTCAATAGATTGTATATTTCTATTCGATGTGCTCCACCGACACTAATAAATAATGGTTTTTTTTCTTCCGCAACCTGAGCAATGAAATAGCTATTCAATAAATCTTCAGAATGGATTTTATACCCATCAACTTTTAGCCTTCTTGCCAAAGAAAAACTGGATACTCCATAAACATCTGAAATAACAGAAAGCCCTTTTCCACGAGCGTAATGAACTGCGTGATGCCATTGATCCTCATTAAGCTCTAATCTACGAAAAATATCCCATGCTTTTTCCCCTTCGACAGCACGTTCTTCGAGAGAAAACATTTGAAATTTAATGAGAGACGTGCCGCTGTCTGCAACACAATCGATTAACTGTTTAAGTTTATCAGGGTTGCCTTCATGCCCACAAGCAATCTCTCCAATAATATGCCCATTTTCCGGGATCAGTTCATCAAAACAAACCATTGTTTCTCTGCTGTTGATCAGTCTTGTTTTCGATTTTAATATACATTGCTCTAGAGCAGCTTAGTGAGCTTCGATTAAATTCTTCAATTTTTCAATTCTTGCCATTTGCTCTTTCGAAAGATGCCTTACAAAGTCACCTCTACCATCCGCTATTCCATAGACCCGTGCAGGGTTCCAGACATTATCCACAACTATTTCATTCTCTCTACCTATAAGACCGCCAGATACTAAACATGCATCATGAAGCTGCCGCCGGCCAAGTCTTCTTTTTACGATATCTTCCGTTGCCCATAATGAGGAAATCAACCCTTCAAAAGCTGCGCTGATATCAAGCCGGTATATATCTACATCCATTTCCTCAGCTAATGATATAGCTTCAGGAAACAGGGTTCCTTTGCCCACATCCACGATAATCGCCTTCTCCGCAAGATTTCTCACTATGTCCGGGGTGATGACTGGATGGCCTCGTGTTGCGCCGATTAATATCTCGGCATTTTTAGCGGCTTTTCTATTACTGGTTGTTCCAGTTATCATGGAGGTGGTGTACTCAGGTTTTATATAATTAAGTGCCTGAACAATCGTATCAAGCCTTTCTTTCTTCCTCCTGGTTATGGTCACATGGGCGCCCCTTTCCACGAGCCTAAGGGCCAACTTGGCTCCCAGATTTCCTGCCCCTAAAATGGCAATCTTTGCGCCACCTATCCCTTGAATAAAATCCCTGGTCAAATATGTTAATAGAGTATCTACGGCTTCGACTGATAAATCATTTCCTTTATAAATCCAAAGCGTAGATTTCTGGATTGATTCACGAACTGCACGTTCAATATTAGCAGGATCCCCTGACAGCGACTTTGCCTCGGGAATCTTTTTCTCGGCATCCACCAAGATGTACTGAACTTTCCCATCAAGCGATTTTGCAATATCTATTGCCTGCTTCTCGCTATAAACTATTACTCCGCCAGCAACCATAATCGGTGTTTTTCGAATTGGCGTGAAATACACACCGCTTGATTCAATTTTAGCAGTATTTCCAATGCAGAATCCAGTTAATTTCCCCTCCTCATCAGCCAGTTTAAGGACTTGCTGCACCATTTCATTTATTTTTTCAATACACCTCATTTCAAATCATCTGCCATGTAATGGGATGATCTTCTTCTATGCCTTTAGTAGCTGTTCGCCCCACGACAATATCAAAATATTTAGGAAGTAACCCACCTCCTGGCCCTTTTATCGCAATCATTTCCTTAGTAATCAATTGACCTTCTTTGATTCTACAGGCGGCATAGAGACTCTTTCTTTGCATGTTCAGTGTGTCGTATTCATTGGGTTGAATTCTCTTCACTCCATCTCCGAGAACGGTAAGGATTTTTCTTGAGGCTGCTACTAATTCTGAAAGCTCATCTGGCTCGGAAGATAAAATATGATCGGGGCCTTCAAATGTCCGATCTAAAGTAAAATGCCGTTCGATCACATTCGCTCCTATCGCAATCGCTGTATGAGAAACGAAAAGTCCGAAAGTATGGTCTGATAATCCTACAGGAATATTAAAACACCTCTTTAGTGTCGAAATAACGTTGAGATTCATTTCAGACGGAGCGGCAGGGTATGAGGAGTTACAATGAAGGAGTATCAAATTAGGGTTGCCCGCCTGTGAGACCGTTTCTACTGCCTCCTCAATTTGCCCCAAGGTGGACATGCCTGTAGATAAAATTACTGGCTTGCCAGTTTCAGCAACATATTTAATCAAAGGCAGATTTACTAAATCCATAGAGGATATTTTGTACGCGTTCACCTCAAGAGACTCTAGAAAATCCACACTCTTAGAATCAAAGGGAGTAGAGAATACTTCAATTCCTTTTTCCCTGGCATATTGAATCAATTCTTTCTGCTCTTCAAAAGGCATGGCAAGCCTGTCAAACATATCAAAGAGGGTCTCTTCCAGACCAATTATTGTTTCCGCATATTTTACGGCTTTCACTTTTTTTGAAATTCTGTTTTCAGCCTTGAAAGTCTGGAACTTAATAGCATCACATCCGGTCTCTAGTGCTGCATCAACCAACTGTTTTGCTAACTGTAAACTCCCATTATGGTTGATGCCTGCTTCAGCAATGATAAAGGCAGGCTTCCCATCCCCAATAATACGATTGCCAATTGAGACAAATTGGTTGGGAACACATTGTGGAATCTGGCGAATGGCTTGCGTATAGGACGAATCCTTCCCACACAAAATGGCAACGGTATCAAAAGCCTTGTGAAACAGAACCTGGCTATCTGCGTAATTAAAGTCCCCGCCTGTTCCATTGGAATATAATTGCTGGAATTTAGAAATCACAGAGCGCGTTTTGGCCAAATCCTCCTGATATCCCAAACAATGCAAAGGATAAACAAAAGGCTCTTTGTTCATGCTGAAATCGATTACTTCTTCTTTTCTTGCCAGGCCAACCTTCTCTATCTGCTCCGCAACTTGACGCATAAGAAGTTCCGGATCCATTACATCAATTTCATCTCCCTTGCTATAGGTAATTTCAGCAGTGAGATAGGTTTGGTCGTGAGGAGAAACGTGAGGAGTAAGCTTTTTGGGCTCGGTAATTCGATTAAAATAGATCTCTTCTGAACCGTAATATAACCAGTGAATTCCTTCGGGGAGAACACAGGGGCGCTGATAGGCAAGATAAACAGAACAAATCCCGCGAAAACTCAATTTGCTCTTATACCCCAAAAAGGCAGCGGTGAGGGTTATAGGCAAGCTGGAAATCACAATATCATCGGGTGCGAGATCAAGAGGCTCTCTATTCGCAAACTCGATTCTCTTCAGGACATTCCCTTCGCCAACAATATGTGTAATTTCAGAATTTAAATGGAGTTTCCCTCCCATGGTCAGAATATTATTCTTTATTCGCTCATAGACACATCCTGTGCCTGTTTTTCCCACCGCATTCCACTGACCATGGTAAAAGGGAGTAACCTTCTGGCGAAATTCGATACGCTTGGGAGCCCAATCAGGAGTCATTTCATCAGTAGAAATACCCCAGATTTTCTCAGGGTATGTTTTAAAAAACATTTCCCTCAAAGTGGGCCCAACCTGGGCCTCCATATATTCACTATAATTTCTTGCTTTTGCCTTATCCTCTTCTTTTCTTTCCTGCAATTCCTGAATAATATTTTCTTTAAGTTTTCGGGGATACCGGGAGATACTTTCCCAGGACAAAGGGTAATCCCAGTACTGATCAAAACTTTTCCCGCCTACATTCTTGCACCAGAATTCCCCCTTAACAAAGAGATCGCCAAATTCCGTTTCCCAGAACTGGGCCAATTGTGTGTCCGGCGTATGATATATGTGTGGTCCCGTATCAACTAAAAAGTCTCTCCATTCCCAAGTACGGCACATCCCTCCAACAATTTTCTGTTTTTCATAAATTTCAACTTTCCAGCCATGCTTCAGGAGTTCCCATGCAGAAACCAGCCCCGTTGGCCCCGCACCCAGAATAACAGCTCTTTTTACTCTAGAATCCATTATGAGCCTTTTGCATTTTTCCTGCTAACGGGAAAGCAGCAATGGCCTTCCCGGCATGCACGTGAAAATGAAATATTCATCTGCTCACAACAAAAATTCTGGATGATAAAAACCTAGACATTCCCGTATTTTGTGTTCTTGATCATCGTGTACCCCTTGATCAACCCCTTAAGTCCATCGTGCAGGCCAACAGCGGGCTCGAAGCCTGTTTTCTCAATCTTCTCATTCGACACAATGTAATTACGCTGATCCGGATCCTTGCCCAGAGGAGCCTCCAGAAAGATGAAGTTTTGAACATGCCTCTTGATGGCTTCACACAATTCCCACTTGGATAGGTTCGCTTCCGACAGGCCAACATTGTAGATCTCGCCTTTCATGACATTGTAATTTTCCATGGCATGCATAAAAGCGCCTGTAACATCGCGCACATGGACATAGTTACGCTTGAAGTGGCTCTCAAACAGCGTCACGCAACCATCGTACACTGCGCGATAGGTGAAATCGTTCACTAACAGATCGACACGCATACGCGGAGACATCCCGAACACAGTCGCCAGCCTGAAGCTGATCGAGTTCTCACGCTCCATGAGTACCTTCTCAACTTCCACCTTGTCTTTGGCATATTTGGAAATTGGCTGTAAAGGCGATTCCTCCGTGCAGAAATTGTTCTCATCACCCGTGCCATAAGCGCTGTTCGTCGTTGGCATCAGAATCACCTGATCTTTGCTGACCATCTCCAGCATCATCAGAATCGCATCGTGGTTGATGGTTGTGGCGCCCACAGGATCCTGATTGCAGATCGGCGCGCCCACCAGTGCCGCCAGTGGAATAATGATATCCGCATCCTTTAGCAACGGCTGCATGGTTTCTTTTAGCCGCACATCACCCTTTACTACATGAAAGTCCGGCTCATGACACACGGCCGCAAGGCTATTTTGTC
This sequence comes from Zetaproteobacteria bacterium, assembly GCA_003228735.1. GTDB lineage: Bacteria > Pseudomonadota > Zetaproteobacteria > Mariprofundales > Mariprofundaceae > SZUA-181. The sequence continues at coordinate 12,754 of QIFG01000050.1, forward strand.
CATACATGAAATTATCTATTACGGTTACTTTGTGACCTGCTTTTAACAGTTTTGGCACCATGGTCGAGCCGAGATAGCCCGCGCCGCCAGTTACCAGGATATTGTACGCCATGTTTAATCCTTCTCCCTTTTATTTGCCAGCAATTCCGCAGCCCGCATGTAATCCTCCGGTATGCCAATGTCAATAAACATACCGGATGACAGATAGCCAGCCATGTGTTTTCCGCTGTTTAGCAGCGCCGGAAACAGGTCACCCTCCAGTGAACACTTCTGCTGTGAATCGCCGACTGTGTATCCCTCAAACAAGTCCCGTTTCATTAAGTAGGCGCCACCATTCACACGCCTGTTTTCCGGATCGGCCCGGCTTGCATCAAGCGATACGATGCTACCATCAGGCTTCATGCTGACGCCGCCGTAGCGATCATTATCCGCCATATCCAGCAGCGCCATGGTTACATCCGCCTGTGTGCGCTCGTGAAACTCCCGCAAGGCATCCAGTTTCACAGCGAAGAACGTGTCCCCATTCAACACCAGAAAAGCCTCTTCATTCTGCAGTTGCCGCAAGGCCAGAAGCAGGCCGCCACCTGTTCCCCGAGGGATTTCCTCAACCGAATAATCCAGTTCCGCTTGCCTGTAGCGGCTGCCATAATAATCCTGAATTGTATGGCTCTTGTATCCGATGGATAGAATAAAATGGCGCACGCCCTGTCTGATCCAGTAATCCATCAGCCATGACAGAAAAGGGCGTTCGTTTACCGGTGCCATGGGCTTTGGCAAGTCAGGAACCTCGGATCGCAGCCGGGTGCCCAGGCCACCAGCGAGTATAATGGCTGAGGTCACTCCTTCCTCATACTGAGTTCAGAATTGAGCAAAGTTCATCTACTTCCTCATCCTTTAGATCAGGGAAATTACCGATATAAAAACCATAAAAATGGACGTGTTCGGTTTCTGGAAATTCAAGATAGTGGCCATCCGGCACGATATCCTTCAGATAGGGTTGGCGGATCTGATTGCCTCCGCCTGAGCTACCGCGGCGGAACTCGACACCTGAATCGTGCATCTTTCGCATAACCCGCAGAACCAAATCGTCATCCGAATGCTTCAGGATGAGATTAAAGGCGTAGTTGCTGGATCCCTCTAGTTTGAAATCAGTTCGGTACTTGCCTGGATCGATCTTCTTCAGGAAGCGCAACAAATTTTCAGTCCGGCGTTTCACGGTGGAATCCAGGCGCTTGAGCTGGCTGCGCCCCATGATACCGCCAATCTCGGTGTTACGGGCGTTGTAGGCAGGGAAGGCGAAGATGAAATCCGGGTTTAGCTCCGGGTTTGCCGACTGATAGGCCTTACGCACGGCAGGATCGCTGGCTTCACGAACCATGCCGTGAGAGCGCAGCATACGCGCCTGCTGGCAAACCTCCGGATCATTAGTGCAGATCATGCCACCTTCGATGGTGCTCATGTGGTGAGCATAATAAAAGGAGAAATTGGATATCCAGCCAAAGCTGCCCAGCTTCTTGCCGTTATGCGTTGCGCCGTGGGATTCGCATACATCCTCGATCAACGGGATATCGCGCTGTTTTAATTCATCCAGCAGATCATCTGTCAATCCGTCGAACCCCTGGACATAGGTGAGAAACACGGCCCGCGTCTTGCCATTGATCTTGCGCAGAATCTGTGCGGGATCCATGGCCAGCGTGCGAGGATCAATATCCGCGAAAACCGGCTTGAACCCATTCTGCAGAACCGATGCGATATCGGAAACCCATGTCAGAGGCGGGACGATGACTTCACCCCCCTTTGGGTGGTGAATTTTGAGAATAGCCATCGTCAACAGATTCGCTGATGCGCCGGAGTTGACGAACACGCTGTGCTTCACGCCCAGCCACTCGGACCATTCGGCTTCGAAAGCTCGCACGTTAGCACCGTGAGTAAGGATCGGATCATCCTGCTTCAGGTGCTCAATAACGGCATCCAGATCCTCGCGAAGGATGTTGTTGCGCATCAACGGAAATTTCATATTTCTCTCACCAATTGCATGATTCTTGGATTGGCTCCTTAAGGGCGCATAAAAAAACGTGGGCTATACTGAAATTGTTTGCACAAATTCAGTAACGCTTTTAGTCACTGCCTGGACACCGATCCCAACTTGCTCGTGCAGATCTGTGCGAGTCCCCAGTTCAAATCGATAGCCCCTTTCCACGCCAATATTGAGCATGCGGGTGCTTAGGCCTCGACGGGCAATGAATTCGAACATCATGGCGTCCACACCGCCACACCCGTGGAAGCCCTCTTCCATAGTAACGATCCCGTCATAGGGTTTAAGCACTGCCTGGAGTTGATCCGCTGCGTAACCAGAAATATCGAAGAGATCGACAACCCCGATGCTAACGCCCGCTGATGCCAGTTGATCTGCCACCTTGAGTGCGGTATGCACCATGTATCCAGTAGCCACGAAACAAATGTTTCCGTCACTACGATGAACATTGAATCCACGATCCAGGTCAGGAAGTCCCGGTTCGTAAAGGACGGGTAGAACCTGGGCATCAAAGCGCAGGTACTTGGGTCCCGTATTTTCCAAACAACGATCGAAAAGCGCAGAGGCCACGATATGATCGGAAGGTGAATATATGGTCACATTCGGCAATGCACGCATTATGGCCAAATCTTCATAACATTGGTGAGTGGGGCCGGAGACCACATAGCTGTAACCAGCACCAACGCCGATCAGGTTTACGTTTATCGGCCTGACCTCTGAGAGCAAGGCGAGATTGACCCGAATCTGCTCGTAGCATCGCATAGTAATGAAAGGAGCGATGGCATACGCGAATACCTTATAACCCTCAATTGCGAGCCCGGCAGAAACATTGATCAGATTCTGTTCGGCAATTCCAACGTTTACATAACGCTTCGGGAATTGCTCCCTGATCCGATCCACCACCGGAGAACCAAAATCGGCAGTGGTAAAAAAAATCTGATCATCTTCCGCCATCGCCCGGCATATGCGATCGAGGAATGCGTCACGCATGGCAATGGGGCGAACACTCATGGGTTCGCCTCCAGCAAAGAATCAATCAACTCAGGCTTAAGGCTCATGACGTGGGAAAGCTCAGCCCCTTCGAGTGAAGGAACACCATGGCCCTTCTTGGTTCGGGCAATCAACGCCTTGGGCTTACCCATTGACTGTATCTTCATGCGCATGAGTGCTTCTCGCACTGCCACCACATCATGTCCATCTACCTCAGCACAATCCCAACCAAAGGACTGCAATCGGTCGGATAAGGAATCGTGTGAAACAATATTATCAGTGCTACCTAACATGCTGATCTGGTTGTCATCAATAATCAGATGCAGGTTATCTAACCGATGATGAGAAGCGAACATGAAAGCCTCCCAGTTTGCACCTTCATGCAGTTCACCATCACCAGTAACGACAAACACATTACAGTCACTCTTTTTTCCCTTGAGCCCGAGTGCCATACCTGCTCCAACTCCCATGCCATGGCCAAGTGACCCATTTACTGTTTCATAGCCGGGAATAATAGGATCTGGGATGCCTCCGAGAAAACTCCCTGCTTCACAGACCTTCTCTAATTCCGCCACCGGGAAAAACCCAAGGTCAGCGAGAATAGGATACATGCAGATGGAACCGTGACCTTTACTGATAATACATCGATCCCGCGCTTGAGACTGTGGATTCTGTGGGTCATAGCGCAACACTCCGCCATAATACAATGCAACAAAAATCTCGACGGGCGACAAGGACGAGGCAAGTCGAGTCTCTGGGGCGCGGCGGTGCACCTTGAGTGTTTCCCGCCATACCCACTTCGCTTTTTTTTGCAAAGTAGAAGAATCGCTACTGGTCATCAAACCATCCTCAGTATTCATCATCGGCTGTGGGCTGAAATACGATGGCTATTTTGCACATACCATTCGCAAGTCTTCTGAAGACCTTCCTCAAAACTCACTTTTGGCTCCCAGCCAAAGCCCTTCAGTCTAGTGCTGTCCAAAAGTTTCCGTGAGACACCATCTGGCTTGCTACTATCCCATTCAAGCTGCCCAGTATACCCGACAACTTCGGCAACCGTTTCCGCAAGCTCCCGGATCGACATGTCTGAGCCAACACCTATGTTCAACGGAAATTCGAGTGTTGAGATATCCCGTTGCAGAAGATGCAGGCAAGCATCGACAATATCATCCACATACACCAATTCCCTTCGAGGCTGACCTGTACCCCAAAGGGTCACCACATCCACATGATTGGCCTTAGCTTCGTGAAAACGTCGAACCAGCGCAGATAACACGTGTGAGCGTTTTGGATCAAAGTTGTCATTCGGACCAAAAACACTATTGGGGATTACGGGAAGAAACCGTTTTTCGCCATACTGTTGGTTGTACGACAAACATAACTGTACGCCAGCAATCTTGGCTACTGCGTAGGCAATGCTCGTAGGTTCGGGACTACCTGAAAGCAACTGATCTTCACTCATGGGCTGGGAGCATTCGCGGGGATACATACAGGAAGAGCCAAAAAGTATCAGTCGATGCACGCCTGTATCATGAGCTGAACGAATGACATTCAATTCCATGGCAAGATTTTCTGTAATGTAATCAGCAGGATAAGCTTGATTGTCTGCTATTCCACCCACACGCCCGGCAGCCAGCACCACATTATCTGGTCGTTCATGTTGAAAAAAAGACTCAACTTCTGACTCATTGGTCAGGTTAAGATCGCTTCTGTTCCGTGTAATCACATGGCGATATCCTTCTTTCGTAAGGTGCCGCACAAATGCTGATCCAATCAATCCAGTATGACCGGCAATATATATTTTACTGGATAAATTAAGGAAAGAGTTATCCAAAAATGTCTCTGCGTTTACTTAAGGCCATTTGGCTGGTAAAGCACAATCCGCGATCCGGACTGTTCAAACCGAATCGGAACATAAGTCAGCTTCGACAATCGCTCACGTACGTTTTCTTGCTTTTCTGGAGGAACAAAAAACAGTATAAACCCACCTCCTCCCGCACCTGTAATCTTGCCCCCAATGGCTCCTGCCGAACACGCCGCCCCATAAACTTCATCAATGTGTGAGCTTGACACCTTATTCGATAACTTCCGCTTGAGTTGCCAGGCTTCATGGAGAAGTTGGCCAAACTCAGTCAATGGAGTACTTGTTGAACCCAAAATACTAAGCCCTTCGTCCACCATCTTCCCAATCAAATGCAGATTAGTCGTGCAATCCTTTATATTTTCAATCTTACTCTTCGCAATATCCGAAGAAAAACGAGACACCCCGGTAAAGAAAAACATTAGATGGCTCTGAAGCATCTCCAATCTGTGTGGGTCAACAATGATCGGCTCGACATCAAAATTTCCATCGGGGTAAAATTCAATCTTATTCATCCCCCCATATGCTGCCGCGATTTGGTCTTGTGAACCCACATGTTCATGCAAGACATCCTGCTCAATGTGAATTGCCTCTTTTGCCAGTTGTTCAGAAGATCGGTATTCACCCTTCATTGCGTGCAGTGTATTCAACAATCCGACCGTAAAAGAAGAACTTGATCCCAACCCCGATCTCGCAGGCAGATCACCATCGTGGTGGATTTCCAGCCCTTTTTCACTCTTCATATACTCAAGCACAGCCCTCACCGCCGGATGCTGAATATCTTTGACTGATTGAACTGTTTCGACTGCGCTATACGCTATTCGATACTTGTGCTTGAAAAATGGTGGTAAATATCTGCAATTAATATAACAGAACTTATCAATAGCCGTGGACAACACCTTACCGCCATGATGCTCGAACCATGCCGGGTAATCCGTCCCACCACCAAAAAAGGAAATTCTAAATGGAGTCTTACTGATAATCATGAAATTAACTGTTTAGCATAGCAGATGAGGCATACTGTTTTCTTGGCAACCCAATCTCCAACATCCGATTGATATGATCGAGCACATCCTGCCCGAATTTCTTCCTCACCATGTCTAGATAACGTTGGTTTGTGAAATATTTAACAAAGGCTTCATCCCTGAATTGAAGAACCTCTGAAGAAGTCAGGTTCTCGGTTGGGAGTGGCTTACACTCATAGCTATGTTGTGAATACCCTATCCACGAATCAGGAAGTTCCCACCCATTCTCAATCGCCATACCGTAAAGTTTTGAACCCGGGTAAGCCATAGCGGAATAAAAATTGGCAAATTCACAATTTGCCTCAATTGCCAAGTCCAAAGTGTCTTGCATAGACTCAAAAGTGTCATCAGGTAACCCAAAAATATAGTTGCCGATCACATTGATACCAGCCGCCTGAATATCCCGAACCGTCTGAATAATATCCGACGAACCAAATCGACCTTTCTCAACTCCGTCACGAACGTGCTTACTGCCAGACTCAATCCCTAATGCCAACCAGCGCACTCCGGCTTGGGACAACTTCTCAAGAAATCCATCCTTAATGGTATCGATACGCGCATAAGCCCATATATTCAGATCATAACCACGTTCAATGATGTGATCACAAATGCCAATTACATGACTCGTGTTCAGCACAAACATTTCATCAACAAATTTAATATTTTTCACACCATATTCGTTCACCAACGTATCAATCTGACGTATCGTCCACTCTGGTGACCACATTCGGTAGGATGATTTTCCAAAGGGTGCATTAATACAGCAAAAAGAGCATTTGTAGGGGCATCCAAGGGTTGTATAGAGGGATGCGTATGGCTGCCGATCATGAATATGCTCAAAGCAATGCCAATTATGAGCTCGATACTTATCCATCGGAAGCAGGTCGAAAGCGACTTCCGGCATAGCCGCATCCAAGTCCTTTATTAATTCCCCAGGAAGATTCTGGACTACCTCTTTCTCCTCCCTATACCATAAGCTGGATATTTGATTAAAATTTCCCTTGCTTGCTTTAAGGTGCTCGGCTACAGCAACAATTGTCTCCGGACCTTCACGGTCACAGACGAAATCAATTGCCTCTTCTTCCATAGTGCGCTTGGGTAATGCTGCCGGGTGCGTACCTGTCATCATAATTTGAATCTTAGGATTCAACGCTTTAATCGCTCGACATGTCGCCCCAGCAGCAGGCATATTTTGTGTAGAGGCAGAAGGTTGAAACCCATACACAACTAGAACAACTAGCTTTGGTAAAAAACTTTCATTAATAAGCTCTGCGACTTGCTCAGGGGATAAACCAAAGGCAGGAGCATCTAGAATATCAACTGAAAGATTTCTTTCCCGCAGGTATGATGCAAACAACGCTGGAAGAATCGGCATTTCAATAGCTGAGAATTCGTTGCTCAAACCTTGATAGACAACTCCAAGGCTGCCTGGATTCACAAGCAAGACATCCACATGTCTAATTTCACTATCCCGAAAATTTATTGTCTTCACAAAACCGTCCTATCATAGCTTAAGATTATTTTGGTATTATAGTACGGTCACTTGCCGGGCATCCACTTCAAGGCACGCTACCGCCATCCGGGTGAATAAAAATCACCCGGACAGAGTTAAATAAAAATGTGTTCAGCCTCAGTTCAGGCTGATTTCAACTCCTGCAGGGCGACATTCGTCCGCACCTGCCGTTGCAGGAAGTCCAGCAACACATGCGCCCTCTCATTGCCATTGCGGCAAACGAACACGCCCTCAATCCCGGAAAACTGGCCTCCGCGCATCACAATTCGTTCACCCGGCTTGAATGGAGACAGAGAGTCTTCACCCTCGCAGATATATCCACCTTCATCCTCAAGCTGTCGCAGAATTTCCATCACCGCATTCGGAATCGGTGGATACAGCGCTCCGAAATGCACAGCACAAACAGCTCCACGCGTGCTGCGGATTGAAGTCCACCGGCATTCGGTTGGGGCCAGATGAAGAAACAGATAACCGGAGAAAAATGGGCGTGGCACCTTCTCCATACGCCGGGCATGGCGTCGGAGTTTCAGCTCAATCGGCAGATAAACATCAAAGCCCTGCTGCTCGAGTTCATGCTTGGCGATGAATTCCTGCCGCGGCTTGCAGCGCACGGCATACCACTGCCGGTCAGTCATGATTTCACTCCGGCTTCCGCATCTTTTGTTGCGGAAGACGCATCATTCAGATTCCGCTCACGCAGAGACTCGACTTCCTTAAGTAGAATTTCGTACTGGGATTCAACATGCCGGAAGTACTCGAAAGTCAGGCGAACCTTTTCCTCGATTCCGTGCGGCGTTAATAAATATGCGTAGGCAAGTTTGTTATTGTTATTCTTAAAGTTCTTTGCCTTAACCAACCCCTTGGCGATCATGGCCTGCAGGCAATAGTTAATCTTGCCGAGACTCAAGCCGAGTTCATGGGCCAGTTGCCGCTGATTGATATCCGGATTTTCCTCCAGCAATTTCAGCAGGTTATAGCTTAAATTTTTATCTGATTTCAGAACCATCGGGGCATGTTCACATATTGAACACACCTTGGCAACATCGTTTAATCTAGAGAAATGAACAGCTAAAGACCCATTTGCGACTGACTGGCCATGTGGCCGTGCCTACGTTTTATAATACTCTCTGTACCAATCGACAAAACGCTGCACACCATCCTCGATTGAGGTGTTGGGACAAAAGCCGACATCTCTCACAAGATCATCCACATCAGCATAAGTTGCCGGCACGTCACCCGGCTGCAGGGGAAGAAAATTCTTTTCCGCTTTCTTGCCCAATGCCTTTTCAATGGCCTCAATAAACTGCATCAATTCTACCGGGTTATTGTTGCCAATATTATATAGCTGGTAGGGAGCATTGCTGGTGCCGGGATCAGGCGCATCACCGGACCAGGAGGCATTCGGCACAGCCACGCGATCCAGCACACGCACGATCCCTTCAACAATATCATCAATGTAAGTGAAATCGCGCCTCATCTTGCCATGGTTAAACACGTCAATGCAGCGTCCTTCCAGAATTGCCTTGGTAAACAGGAACAGCGCCATATCCGGCCGGCCCCAGGGTCCGTACACGGTAAAAAAGCGCAGCCCGGTGGTCGGCAACCCATACAGGTGACTATATGTATGAGCCATCAGTTCATTCGTCTTCTTGCTTGCGGCATACAGCGAGATGGGATGGTCTACATTATGATGCTCGGAGAACGGCATCCGGGTGTTCGCCCCGTAGACAGACGAAGATGAGGCATACACCAGATGATCCACCCTATTATGCCGGCAGCCCTCCAGCACATTGATAAATCCTGAGATATTACTGTCCACATAGGCATGCGGATTTGTCAGCGAATAGCGCACCCCGGCCTGGGCCGCCAGATTGGCCACACGTTGAAAGCATTCACGCTGAAAGAAATCGGCCATGCCGGCCCGGTCGGCCAGATCCATCTGCACAAACCGAAAGCCCTCTTCCCCTTCAAGCCGGGCCAGGCGGGCCTTCTTGAGGCCTACGTCGTAGTAATCATTCAGATTATCAAGACCGATGACTTCATCGCCGCGATCAAGCAGCCGCTTGCTCAGGTGGGAGCCGATAAACCCGGCGGCGCCCGTCACCAATATCTTGGTCACAGCCGCCACACCCTGAAACCGGCTTTTTCAAGTGCATCCCTGTTGAATGCCGACTTAACGTCGATGAATGGAGTTCCCTTGCCAGCCTTGGCCGCCAATGTCCCCAGATCGAGGCTCAACAATGCTTCGTGTGGCACTGCCGCAATAATGACATCGACATCCGAAATCGCATCGAGTGGGGTCAACTCGACGCCATACTCATGCTTTGCCTCATCAGCACTGGCTACGGGATCATGGATCAGAACCTGCATGCCATAGCTTTCCAACTCATTGATCACATCAACGACCCGGGAATTACGAAGGTCGGCGCAATTTTCCTTGAACGTGAGTCCCAGCACCAGGGCATTTCCGTCCTTCACAGTCCTTCCTGCGGCAATCATCTCCTTGACGGCCTGCTGCACGATGAACCTGCCCATGCCATCATTGATACGCCGGCCGGCCAGCACCACCTCGGGGTAATATCCAAGCTTCTGCGATTTATATGTCAGATAATAAGGATCCACGCCAATACAATGTCCACCGACCAGGCCGGGCCTGAAAGGCAGAAAATTCCATTTCGTGCCAGCCGCTTCGAGCACATCCATCGTATCGATATCCAGCCTGTCAAAAATAATGGCCAACTCATTCATCAGCGCAATGTTAAGATCTCGCTGTGTATTCTCGATAACCTTGGCCGCCTCGGCCACCTTGATCGTCGGCGCCCGGTGCACACCCGCTTCGATCACCTGCTCATACAGCCAGGCCACATCTTCAAGGGTCGCCTCATCCTGGCCTGAAACAACCTTGACGATACGCTCCAGCGTATGTTCCTTGTCGCCCGGATTAACCCTTTCCGGTGAATAACCCACCTTGAAATGCTCTCCGCAACGAAGGCCTGAAACCCGCTCCAGCAATGGCACACAAACTTCTTCGGTCACGCCCGGATAAACGGTTGACTCAAAAATAACCACAGCGCCCGTTTTCAGATTGCTGGCCACCGTTTCGGTAGCCCGCAGCACCGGCGTCAAATCAGGCTGCTTGGCGTCATCTACCGGGGTGGGTACGGCCACGATCACATAATCCGCCCGGCAGATTTCCTCCGATTTGGTCGTATACGTCAGATGCTCTGCTTTCCGGAAGGCAGCCGGCTCCATCTCACCGGTCGGATCAAAGCCGGACCGGTAAGACTGGACTTTTTCCTCACTGATATCGTAACCGATAGTCTTAAGCTTCCGGCCGAAGGCCAGCGCCAGCGGCAAGCCGACATAACCCAACCCGACAATTGCTACGGTGCTTTTTTCTCTCATGTCCTGATTCCTGTTTTATTTGGCATCAATGAAACCTGGGCGCTTAATTCTGATGCGGGTGCAGCATGCTTGCCGGATCAAGTAAAGCGTCCAACTCGTTTGCCGGCAACACGTTTTCCTCAAGGCATATCTGCCGCACAGTTTTCCCTTCTTTGACTGCCTTCTTGGCAATATCCGCCGCCTTATCGTAACCGATCTTCGGCGCCAGGGCCGTCACCATGCTCATGCTCCACTCAATCTGTTCAGCCGCCCGCTTGCGATTCGCTTCAAGGCCGGCAATGCACTTATCGGCGAATACCCGGCTGCTGTTGGCCAGCAACATCTCGGACTCCAGCAGATTATGCGCCATCACCGGCAGCATCACATTCAGATCAAGAAGTCCCGAGGCCCCTGCCATACTGATCGTCGTATCATTGCCGATAACCTGCACGCAAACCTGGGCCAGTGACTCGGCAATTACAGGATTTACCTTGCCCGGCATAATGCTGGAGCCAGGCTGCACGGCTGGAACCGAAATTTCCCCCAAACCGCAACGCGGCCCGGAATTGAGCAGGCGAATATCATTGACAATCTTCAGCAGCGAAACCGCCACTGCCTTCAACTGGCCGGACAACTCCACAGCCGCATCCTGTGCCGCCTGCGCCTCGAAATGATTCAATGCCTCAGAAAAGCTGATGCCGTAGATGGCGGACAATTCCTCAGCCACATGGCGGCCAAAGTCCGCATCCGTATTCAGGCCTGTGCCAACCGCTGTGCCCCCGATAGCCAACTCACCGAGCCTCGGCAAGCATGATTCCAGCCGCTCAATGCCCAACTCCACCTGCCTGGCCCAGCCGGATATTTCCTGCCCCAGCGTGATCGGCGTGGCATCCATAAGATGCGTACGTGCAATCTTGATGACATCGCCACAGGCGTTCGCTTTGGCGCTTAGCTCAGTATGCAGATGCCTGAGCGCCGGCAGCAGATCGTGCACCAGCACATTGGCAGCGGCCACATGGATGGCCGTGGGAATGACATCATTGGAAGACTGCCCCAGGTTGACATGATCGTTGGGGTGGACTGCCTTGCTGCCGGCTGCTTCCCCCATCAATTGCGCCGCCCGGTTGGCAATGACCTCATTGGCGTTCATGTTCGTGGAGGTGCCGGAACCGGTCTGGAAGATATCCAGCACGAATTCATCGTCCAGCAAACCTGAAGCCACCTCTTCGGCGGCAGAACAGATAGGCCGGGCAAGCTCTTCATTCAGCTTGCCGGCATCCTGATTCACCTTGGCGGCAACCAGCTTGATGTGGCCCAGCGCCTTGATAAACGGTCTGGGAAAACGCAACCCGGAAACCGGAAAATTCTCCACCGCACGCGCGGTTTGCGCCCCAAACAGGGCCTCGGCGGGCACCTGCATTTCTCCCATGGAGTCACGCTCTGTTCTGGTGTCACTAATCTTCGCCATGATTCCTCCGGCGCAGGCCCAATAGCGTCAAATCATCCTCGCGCGTCATCTGGCCAAATTCCTCAATCGTCTTCAGAAGCGTTTTCGGCATCTGATCCAGTGGCTCGGCGTGGTGCGCCATGAACCAGTCAGCCAGACGTCTTTCTCCAAAGACATCCAGGCCGGCGGCCGTACCGTTCCGCCCCCTGGCCTCGGTCACGCCATCCGAGTAGGCCAATATCGCATCACCCTCCACAAGCCTTTCATGGTTAACCTTATAGGCCAAGTTCTTATCCAACCCCATAGGAGGGGCGGAAGCCTCCAGAATCCGCAAATTTCCTGCAGAATACAGCAGGGGTGGCACATGGCCCGCATTCAGCCAGGCAAAATCATGTGCGCCCGACCGGAGCTCGGCCAGAAACAGGCTTACAAACCGCCCTCCGCGCAGATTTTCACACAAGGCGTTATTGATATAGCCGGCCGCATCGCCAAGGCTGCTCCTGCTTGCCGCCAGGGCATGCAACATCGCCTGCAGGTTCGCTACGGTCAAGGCAGCAGGATAGCCCTTGCCCGCCACATCGGCCACGATCAACCAGTAGGTGCCGCCGGTTACCTGAATATGATCATAGTAATCACCGCCGACGGCATAGCAGCTTTTCTGAAAGCCGTATAAATCATAACCGGGAATCTGCGGCGCCTCACGCGGCAGGATTCCCTGCTGAATCTCGGAGGCGATCTCAAGCGTGCCCTTAAGGTCATCCCGCTCCTGCAAACCCTTCAGCGCCGTATTCAGTCCCCGCGCCAGATCACCCAGATCATCATCCGTCAGCACAGGCACCTTTCTCCCATAATTACCCTGCCGCAAAGCGGCCAGACCGCTTGCGAGTTCCTTTGTCACCAACGCCAACGTGTTGCTGATGGTGTACGTCAGATAGGCCCCCGACAACATGGCGGCGACAAACAACACCAGAGCCTGGGAAATGATGAATTGCTGCTCGACAGGATCGCTCACGCCCAGAGCCAGATACACGTACAAGGCAAGCAGGGTGGTCGGGAAAAGGCCTGTCACGAAAAAAACCAGCCATGGACGACGGGCGGAACCCGTCAGCGCCCGCAAGGGCTTGGCGTCTTCAAGATCGCCTGAGAAAGCCCCCAGGGCGACAAGCTTCCGGCGCAGGTGCGTGGAATAAGCTATGGTCTTGGCCACACCAAGTGCCGGCGCCAACACTCCGGTAGTGAAGTAGAAACATATTCCCAGCGCCAGGATCATGCGTGGCGTGAGCAATACATCGTTGACGGCTGCAGCGACCAATATCAACGCCATCAGATAGGTGCCATACAGCATGCCTGTCAGCGCCAGCGCCTTTAGCGCCCGCCAGGGCTGCTCGGCCATGACCGCCTCCAGCACCTTATGGTGCTGCGTGAAGCGGCCTTCCAACCGTTTCCCCAGCCTGGCCACCGGCCAGTGAATCCAGAAAGCGGCGATGCCAAAACAAACGAGAAAAAGCATGAGGTCCATGCCGGATATCCATAGGGGCAGCCCAATGGAGGCGCTATTTCCGGTAAGCCGCATGGTAAGCTGAATAAAGGCAAAGATGAGCAACAGCGGCCACATGGAAAAAATGTAGCGCCATGAGCTAAGGCGTGAAGATGAACCGGCTAAAGGCATATGTGGACTCTAGCGTGTCTTATGCCTTGGAGCCAAAGGGTTAAAGCCGTCAACAACGCCAACAAAAAAGGCGGCCATGGCCGCCTTTTTTATTGCATGGCTCCCCGGGTCGGACTCGAACCAACGGCAAGGTGATTAACAGAAACCCGCTTTTTTCAAGAAATGGTGTGGTTGAGCGGCTTTCTGCGTATCTCCACAAAACAAAACAACCGCGAATCCCTTTATTCCCCGTCCTGACAATTTTTGTCAAGGCACAACCAGGGCACAACACGGTGGTCGCGTGAATGAACTCTCCCTCTTTACCGGCGCAGGCGGCGGATTGCTCGGAACGCATCTGCTCGGAGGCGAGTTGAGATGACTCTACCAGCCTGTTTAATCCCCTGCCCCCTTATGAAGAAGGGCCCCCGCTCAATCGTTAAGTCGTCAATCAATTCAACTGAACAGTCTCAAGACAGGCAGGGGAAGGCTCCAAGGAAAAGGTACTTCTGGCGATTTGCCCTGTACGGGTACGAGAGATCGCGCAACAGCGCTAGAGAATGGCGGCTGAACATACTTAACTCTAGTGATGCCAATGCTTTCCGCAGGTTCAGCATTAGAGAAAAGAGCATGGCCTACAATCTTGTGAACCGTTGGTATTATTGGCTTTCCCCACTGATGCGGCTTTTTTGTACCGAGAATCAAAAAGTGTGTTTCAGGTTGGCTGATGATCGAGGGGCTTGTCGCTGACATGCAGATTGATGTGCGTACGAACATCAAGGAAGTCCAGCGGAAGCTGGGGCGGATGAGCCGGGAGTTGAAGGACAAGGCTGCGGTGATGGCCATCAACAAGACGGCGGCCAAGGCCAAGACCGAGCTGGTGCGTGCGATCACGGCCGAGTATGTCATCAAGGCTGCCGAGATTCGGCCACGTCTTCGGCTGCAGCGCGCCAGGCGTGGTCGGCTGACGGCTGTGATTGATCCATGGAAAGGGTCGCGCAGGCGCTCACTGAATTTGATCCACTTCCTTGAGAATAAAGTATCGCTGGCCGAGATGAAGCGGCGCAGGAAAAAAGGTGCGCACAAGCAACTCCGATTTAAAATCAAGAAAGGAAGTCCGCCCAAGATCATCCGTGGCGCTTTTATCCAGAACAGGGGCCGCACCATTTTCATACGCACCGACACGACCATGATGCCGATTGAGCCGGTACAGACCGTTGGTGTGCCGCAGATGTTCGGCGTCCGCCGCATCAATGCGCGGGTCATCCGCCGAATCCGGAAGGAATTCCCGATCGAGTACATGCGCGCGGCCCGGCACGCGACGAGGAAATTCAGATGATGTTAATATGGGAACACCGCTTTCGGGGGCCGTTTAGCCGGACAACCGCGGCATGCAGGCTCAACGTCCGATGGCTGATTCAGGTCCACCGGATGCAGGTATTCGGCAAAAGCACTGGGCGCTGGGGCTGGCGATGGGTTCCTTTGTCTGAGATATGCCCAAAATGATCGCATCGAATTATGATGACGTGCTGCATCAGCTCACTGACTTTGGGCTGGATGTCGACGCTCTGGAACCCGGCAGGATTGTCCGTTGCCGCACGCCGGAAGATCGCGTCAACAAGCGCTCCGGCTGGTATTCGCTGTTCGAGATTCAGACGCATGCCGGCGACTGGCTGCTGGTTGGCTCGTATGGAGACTGGCGAGAGGGCGGCGGTGCACACAAGGTAGACCTGAAGAAATCCGAGTTGTCTGCCGAAGAGAAAGCCGATATCCGCAAACGCATTGCTGCCGATCGGCGCCGGGCCGAACAGCAGCGCAAGAAGAAAGCGTCGCTGTCGGCCAGGCGGGCAGAAAAGATGTGGCAGAAATGCCAGCCGACCGGGTGCTCCGACTACCTTGAACGTAAGTGCATCGGCGCGCACGGCATTCGTTTCACAGAAAAAAACGCCCTGGTCATTCCGATGTGCGATACATCCGGCAGGATCCACGGCCTGCAGTTCATTCTATCGAAGGCCGGCCACGCCGAGCGCATCAAAAAGAATGGTCGCGACAAGGAATTCTGGCCTTTCGGCCTGGCTAAAAAGGGCCACTTCCACATGCTCGGCGCGCCGTTGATGAGCAGCGTGATTATGGTGACGGAAGGATACGCCACTGCCGCCTCGATGTTCGAGGCTTGTGAGATCCCTGTTGCGGCAGCTTTCGACGCCGGCAACCTGGGGCCGGTGGCCGAGGCGCTGAAAAAACGATATCCGAAGGCCCGCATCCTGATCGGCGGCGATGACGATTATCTTGGCAAATGCCGTGAGTGTGGCAAATTCACTGAGGTGGCCCAGGCCGAGTGCAGGCACTGCGAGAAGCCGCACGGCAAGGAAAA
The DNA here is from genome assembly GCA_003228735.1 of Zetaproteobacteria bacterium. Classification (GTDB taxonomy): domain Bacteria; phylum Pseudomonadota; class Zetaproteobacteria; order Mariprofundales; family Mariprofundaceae; genus SZUA-181. Next base: position 29,028 of record QIFG01000050.1, read on the forward strand.
CACAGGCATCGCCATGGCGACGCGCGCGGTCATGGCCGTGTTCGGAGCCTGGCTGGCGCCGTCGTTTTCCGATCGCGGCACAAAAAAGCTGTCCGACTTCAACGACCTACACATCGCAGAGGGATTGCAGCAGGTGCGTTCGCAACTGGAAACAAAGCTCGCGGAGCTTGGCTGGGATGCGCGTGCGGCGCAGGAGCAGGCGCGGGAACACAATACAGGGGGAAGGGGGGAAGACACCTCTGATCCGTCGAAGTCCCTGATTTCCGTGGCCGACGCATGTGTGCGATACAGCCTGATTTACGCCGGCAAGGGCACGCTGTTCGACCACCAGAAGCACATCCTCGTGCCGAAAACGGATGTGCTCGACATCCTGCCGGATCACGGCTGGCGGGACTGGAAACACAACTACGGCATCAGGTCTGTGGATATGAAAAACGTTGGCTTCGATCCGGGCGGCACCGATAAGAACATCAAGTGCAACCTCTGGGGCGGCTGGCCGACGAAGCCGGACTCCAGAGGCTCCTGCGAAATGCTGCTGGACCTGCTGCGGTTTCTGTGCTCGGAGGAAGAAAACGGCAGGGACACCTTCGACTGGGTGATGAGGTGGCTGGCCTACCCGATCCAGAATCCCGGCGCTAAGATGCGCTCGGCGCTGATCTTCCACGGCCCGCAGGGCTCCGGCAAGAATTTGTTTTTTGATGCGGTCATGGCCATCTATGGCGAGTATGGCCGCATCATCGACCAGCCGGCGATCGAGGATCGCTTCAACGATTGGGCCAGCAAAAAACTGTTCATGATCGCTGATGAGGTGGTCGCCAGGGCAGAGTTGTATCACGTTAAGAATAAGCTCAAGGGATTCATCACCGGCGAGTGGATGCGCATCAATCCGAAGAACGTCGCCGCGCATGACGAGCGCAACCACGTCAATCTGGTGTTTCTGTCGAACGAACTGCTGCCCTCGGTGCTGGAGAAAGACGATCGCAGACACTGCGTGGTCTGGACGCCGAGAAAGGCCGGCCGGGAGTTCTATTCCGACGTCGGCAGCGAGGTGCAGCATGGCGGTGTTGCGGCCTTACACGCGCACCTGCTGAATATCGACATCAAGGGTTTACATACACACACGGAACCGCCGATGACCGTGGCCAAGACCGACCTCATTGCACTGTCCTGCGATTCGCCGGAGCGATTTGTGCGCGAATGGAAGGGCGGCGAGTTGAAATATCCCTGCCAGACATGCGCCTCGGCGGCGCTTTACCAGGCGTATCGGCGCTGGTGCACAGCCGAGGGTGAGCGCTTCCCGGTAAACCACAACCGCTTTTCAGCAACTGTCAGCAAGGTGGACGGCTTCAAGATCAAACAGGTGAAAATCTATCCGGGCAAGGCTTATAAAAAAGACCCGAAGCCGGTGCGCGCCGTGCTGGTGGCTGACGACGGCGTGCCCGATATTGAAATGATGAAGTGGTATACCGAAAAATTGCACGAATTTGAGCAGTCGCTTGGAGATAATGATGGCTTCTGAGCGCCGAGGTAACGCAGGTAACGCATCAGGTAACGCATGCCGAAACCTCGAAAGCGTTGTGAGACAACGTGGGTAACGCAGGTAACGCAGGTAACGCACCCTCGTGTACGCACGCGCGTAAACATTTCAGTTCCGAAGTGTTTTTACCCTCGCGCGCATATATACCCTGCGTTACCTGTGTTACCTGTGTTACCTGTCTTGGAAATAAAGGGATTGAAGAGGTAACGCATGAAAAATAGATGCGTTACCTGCGTTACCTGCCTTGTGGTTTCTTCTCATGGCTGAAACAAAACCGCTCCGAATCCTGTCCCTCGGTGCTGGCGTGCAGTCCACCACCGTCCTTCTCATGTCGTGCAAAGGTGAGTTGCCAAAACTGGATTGTGCGATATTCGCAGATGTGGGATGGGAGCCGAAGGCGGTCTATGAGCATCTTAACTGGCTCAAGGGCGAGTCAGCGCGGCATGGTATTCCAACGCATATTGTTCGCGCCGGACACATTAAAAGGGACGCGCTAAACAGTCGGGTGCGTGGCGTAAACGAGGCAGGCGCACGCTGCGCTTCCATGCCTTACCGTACACGCAATCATGATGGAACTATCGGAATGCTTCGCCGTCAATGCACGGTGGAATACAAACTTAGTCCGATTGAGCGCTTTGTACGTCGAGAGTTGTTAGGGCTTAGGCCGAGACAGCATGCACCAGAGTCAATAGTTGTGGAGAAGTGGATCGGGATATCAACCGACGAAGCCCACAGAATGAAGCCGAGTCGAAACGCATATGAAGTAAACCGATGGCCATTGATTTATGACAAGGATATGGATCGGCACGGATGCCATGTCTGGCTGAAAGCCAATTACCCAACACGCGAAGTGCCCAGGTCATCGTGTATCGGCTGTCCGTATCACTCAGATCACGAATGGAGAGCGCTGCGCGATAACTCGCCAGCAGAGTTTCAAGAAGCAATCGAGTTTGATAAAGCCATCAGGAATTGTGGCGGACTGCGCGGCAAGGTGTTTGTGCACCGGAAAGCAATCCCGCTGAGCGATGTGGACTTGGAAACACTTGAGGACAAAGGGCAGATCAATATGTTCGGTAATGAATGCGAAGGATTGTGTGGTGTTTGAAAAAAAGACCAAGTGGTCAGGCGGACTGGCAGAGTGGCGCGAAGGCGCTACGGTGTATCTGAGCGTGGCGTTCACGTGGCTGCATTGATAATGCATGGAGCCGAGCCTCGCTACGACTGGACGGAGCGGAAGCTTCAGGACGTGGCCCGCTGGGCGAATGGCTTTGTCTGGAAGCGTGTGCCGTTTTGTGAGTATGACCGGAGATGCAGAACGGCTCGCCATGTGTCGCATGCCGGGCAGCAGGTCTTGTTCTCATGAGTGAAAACTTGCTCGATTTACTGCCAGACACCGATCAGGGCCTATTTGCATTAGATCCGGAGGAAATCCAGCGCGCCGAAGCGGAGAAAAAGTCAAAGCAGAAGACAGTCTCGTTGGCCCGAAGACAGCATCGTATCGAAACCCGCCGCGCTAGGTCAGAGGCAGAACTGGCCAAGCTGTTGCCCGAACGGCTGGAAATGGGCGTCAGTTATCATGTTCTAAGTTCTGGCGATATCGACTCACTCTCTTTTCTGGCGCATGTGTGCGGTGCTATGCCGCTGGATTATTGCATGTTTTCAACGTGGTGCATGGCGATGCCGGATTGTGAGGCGTTCGGCGGCTGGGTACGCTCCCGCCGCATTTCCAGACTAGATGCTTATGTGGGAGAAATATTCCCGTCACAATATTCCGATGAGCATCTGGTTATGTGTCAGGTGTCGCGCGATTCAGGCGGTAGGCTGGCCGTCTTTCGCAATCATTCCAAAATTATACTCGGCTGCAATCTGACTTATGATTTCTGGTTTGCAATCGAGTCAAGCGCGAACATAAATACAAATCCGCGCACGGAAAATACAGCCATCCATTGCGGTCGTGATCTGTTCGGTTTTTACAAAGCGTATTTCGATGGCATCCGCAGCTTCAATCGTGATTTTGATGATTGGCAACCATGGGGGCCTGGCGCATGAGCAACCTGATCACGCAAGCGGATTTTGCCCGGAAGATCGGGATGTCGAAGGCGCATGTCACGCAGTTGAAGCAGGCCGGGCGGCTGGTAATGGATACGTCCAGCAAGAAACCGATGGTGAATGTGGAGAAGTCGTTGGCGCGGATTGGGGAAACAAAAGACCCGAACCGTGACGATGTGACAAAACGGCATGCGGCGGCGCGCAGTGAAATTGCACAGCCTATTCCGCCGGATGCCCTGACCGAAAAGATCGGTAGCAGTTACTCGGCAGCTCGGGCGGTAAAAGAGCGCTATGCGGCGCTCTCCTCTAAATTAGCTTATGAAGCCGAGGTCGGCACAAAAGTCGAGGCGGATGAGGTGAAGCGCGCCGGTGTGGAGGCCGGCACGGTGGTGCGCTCGGCGCTGGATAATCTCCGGGCGCAGATCGTTCCGGAGATTGCGCCGGAAACCGATCCGGCCCGCGTCGACGCCATCTTCGCCGACCATCTCGAACATATCCAGACCGAACTTTCGCATGCCCTGGAAAAGTTGAGCCACAGAGACACCGAGGCACAGAGATGAAAAGCCAGGATGCTCACCACGAAGGCACGGAGGCACAAAGAAGAAGGATTGTTTACGATCAGGACGGCATTCAGCTGTGGCATGGCGATGCGCTGGACTGCCTGCGGGAAATGTCTGCCCAGTCCGTGAATTGTTGCGTGACTTCCCCGCCATATTGGAACCTTAGAAATTATGATGTCAAAGGCCAGATCGGTCTGGAAGACACTCCGGAGGCATATATCGAGCGCCTGGTCGAGGTGTTCCGAGATGTTCGCCGTGTTTTGCGAGACGACGGCACCCTCTGGCTAAACATCGGCGATTCATACTCTGGAGGATCACGTGGAAACTACGACACGAAATCATCAAACAAAGGGAATACAGCCAGTCGTGGACTTGGGCGCACCTCTCCCCCAGGATTAAAGCCGAAAGACATATGTATGGTGCCAGCCCGCATCGCCATGGCCTTGCAGGCCGATGGTTGGTATCTGCGTTGCGACATCATCTGGTTCAAGCCGAACCCGATGCCTGAGAGCGTCACAGACCGGCCGACCAAATCGCATGAGTATCTGTTTCTGTTGAGTAAATCCCCGCGCTATTACTACGATGCATATTCAATTCGTGAGCCCCTTGCAGATAAAACACTCTCAACATTTGGAACTGTCCGCAATCCGAACGGCGGCGGAAATCTTGTAAAGTCAGACAGGCTTGCCAAGACAATGCCGGTCAGAAAACCGAAGCAGTGGAAAACCCCTGATGGGTGGGACACATCAAAGGGCGAAGGCGGCCACGGCTCGATACATCGCAAAGGGCGTGAGAAAGGGAAAAAAGACAAACAGCGGGGCCACAGCCGACGGCATGATGGTTTCAATGCGCGATGGGATCAGATGTCCCGCAAGGAGCAGCAGGCAACGGGAGCAAACAAGCGCAGCGTGTGGACGGTCGCCACAAAACCATTCGGTGAGGCGCATTTCGCCACGTTTCCGCCCGATCTAATCAAGCCGTGCATCCTGGCTGGATGCCCTGAAGGCGGGCGCGTGCTTGATCCGTTCATCGGCGCGGGCACAACAGCCATCGTTGCCCATCTGTTGAAACGCAGATGCATCGGTATAGACCTGAACGAAACCTATCTCCGCGACATCGCCATTCCGCGAATTGAGCGCGAATGCAAACAGATGAGGTTGGTGGCATGAGCCTCACGGTGCGGGAGATTGAATGGCGGCAGGACAAGCTGGGGCTACGGCCGGTGGCCATGCCGTCGGTGCTGTGCCCGTGCGTGTTCGACTGGGCAACGAAGAAGCGCAGGCCCGAATGGATGAGCGTTTCGCGCTGTCTGGGCTGCGCCCATGCCTGCCAGATCAAGATCGAAAACAACGAACGCCGTGGCGAAATTCTCTGCTCGGCTGGGAAAGAAGAATGAAGAAGATTTATCACGAAGGCACCAAGACACCAAGAAGAAATATCTTGTGTTTTCCTTTGTGCCTCCGTGCCTCTGTGGTGAGCGTCTCTAATGCCTGAAGCGCTGATGCAGGACGGGCGCAAGGTCTTCCTACATGCCTTTGCCCGCGCTGTGCGTCCGCGCAAGCGATTGACGGTTTCGCAGTGGTCGGATGCGCATCGGATTCTGACAAGCAAGTCTTCGCCTGAGCCGGGCCGTTGGAGCACGCAGCGCACGCCCTTTGTCAGAGAGCCAATGGATTGCCTTTCCGATCATTCCCCTCATAGAAAAGTGGTCTGCATGTTCCCCGTGCAGATGGCCAAAACCGAGATCGGCCTGAACTGGCTCGGCTACATTATGGATCACTCCCCCGCCCCTGTGCTCTCCGTGCAACCAACGATTGAAATGCGTGACCGTTATATCACCCAGCGATTGAATCCAATGTTGGAAGTGACCGAGTGCATCGCCTTAAAATTCAACGCCAAGGCCCGCCGAGCAGCAGCAAACAACAAGGACGTGAAGGATTTCCCGGGCGGCATCCTGGTGCTGTCCGGCGCCAACTCCCCGACCTCTCTGCGATCCATGCCAATCAAGAATGTGATCGTGGACGAGTTGGACGCCTTCCCATGGGATGTGCGCGGCGAGGGCGATCCGCTCGGGCTTATCGAGGCGCGCCAGTCCAATTTCTCGCGCAGCAAAATACTGATTATATCATCGCCAACGATGAAGGATGCGAGCCGCATCGAAGAAGAGTTTCTTGGCGGCGACCAGCGCTACTATCACGTCCAATGCCCGCACTGTGGTGAATACCAGATACTGCAAAAGAAGTTCCTGCAATTTCCACGGTCGGCCGGGAAGATATCAGAGGTTTTCTATGTCTGTCCGCACAATGGCTGCGAGATTGAGGAGTACCACAAGACAGCAATGCTCAAAGAACAGGGCTTCGGCGGCACGGCGAGATGGGTTCCCGAAAATCCCGGCGCGGAATATCCGAGTTACACGATCAATGCGCTATGTTCATCCATCGGCATGGGCTGGAGTTGGCGGCGATTCGCAGTCGAGTGGCTGAAATGCCAGGGTGACAGAGTAAAGCTCAAGCGCTTCATCAACACGCGCCTGGCCGAGAGCTGGGAAGACCAGAGCCACAAGCTGAAGCCGCGCATGCTGATGGATCGCGCCGAGGATTACGCGCTCGGCAGCATCCCGCCCGGAGTGCTGGTGCTGATCGCAGCCATAGACACGCAGAACGACCGGCTGCCGACCAAGCTGGTCGGCTACGGGCGAGGGGGGCGCAGATGGGTGCTTGATTATGTCGAGTTCCCCGGTGATCCGAACAACTTGATCCCCGAATTCATCGAAAAGAAAGGCGCGCTCTATGATTATCTGAAGGCCCCGCGTGTGAATGCCTTCGGCCGGGAGATGCGCATTCAGGCCGTGGCCTGGGATACCGGCGGTCAGCGCACGGATATGGTCTACAGGGCGATACGTTCGCGCGTGCTTCCCCGCCTGATGGCCATCAAGGGCGCCAGCATATCAGGCAAGCCGATACTGGCCGCCCGCCCCTCGGCACAGGATGTGAATTGGCGCGGCAAAATCATCAAGAAGGGCGTGATGCTGTGGCTGGTCGGCACCGATACGGCCAAGGACATGATCGTCGCGCACCTGGCCGCTGATGCCGAGAAGCCTGCTGAAGAGCGGATGATTCACTTCTCCACCGGCCTGGATGAGGACTATTACAAGATGCTGCTGGCCGAGAAGTTCGATCCGGAGAAAAACAAGTGGATACTGCCGCATGGCCGGCGCAATGAAGCATTAGACTTGATGGTCTATACCGATGCCGCATCGAGGCATCCGGAGATCCGCGTTCATACCATGGGCAAGCGCGCCTGGGACGACCTGGAGCGAAGGCTGGAGCCAAGGGACAAGACCGAGGAAGAAGCACCGCCGGAGGATTTCGGCCGGGACAGCGGGCAGGCATCACGACGTAAGCGGAAGCCGGGCCGCAAGCGTGGCGGCTTCGCCACGAACTGGTGAGGTATGGCTGATTTCGTAAGCGATCTTATCGCCCGCATTCAAGGCCAGTTGCCGGAGATGGATGAGGAAAAGGCCCTGCGCATCGAGAGTGATCTCCGCAATCTGTGGGGCGGCGATCGTCCATACATCGGCAAAACGAAATTTGATCGCGAACACATGCGGAAGCGGGACATGCGGATATTCCATGACTATCAGCGAAACGAGCGCCCGGCGCTGCTGTCCCGCCGCTTCCGGCTGAGCATCCGCCGTATCAGCCAAATTATAAGCGAGCAGAAAAAAATAGAGAAAAACAGAGCATAAGTCTCAGGCACAGAGGAAAAGCTTGACATTAGGCACAGCATGCCCATAATACACCTATGCCCGCCAGATAGGCGAGGCGAAAAAACCACCGAAAGGGAGAGAAAGAATGGAAAACGATCTTATTATCAATTCAGAATCAGTACTGACAGGCATGGTCAATTGTGGCGTAGATATTTATACAACAATTAAAGACTTTGATTTATCAGTGTATGTTCTGACAAACAACAAAGCGACTATTAAAAACACGTTTATCGTTTGCGATGACGATTCAACATCGTTCAGCTTCAAAACGTCAGCACACGCATGGGATCGCATCTCAAGTTACAGTGATAAAAACTTGATGCATGTGTCAATAGATCATGAAATTGTGATCGTAACAAAAGAAGAAGCGGCTCTTTTCGATCTCGAAGAAATCGACTTGTTTGTTCGCAACGGGGATCTCTATATCTCCAAATTTGATATCGACAACTATGAGCTGCACGGATATAAAGTTGCTAAATAATAAGTCAGATATCCGCCCGCTCATGCATCTGCGTGCAGCGGGCGGGCTTTACCCGGACGCATGGAAAACTACGGATGATTTCCGAGCCTCGCGCGGTGTTGATCTGCCGGACTGGCCGGACTGGTGCTTTACGCCGCTGGCCACCGCGTATGCGATAGTCAGCGGTGGAGGCGATAATCGAGTCAGCCTGGACACTGCCGGGGATGTCGGACGCCTGGCTGCGTTGTCGGCATGGCGAGGCACGCTGGGCGATGCATTAAAATCCATGCTGTCCGAGGCGCGCAGGCAATCAAAAATTGCAGGCGCAAACCTGCCGGCCATGCCCGGGTTGGCCGCCGGCATGGCCGATGCCGTGCAACCGTTATTGTCTCTGATTGTCTATCTGTGCGCAGCCAATGCAGATATTATTGATCCAGCCGATGCCGCCCGCAATCCGCATAATCCGATCCCGAAAAAAACGCGCAGGCACGGCTCACGGATTTTTCCGGCAAAAAAACCGACAGTATGGCAAACCGGGTTTCGCCTGGGCGCGGCAATCCGTCGAGCCACGGATATAGCAGCCTCCGAAGGCGCGGCAAAACGTCCACACATCCGCCGGGCGCACTGGCATCATTTCTGGCAGGGGCCAAAGTCTCAGCCGGAGAATAGGAAACTGATCGTGAAATGGTTGCCACCCATTCCCGTGGGATTTGAAGACATCGATGAATTGATCCCGACAATTCGGAGTGTGCAATGATTCTCGACGCCAGCAGGCACAATCCCGATCCGGTCTACCTGCGTGAGTTGGTTGCCCGGGCTGGGATGTCACAACGGGCCTGCGCCAGGCAGATCGGCATCAGTGAGCGCGCGATGCGCAAGTATCTCGCGCTGCCGGCCCCGGAGACGCCTGCTCCATACCCAGTCCAGTTTGCGCTGGAAGCGCTGGCGGAGAAAAACCAGAGCTGACCCTCTGTGGTGAAAAGCCCCATCGGATTTTCCAATTAACGGCGCGGGGTTTGACCGTTCAAGCATAAGTGAAATCATTGCCTTAACCATTTCCATTTTCGTGCGCCATGATTCGGCGCATGTCGCTTTCCAATCAGTTCGACAGTGCGAATTATCCGGAAAACGAACCGGAAAGCCTTGTCGCCGGGGACCGCTGGGCGTGGAAGCGCTCCGATCTCCATTCCGTCTACGCCAACACCCTCTATGATCTGAAATACTCCTGCCGCCGCGAGGCATCCACGGCAGACGAAATCGAAATTACAGCCGCCGCGTCCGGCTCCGACTATCTCATTGAGGTTCCGGCTGCGACGACAGTGCCATACACGCCTGGCATTTATCTCTGGCAGGCATACATCATCCGCAAGTCCGACACCGAGCGGGTCACGCTTGAGTCAGGCCGGTTCGAGGTGCTGCCAGACCGCGATCTTGCGACCACCGATCCGCGCGGCCATGCGCGCAAGACGCTCGATGCCATCGAGGCCTATCTGGAGGACTCGAACAATTTGAAGGCCGCGAACTACAGCATCGCCGGCCGCTCGCTGCAGCGGATCGGTATCCCCGATCTGCTGGTGCTGCGCGACAAATACCGCAGCGAGGTGGTGGCCGAAGAGACTGCCGAACGGATTCGGCAGGGCCTTTCGACCAAAAACAAGGTACGGGTGCGATTGTAATGGCCGCCGCTGAAGGTCAGGCCGTGCCGGAGATCACCGTTGGCAAGGAGAGCCCCGGTCGAACCCATGGTTCACGAATTCTGACCGAGTGGAAGCGAGAGCGCGTCGCCCGTCAACTTGCGCCGATCAGGCAGACACGCAAATTCGAGGCTGCTGCCATCAACCGGCTGACGTCATCCTGGCTGACATCTACAGCCAGCATCGACCGCGAGCTGCGCGGCGATCTCGACAAGCTCCGCGCTCGATCACGGGATATGTGCCGCAACAATGAATATGCGAAGAAGTTCCTGCGCATGGTTCGCACCAATGTGGTCGGCCCGCACGGCTTCACCCTGCAACTACAGGTTCTGAATTCGGACGGCTCAGCGGACAAGCTGGCCAATGACGCCATCGAAGCCGCCTTTAAAAAGTGGGGGCGCAAGGGTATCTGCGAGGTATCCGGCCAGTATTCATTCGCCGACGTTCAGCGTGTTCTGATTGGCGCCGCCGCCCGCGATGGTGAATTCCTGGTACGCAAGGTTCGCGGCGAGGCTGCCGGCAACGTCTTCGGGTTTGCGCTTCAGATTCTCGATATCGACCGGTTGGATACCCGGCTAAATATCGCTCCGGCCGGCAATCGCAATGCCGTGGTGATGGGTGTGGAAATGGATGCCTACCGCCGCCCTGTGGCATACTGGATATTCAAAAGCCATCCGAACGGCTTCCACGGCTCGGCCCGTGAGCGCGAGCGCGTTCCGGCCTCGGACATCATCCATGCTTTCCTGCCGGACGAACTGGAGCAGCCGCGCGGCATTCCCTGGATGCATGCCGCCATGCGGCGGCTGCACGATCTCGGCGGCTACCGCGAAGCAGCTATCATCGCCGCTCGTATCGGCGCTGCCCAGATGGGCGTGATCACGTCGCCCGAAGGTACGGCAGACGCGATTAAAGATGGCGAGGATGCAGAGGGCGTTCCGGAGATCGAGGCCGAGCCGGGCACCTTCCCGGTGTTGCCCGAAGGCTATGATATGACGCCTTTCAATCCGACCTATCCGCATCAACAATACGAGATGTTCAACAAGGCCTGCCTGCGCGGCATCGGCTCCGGCTTTGGCGTTTCTTATCATGGCCTGGCCAACGATCTGGAGGGCGTGAGCTTTTCGTCCATTCGCTCCGGCGTGCTCGAGGAGCGCGACGAGTGGATGGTGCTGCAAAACTGGTTCGACTCCTCACTGATGGCTCCGGTTACCGACGCAATGCTGGAGATGTCGATCCTCTCCGGCGCCGTGATTCAAGCCGGCGGCTCCGCCCTTCCTGTTGCTAAGCTGGACAAGTTCTTGGTCTACAGCTGGCAGGGTCGCCGCTGGCCCTGGGTTGACCCGAAAAAAGATATGGAAGCCAGCCTGCTGGCAATCAACAACGGGCTATCCAGCCCGCAGCGCGTTGCCGCCGCGATGGGCATGGATATTGAGGATGTGCTGAACGAACTGAAAAAATTCCAGGAAATGCTGGAAACGAAGGGTGTCGTGCTCGGGACTGATACATCGCCGCCTAACGAGGACGTCAAAACAATCAACGAAAAACGCGCCGAACTTGGCCTGGACGACATTGATGGCGGTGATGCGATATTCATGCCCAGTTCCGAGATTCCTGCGCTTGAGAAAACACCGTAATGGCATTCGGGGATTTGGGTATTGCCAAAAAGATCGTCATGAATGCCCCGAAATATCGAAAAATTGTCGAACCGTTCGCCGACGGCGGCACGCTGGCAATGTATGCAGCCAAGAAAAAGCCGAAAGAGCATATCGTGAACATTGAGGATGAGATGCTGTTCAACCTGTATCTGTTCCTCCAGCAGATCTCTGCTGCCGACAAAAATAATCTCAAGGCCCGCGACTGGATATCCAGTCCCGAGACGTTCGACCAGGCGCTGGCCATCAATGCGGCGGATGGCCCCGATCTCTATTATCGTTTTTTCTATCTCAAGGCGTTCGGTGTCAAATCGAAAGAGCCGACCATCGATCCGACTTATGACTGGCTAAGCCTTGGCAATGATCACAAATCGATTTTGTACACACTGCCTGTTTTGCGCATCAAACTGAAGGGGGTTTCTATTTCCAACGATGATCCTCTGGCGGTGATGGCCTCCGCATCCGGCGCGGATACGTTCCTCGTTTTGACGCCGAAATCGCAGGAGCAGATTGATGCGGTTGAATCGCGCCTGTCTGGCGTCTCGGCCAAATTTTTCTTTGCAAAAAAGAGCAAGAGCAATGACGACATCTTTGCGGCGGTCGATCAGTTTGGAAGCAGCATGAACATCAGCGCCTTCTCGGCCTCAACAATCATGATGGCAACCACCGAAGCGCGCACGAATTACGAGAGCAGGATGGTTCCACTTGAGCCTGTTGTGGCCACGATCGCCTGATGGAACTTCAACGAACGAATCTCCGGGGTGAAATCATTGCCTTAACCATTTCCCTTTTCGTGCGGAGGTTGCCGCTATGAACGACAAAAAGAAGGAAGAAATCCGCAAACAGATCAAGCCAGGATCCACGGCATATCGCACATTTGAGCTGACGCGTAAAGACATTGATAAGGATGCCCGCACTGTTGAGTTGGCCTTTTCGTCAGAGGAGCCATACGACAGGGGCTGGATGATCGAGATCCTTGATCATTCGCCTGGCGCTGTTGACCTGACCCGGCTGAAGTCTGCCGGACCGCTATTGCTTAATCATGAACGGGACGACCAGATCGGAGTGATTGAATCGGCCAGTGTCGACGCGGACCGGGTAGGTCGCGCCGTAGTGCGCTTTGGAAAAGGCGCTCTTGCTGATGAGATATTTGAGGATGTCATTGATGGCATCCGCCGAAATGTGTCGGTCGGTTACATGATTTATGAGTCGATATTGAAAGAAACCTCAAAAGATGGACCGGACACCTATTTGGTGACGAAATTCACACCCTTCGAGGTGTCCATCGTTCCGATCCCGGCAGATATCAGCGTTGGCGTTAGTCGCGCCGCCGAAGATTCCGCCGGAATCGAAATCATCGAGCCGGAAGAAAAAGAAATCAAACATGAAAATAGGAGTATGGAAATGCCAAAAGAAATTAAAGACGAAGGGCTGACGCCCGAAGACGTTCGCGCCGCAGGCGCTGACGCACAGGCTGCTGAGCGCAAACGCTCTGCCGACCTGCTCGCCATCGGCAAGCAGTTCGCCCGCTTTGGCGGCGAAGAAATTGCTGCCGCATACGTTACCTCCGGCAAAAGCGTGGACGAACTCCGCGCCGCATTGCTGGAAAAGGCTTCAAGCGAGCCTGTCCCGACCGCCGAGATCGGCCTGGATAAAAAGGAAACCAAGCGTTTCTCCATCGTCCGCGCCATCAATGCGCTGGTCAGCCCGACGGACAGGGCCATTCAGGAATCGGCTGCCTTCGAGCGCGAATGCTCCGATGCCGTGGCCATCAAGATGGGCCGCTCTGCACAGGGCCTGTTTCTGCCGCAAGAAGTGCTCGGGCGTGACCTGAATGTCGGCACGGCGACTGCCGGTGGGCATACTGTGGCCACTGAACTTGAGGCTGCTGATTTCATCAGCGTGCTTCGCAACGCCATGGTGCTGAGCGGGCTTGGCATCCAGGTGTTGACCGGCCTGGTTGGCGACATCGCCATTCCGCGCCAGACCGGCGGGGCAACTTCCTACTGGGTGGCCGAATCCGGCGCCCCGACCGAAAGCGAGCAGGCCTTCGATCAGGTGACGCTGTCGCCGAAAACCGTTGGTGCGTTTACCGACATCAGCCGCAAGTTGCTCAAGCAGAGCTCGATTGATGTCGAGTCTTTCGTGCAGAATGATTTGGCGACCGTTCTCGGCCTGGCCATTGAACTGGCCGCCATCAACGGCTCCGGCGTATCGAATGAGCCGATGGGGATCCTGAACGCCACAGGCATCGGTGATGTTGCAGGCGGCACCAACGGATTGGCTCCGACCTATGACCACATTATCGATTTGGAGTCCGATGTTTCGGTGGCCAACGCTGCTATCGGCAACCTTGCCTACCTGGTCAACGCAACAACGCGCGGCAAGCTCAAAAAGACGTTTGTCGATTCCGGCTCCAATGCCGAGCGCGTCTGGGATAACCGCTCGCCGGAGACGCCGTTGAACGGCTACAAAACGGAGATGACCAATGCCGTGCCGTCGAACCTGACCAAAGGCTCTGGCGCGAACCTGTCTGCCATTATTTATGGCAATTTTGCCGACCTGCTGCTCGCTATGTGGGGAGCGCTCGACTTGACGGTGGATCCGTACACGGCCTCAACCTCCGGCACCGTGCGTGTCGTGACCTTGCAGGATGTCGATGTGGCGATTCGCCATGCCGAATCCTTCTCGGCCATGAAAGACGCAATCACGGCTTAAGGGGGTGCGAAATGATTGACCGTAATCTGGGCGATCTATTGCAGACCATCGAAGTCGTTCCGCCGGTGCGAATTGCCGCATCGGCCAACGGCTCCGGCATCGACATTCGTGACTATGTCGGCGACATGAAGGTGATCCTTTCATCTTCCGCCGGCGGCGGAACTACGCCAACGCTGGATGTGAAGTTGCAGGACTCAGCAGACAACAGCACCTTCGGTGATATCTCCGGCGCAGCCTTCACCCAGGTGACTGATGCAGCGGATTTAACCGAAGCCATCAACATCGATGCGGATGCAGTTAAACGCTACGTCCGCGTTGTAGAAACGATCACCGGCACATCGCCGACGTTCGACCGTGCGATTGTGGCAGTCGGCGTCAAGAAGGTGCGCTGATATGGCTGCCGTCAAGAAGGCTGCCATCAAGGCCATCAAGCCGCTGGTGGGATGTGGCGCATCCGGTGACTCGTTGGTTGCAGGCAAGACCTACAAGGTGCCGGCTGATGTCAGCGCCAGGGATGCCGGAATCCTGATCCGGATGGGCAAGGCCGAAGAGGTCGAGGTGAAGCCGAAGGCCAAAGCCGCTGAGGGGCCGGTTCATCCCGAGGCGTTCGCCGAGGCGATCGGCAAGCTCGAAGAGGGCAACACCGGGCACTGGACTGAGAGTGGGGCGCCCGAGGTCAAGGCCCTGGAAGGTCTGGGCATCAAGGTTTCAGCAAAAGAGCGCGATGCTCTGTGGACTGAATACCGGGCGAACCGCGCCTAGCGGTATCTCGCAGCAGAGAGAAATCCGTCCCGGTTCGCCGGGGCGGCTTTCCCAAGCAGGGCTCCCCTGCCCCGTTTAGAAAAGCCGAAGAATCAGAGGTGTGGCATGAATCTGGGTCTGACAATCAAGCGCATCGCCGGCAATAAAGAGGGAACCTTCGGCGTCCTTCTTTGCGGCGATATCCCGTTTGCCCTGACGGCCGAATTGCCGTGGAAGTTTAATGCCATCAATGTTTCGTGCATTCCGGCCGACGAGTATCAGTGCAGGCTCTATATGTCGCCGCACTTTGGCCTGTGCCTGAAGATCATGAAGGTGCCAGGCCGCACCGACATTCTGTTCCACAAGGGAAACATCCCGCTGAAAGACAGCAGGGGCTGTGTCGTCGTTGGCGAGCAGTTCGAACCGCTTAGCGGCCAGCAGGCCGTGACGCACTCCGGCAAGGGCTTCGGCGAGTTCATGGCCATGTGCAAGGACAAGACCGACATCCGCCTGACAATCATCGACGCAACGGGAGGCGCCGCCTGATGGCCAAGATTCAGTTTGTGTTCTTCATCACCTGGCCTCTCTGGCTCGGCCTTTGCGTTGGTGGCCTGGCATGGATGGTCGGCGG